>CAYZTJ010000004.1:0-68203 GCA_964481215.1 uncultured Nitrospira sp. | reverse complement strand
TCAACCAGGGTCGCCTCGCCGAAAGCGGCACCCACGCGGAACTCATGGAGCGCCGTGGGCTCTACCACTACCTCTACACCCTCCGGCTCGCCGAGCTTCCTTCGTAAAACCTCAGTCTTCGGCTAGAACACTTTGACTTATCCATTTCCCGACCACCAGACTCGTAAGTTTACAGCGGGTTAACAAATCCGTAACGCCTTCGCAGCTTTGGTTTGGATAATGTCTGCAAAAGATGATCCCTCGACGTGACCCAGCTCTTAAGAGGAGAGACCATGGTGACTACGAGTAAGAAAGTTCTGATCGTTGAAGATGAACGGGATATTCTTCAATTGGTCAAGTTGTACCTCGAGAAGGAAGGGTTCAGGACTCTTACGGCGTCGAACGGCATCGAAGCGCTGCGTCAAATCCGTTCTGAGCACCCAGACCTCGTAATCTTGGACTTGATGCTCCCAGAGATCGACGGACTGGAGGTTTGCAAGAAAGTCCGCTTAGCCCCTCAAACCGCCATGCTGCCGATTATCATGCTGACCGCAAAAACCGAGGAATCCGACACCGTCGTCGGCCTCGAGCTGGGGGCCGATGATTATGTCACAAAACCATTCAGCCCTCGGGGACTCGTGGCCCGCGTCAAGGCGCTGCTTCGCAGGCTCGACCGATCTACCGAACGTGAAGTCGCCGTCTATCGCTATGGCTCCCTCAGTCTCGATCTCTCCCGCCATGAAGTAACGATCAACGGTCGTGAGGTGAGTTTGACGGCTAAAGAGTTCGGGCTGTTGGAGCACTTGCTGCGGAATGCCGGGCGGGTCCTGACCCGCGATGTGCTGTTGAACAGCGTATGGGGATACGATTATCACGGAACAACGAGAACCGTGGACGTCCACGTTCGGAGAATTAAGCAGAAGCTGCCTGTCTTGAACGATGTGATCCTGTCGGTGAAATCGCTCGGCTACAAGCTCAAGGAGCATCAGTCCGCCATCTAACCTTCGATAGCTGGCAACATCCGGCTGCATCTGCCTCCGAATGCGGACGAACTTCCGCATCCGGCACCAACCCTTACCAGTAGAGACGCCTCGAGAGTTTACACCGAGAACATCGAGAGTTTACCTGCCAGTTACAGAGGCTTGCCACGCTCTTTCCTAGAGGTCTCGATCCCTTGAAAGGAGGAGCCCATGGACCAGCACCGCGAGCAACTGACTATGCCGGCGACGAACCTTTCAGTGTCGCTCGCCAAAACCAATGATGAGATCTACGCCGCCCAGCGACTCCGCTACGAGGTCTTCGCTCTGGAGTGCGGGGCCCGCCTTGAGTCAAAGGATGTAGGAATCGATCGCGACGAGTTCGACGAATTCTGCGACCACCTGATCGTGCGGGATTCGGACCGTGAAGAAGTCGTGGGAACCTATCGCATCCTCACGCATGGGAAAGCCCGGGAGTGCGGCTCGTTTTATTCCGAATCGGAATTCGATCTGCGCAACTTGAAGCCGCTGTTCCCGCATCTGGTCGAAGTCGG
Organism: uncultured Nitrospira sp.; assembly: GCA_964481215.1. Lineage (GTDB taxonomy): Bacteria > Nitrospirota > Nitrospiria > Nitrospirales > Nitrospiraceae > RSF151. The sequence goes on along the minus strand of CAYZTJ010000004.1, from coordinate 66,693 downwards.
CCGCTCTTGTATTCGGCAAGGCTATCGCCAGGGACCCGTCATTACACTCCTATGGGCCGGATTGGCCCAGTTCATGATGGCCCGAGGACTGGAGTATCTGATGGGTTGCGCGAGCATCCAGCTCGATGACGGCGGCGAAATCGCCAGGTCGACCTATCATGGGTTGAAAGGACGCGCCCTCAGCCCAGACCACTGGCGTGTATATCCCAGGCATCCCTTCCCTCTCGCAGACCGTCCCTCTAGCCTCCGGACACCCCTGCCGCCGCTCATCAAAGGGTATGTGCGGCTCGGCGCGTACGTATGCGGGGACCCTGCCTGGGATCGCGAATTTAATTCGGCGGACCTACTGATGCTGCTGCCGCTGGCACAGATGAATCCGCGCTATGCGCGCCATTTCATGGGGCGACCATGTTTGACCGAATCCACCGCAGCCTGACGGCACTCGTTCGTGGACTCCAGCTCCTCCGGCACATCGCCAAGGGCGTCATGACCGTGGCGGTCCTGTTTCCCTATATGAAACCCAGTGACCGGGACCGCGTGATTTCCCGCTGGTGCCATGACGCGCTGCGTTTCCTCAACGTGCGTGTTCGGGTGACCGGCGAGATCCCAACTCAATGGACTTCTTCGATCCTGATCGTCGCGAATCACGTTTCGTGGATCGATATTCTCGCCATCAACGCCGTCAAGCGGGTCCGCTTCGTCGCTAAATCCGAAGTGAGAAATTGGCCGATCATCGGTTGGCTTGCCGCAAAGACCGGAACGATATTTCTCGATCGAGACCGTCCTCGGCAATTGGTGCGCGCGAACCGGTCAGTCCGTACGGCCTTGGCTCGTGGACAATGCGTGGCCGTCTTTCCGGAAGGCACCACGTCGAATGGGCGCTCCGTGCTGCACTTCCATTCAGGCTTGCTTGAGCCTGCCGTCAGTGGCGAGGCGATCGTCTGGCCCGTCGCACTCCGGTTCAGAAACTCCTTCGGCCGGGTGACGGACATTGCCGCCTTCGTCGGAGATCAATCGCTCGTGGCCTCGATGTGGCGGGTCATGAGCCAGCCCACGATCCTGCTGGAACTGCATTTTGCCGAGCCGCTCGAAGGATCACGCGCTGATCGCCATCAGCTTTCCGAGACGGCTCGCTTCGCGATTCTGTCAAGGCTGTGCGATACGGCGCAGCCTCCCTTCACGGATCCTCCCTATGCCGATCCGTCACTGGATTGGCCTGGCCAACCGATCACGACAGCTTGAATTGGGCCGAGATTTTCGGCATCCTCGACGGCATGGAGAAACCGTCGCGCTGCGTCCCCTTCATCGTCAGCCTCGTCGGCTTGTTGGCGCTGCTCCAGGCCTGCTCCTCACCCTATCGAGTCGAATACCTGGAAGATTCATTGGAGCAGGCGACACAGGAGGAGCTCATCACCAAGTTCGGCTACCCGCAACGGCTGAAGCGGACGAAGCAGGGCGGACAGGTGTGGGAATACGACTTTCAAGGAAAAGAAACTGAGTGCGCTTCTTACATCATCATGTTCGATCAGCAGGAGAAGATCCAGCAGTGGAACCGCCTAGACTGCAGACCTCTGATGGACACCAAATCCAAACCCGAGAGAAACCGGCCCTAGAATCCACTCTGACTGCGGGAATTCCGTCGCCGATACCCCGTCAGGCCGATAAGTCCCCATCCGAACAGTACTGCCCCAGCGGGTATGGGAACGGCGGCCAATGACGTAAGCTGTCCTACAGCATTGGCTTGAAGGAACTCACCGCTACCTGGATTGAAACCTGAGAACTGGAAAGTCATGGTTCGGTGAGCAAAGGCCGACAGTACGGGAGGCTCCGAGGTGAGGGCCTTGCTGGTCAAGGCCGTGCCAGCCTGGTCAGTTAAATCGACAAGAGCAAGTAGGGGCATTAGGGACCCGATGGGTGCTCCGTACGTCATGATATCGACGCGATAATAATCAAGAGCTGCAATACCATTGTTGTTGATCCGAATGCTTCCCAGCCCGCCAATCTGCGCCGGGACCCCACTGGTGATATGGTAGGAACCGATCATAGCTCGGATATCCTGAGGGATCGCTCATACAGTGCTTCCATACCTGAAAGAGCAATGGAATCCCCCGTGCTCGATTCAAAAGAGCAGTACCCCGAAAAGGCCTGTCCGGCACTCCAAATACCCGAAAGTGGAGCATCAATTTGCAGCAATGTGCCCTCAAACGAATAAGTGACAAGAGCCGCGGTAGCCGGATTCGGCGCCAAGATCTCCAATAGCATTGAGAGTACGCCGGCGAGTATTCCTCTCGAACTCTGGAGCAACCGTTTCACCTTGAACTCCTCTATGTTGGATCGTATCGGTCGAGGTCTAGATCTTATCAGCACGACATTACAGTCGCCCTGTTACCAAATGTTCTGCTGACTATGTGTTCACCTTAAGTACGTCTTTCTCCATGTTGGGAAAGACGGTACCGACATGTCGCAATCCATTGAGCAATCGATCCGCTCCCACTACTCCCTGTCCCACACGGCAAGACACTTTGCGTGTTCTTAACCTCAGATTTCTTTGTTCGTAACGCCACGCTGTTACCGTGGTGCGTACATTGTGGTGTCCACCGACAATTTCTTGCGAGCAAGGAGGTGGTTCATGGCGACGACCGGATGCTGGCGATGCGGTGGACTCGTCATCTCCGAAGAGTTCCGGGACGTGGACATTCACGCCGTCGGGTGGCGTTGCGTGATCTGCGGAGATTTGATGGACGGCGTAATCCTGCGAAATCGTATCGGCGTCGTCACCACTGATCCGATCGAAGAGGAAGGAGTGTGGGGCGATACGCCCCTCACGGAAGCAATCGAACCTGTGTGAGGGAAGACAGGGATTAACGTCTCGTCGACGGACTATCTCTCCGAGCTGCGCTCGTGGCGGCAGGCTCGATCGGCTCCTTCACTTGCAGGCCGATATCCTGCAACGCCTTGGGATACTGCGCGCAGTATTCCTTGGCCCGCGCCGGTGTCGCCTCGTACTTTTCCAGGCAAGCTCGATACGATCTCAGCAGCAACGTGGCTTCGTTATAGGCTGCTGTCGCCGCTTCCGTTTGCTTGAACGTTTGACACTGAATCGCCGCCTCTCGATCCACCATCGTATCCCCTGCCAACTTCGCGCACGTGATCTCGATGTACTGATGAGGGCTCGTACAGCCGGCTGCAGCCAGAACGAGAAGGAGGAACACGCAGAGGAACCGTCTGAGAGGACAACAGTAAATCACAACACATCGTCCCCCACCCTGATTACATCCGCGACAAGCCGTTGTTACAGATTCGTTAACTTTTTTCACTCGAGCCCCCAGTTCAACAACCGCGCCAACCTGCCACCCGTCGTTACTGAAACTTGACCCTCCCATGAATTGGGTGTGCCACCTACCTGCTAAGAAAGCAGCCGTAGCCAGGACGAAAGGAGGCGCCCATGCTGTACTCCCAAATGCTCTCGAACGATATCATTGAAGCGAAGCCGCGGTTTCGCTCAGGGCTGTCACGGAAGAATCAGACTCTCTACATGAAGCTGTGGATCGAATTGAAGCGTCAGCAGGCGATGTTGCGTCGACGCATGACGCTCGACGACGTGAGAAGAACGGGCGGAGGACTCCTCTCGGACGTGATGGATCAAGCCTCGATGGATCGAGAGCAGGAGCTGACCTTGATCGGGAAGGCGCGACTCCGGGAACAACTGCGGGACATCGAGAACGCGTTGGCCCACATGGAGCATAACGCCTACGGGCTCTGCATCCGTTGCGGAGAGGATATTCCATTTGCCCGACTGCGAGTCCAGCCGTCCGCCGTGCTGTGCGTCTCCTGTCAGGCCTTGAATGAACGAGCGGGCCTCGTCGCAAGCGGCCACACACGACGTGAACGTCTTTGTCTCCCTGATATGGACTAAGGAGGGTAGCATGCAATGCGGGCGCTGTGCCGGGCTAAGGGTTCTGGAGACCATGTTGGATGGCGGGATGCGAGCCGTGGCCTACCGGTGCATCCATTGCGGCGACCTTACCGACGGCAAGATTCTCTTTCATCGCACTTCTCGGCCCGCAGCCCCGACGAAACGGCCTCGCACTCCTATTTTCGGCAGCGACCGGTGGAAGCGCCGACAAGCGCCACTTCGATAGCAAACACCGCCTGCTGAAGATACGCTAAGAGGGGTATCCCGTCTCGAATGCGGTCACGACAATTATTCATGGCAGCTCGTCGACTGCCGGTAAAGTGATGGTCGCTGCTTCGCGGGAGAGTGGATGTGCGCGCCCGATTGACGGGCGCGCACAGTGACCGACAGGCCTATCGTTCGAAGCGATGTGGGATCTTGAACCCACTGATCTTGATGATGTCGTCCGTCGCATAGTCATCGAACTTCGGCATCTTGCCATCATTGGAGTGTTGGATGGCAAGATAGGCCGTCCGTCCATCGGCTGTGAACTTGAAACCCGTCGGCTCCGCTGAAGAATCCTTGACCGAGAGGATTTTCACGCATCCGTCAGTCTTGATATCCCGATCGGCACCGTCCGGCAGACAGGCAAAGATATCGCCGTTGGGATTATCTTCGATCACATAGTGGATGCCGGTCTTCGGCTGAAATGCAAAGTTGTCCGGCTGATTGAAATCGGCATCTCCTTCCACAAACCGATTGGCCGTCACAGTCTGCTGATTGGGATCGGCGACCAACGGTGCACGATCGACTCCGCAGAGAACTTCGCCATAGTTGGCAATGTCGCTCTCCCCCGTGTTGGTCCAGCAGAATCGGACTCCTTCGCCCTTATACTCCTGGTCCTGTTCCAAGTCCTCCGGCCGGTAGTAGCCGGTGGCACCCAATTTATCGGCATCGGCACGCGCAGTCGCCGCCGCCACGGCGATCCAAGCTCCGCTCCCGATTTCACAACCCTGACCATATTGGACGCCGGTCGTGCAGCTCATCCGCAACGCATACACATTCCCGGCTGTCAGGGGTGACTCCGTCAAGTTCGAGACCAGCCCCTGAGCCGTCCGAGGAACGGTGGGAATAAACTTGAAGATTGCACCTCCGTCGACATCCGGTGTTCCGGTACCGGGTCGCAATTCGTCTCCAGCGATCACGACTCCGGAGGGCAACACCGCCAACCCTTCCCAGGCCATCGTCGGCAACGCCGTCCGCTTGGCGATCGCGAGAGAGGCAAGACCATTCTGATCCACGACGGTCCCCAGCGCGCGGTCGGTAATCGTGTGATTCAGCTGCTGCAAGGGACGAATGATCTCATAGGCTCCGCCGTTCGACGTTTCCTCGGTGGCCAGAATGGTTCCCCAAGGGGTCCGACGAATGCCGTCGCACGCGGTCATGCCGCGGAGAATCGTTTGAACAGCACCGTCAGCTAACGCAACACTCTGCACGCTCGGATTAAACTTCTTCACCAGTCCACCCGGGAGGAACGTCCCAAGGTCTTGGCGCCCACCCTCGATACAAAAGATAAGGTGAGTCGGGTTGTCGTCGTTCGGCCAGAAGGCGAACATGTCGGCAGCGTTCCCGACATTGCGTGTGACATATTCGGCTTTCAGACTGTGAGCCAGCGACACCTGGTCCTGAGCCTTCTGTTCCGGCGTTCGGTAATCCCCGGTTGTCGCGGACGCCGAAGCATCCAACGGCCCCTGAATTCCAAACCAATGCATGGAGCTGTTCTTCAATCGCTGCTCAACCCTCGCGCCGTAATCGTGAGAATCTTCGTCGTCGGCTAGCACCGGTAGCGCCGGGATCGCCAGCATCGCCGCGGCCAAACCGACCTTACTCGCCGCCACGCTCCATTTCGAAACCTGCTGTTTCAGCTTCTTCATCACTGTCTCCTTTGTAATCAGTCGCACGACTCCCGATACCACCGAGAGCGGCGAGTTATGCAGCGACGCGACGCTGCACCGGATGGTTTTGCGCACAACCGTAGCATGGCATCCTCTCCATTACGACGAGGTGCAGCATGTGACGGCACAAGTTGTGATGGTGTTAGGATCCTAACCGAGGGCACTCTCGCATTGGTTCGTTACCGCACGATCTGTCCCGCCTCAATAACGCGTAACGATCACATTAAAGATGTGAGCATCCGATAGAACGTCGCGCGGTGCCGATCTCGAAGACCGTGTAAGAGTCGAGCAGGCTCGAGAGCTTTTGACCTGCGTTACAACGGTGAAGCAGCCATTTCTGCGGGAAACAGGGTATTACATTGGCGGACTGGACGACTCCTATTTGCGGATTTCCGGCAACCGTTTGATCCACTCCAGTCGCCCGTGAGGCCGAATACCTGGCGGTATGGTTGGATGCACGACCGACACGGCCAACGTGACGCGATCACCGGGTCTGGCCATATCCGGCTGCAACATCAGCAGAGGGGGAAACCGAGCGCCGTTCTCATCGCATCCGCTAGCGTCGAATATTTCGAAGCGTCCGGTGTCGTCCTCCAGTTGCAACACATATCCGTCGAATGCCCCGCAACCCGAGGCGTATGGCAATACTCTCAGTTCGACGATTTTCCCTCAAACCGTACGCGGTGAAGATTGAAGTGCTGGGGATCATCCAAGACCGTCTTAATGGACACGAGATCGGCTTCCCGGTCTTCCAGAGCCAACGCCTCAGGGACCCAGAGGAGCACGAGCAGGCAGGCGAGAAGACACATCTTGTGACCCGACAGCATTAGGGTGCCACTTCTTGCCGCAGCCGCTCCGCTTCGAGCTTGTACTTCCGTTCCCACGTGTACCGATAATGGGGCCGCCCGGCAAGGATCACGGCATCAAGATGTTGTGTTGCTTCCTCGATGCGGCCTTGCTTTCGATAGAGCTTAGCCAGCAGGAGATGGGCGTTCGTATAGTTCGTATCCGCTGAAACGGCCCGCTCGAGATATTCCTGCGCTTTTTTCTCGTCGCCGCCGAGAAACCAGGGCAGCTCGATCAGGAGACCGCCCATGAACTGCAGGGCCTGCGCATGCCGAGGGTTGAGCTCGATCGCCCGCTGCGCACAATGCTTCAGTTCTCTGACGACCATTGCCGCGTTCGTGAGGCCCTTCAGCCGCTCGGCGCTGCCCAGATTTACGGCATGGAAGAAATGCGCATCGGCGATCGTGTCATCCAGCTTGAGCGCTTCCTCAGCGGCTTTCGCTCCCGCCTCATAGGCCTCACGCCGCTTGCTCTCATCCACCAGCAAGTCGTCGGCCAAATCGAAATAGGTCGATGACACTTTCACCAATAACTCCGTCGACGGCTTCTCGTGCCGCAACCGATTGAGCAACGCTTGCAAACCAGCTTCAATCGACTGGGGATACCCTGGCGGCATTTCGTCACGTTGGGCGACCCCAACGGAAACCGGCCCGACCATAGTGCACAGCGCAACCATCGCGATAAGTCGTTTCATGTCCTTGCCCTGGTTGTAAACAACATTTAACACCACCTTGAGAATCCCGTAAGGCTGGGTCGACATAACGGTTCAGCAGCGCCCTCGGATGAACTCCCATGGCTTCACATTGGATATACATACTTGCCACCGTCGCCGTCCTGGCCTGGAGCCAGGGCTGTGCCCAGCGCGTCACGTACTCGGAGGAAGGAAGCGATCGGTCGATTTCGAACGCGATGGCGCAGGACACACCCCTCCGGAGATTCGAACGGATCACGCCGGAATCTCTGGCCGATATCGATCCTGCCACGGCTGCGCATCGCATGCAGGAGCGCCGTCTCGAGCCGTGGCACGCCGTTGCGGCGGGGTTGCGGGACGTCTATTTCCCCTACGACAGCGCAACTCTCACCGAAACCGGCATGAGCACGCTTGACGTTGATGCGGAGTGGTTGCTGAATCATGCCGACACCACACTGCGGATCGAAGGTCACTGCGACGAACGGGGGAGCGCCGCCTACAATCTTGTCCTCGGAGAAAAGCGAGCCTTGGCCGTTCGCAGCTATCTGATGGAACTCGGCATCCCCGCACAGCGAGTCACCGCCATATCGTATGGCGAGGAACACCCGCTCTGCTTCGATCAGACCGAGGCCTGTTATCAAGTGAACCGACGCGGCCATCTAGCCGTGACACGGTGACCGGGGGAACACCCAACGAGTTCTATCGCGTGCGCTTCTTTTCCGGTTCTCTCTACCCGTTCCCCAAGAATTCTGCAATCGCCTGAACCGCCGCCTTTGGATTCGTGTACATCGCGAAATGTCCGCCTTCAATGACACGGACCTGAGCAGTCGGCCGCACCGACAGAATGTCCTCAACATTGTGCTGAGGCACAACGCCGTCGTCGCAGCCCGCCAGGCATAACACGCGATGGGGGGAGTCACGCAACAACCCGCGAGCATCGACTCTGAGCAACGCTCTGATCCGCGCCGCCACCGCGCCAGAAGGCACCCGCTTCCAGGTCTCAGTCTTATCCTGACGGGCTCGATCGGTCGACGGCCGAAAAAACCAAATCGGGACTCTTCGGCAGGCGCGAATCATATGGATGATGGGCGCGAGGGCGCCCCACCGCAGCCTGGCATAGAGCCGACGGGGCGGTCGAACGAAGGTCGAAGCGAGAATGACTCCTTGGATCCGTTCCGGTTCGGCTGCTCCCACCATCAACGCCAGCGGTCCGGCGAAGGACCAGCCCAAGACATAGCAGCGGGGCGTATTCGACAGGGCACTTCGGACCAGCCTGACGAGATCCGGATATTCGTTCGCACCCGTCGTTGGAAATTGGATAACCACTGGATCGATCCAGCTTGGCAACGTGGCCAGCAAGGGACGGTAGAAGACATCGGTCCCATCGAGACCGGGTAAAAGCACTAACCTGACCGCTTTTCGCATGTGGACATTCAGACAACAGAATGAGCCGACACTGGACCGGACGTTCGGATCGCTGCCCAACGAGGATTGTGAAGTGCTTGATTCGAGCGGTCAACGACGAATACAGGCCGTAACATGATCTTAACCGACGGAGACTCAGCGTCACCCAGGCACGCCGACAAATTGTCGCAATGTGGTACCCCTGAGAACACGTGTCCTCACCTCGAACGGCATTGCTGTTACGCATCCATAATTCCGTCGCATAAATCCCACCATTTCTTCACGTAAAGTTGCCCGAAATGTAATCGCCATGAAACACGGCCTTTGTACGCTTGAGCCATGTCGAACGTGAAAGTCGCGCAGTGCACTGGAGAAGGGGAGCGTGACTAAACCGCGTCAGGATCACGTCCTCTCATTTCGTACCGTCTGGATTTCCGACATTCATTTGGGTTTTCGTGGTTGCAGCGCCGACCACCTGCTCGATTTTCTCCGTTCCGTGCATTCCGATCATCTGTATCTCGTCGGCGACATCATCGACGTCTGGGAGATGCGCAAGCGGCTCTACTGGCCGCAATCACACAACAATGTCGTCCGCACCATTCTCGGAAAGGCCAAACACGGAACGAAAGTGGTGTACGTGCCCGGTAACCACGACGAACTGCTTCGCGACTTTCACGACATGGTTTTCGGCAACGTCCATATCGTCGAAGAGGCCATCCATACCAATGCAGACGGTCGACGCCTCTTGGTGACGCATGGCGACAAATTTGACAGCGTCGTGCGGTGCTCCCGGGCCATGGCGATCCTGGGCACCAGGTTGTACGACAACCTGTTGAAAGCGAATTACCTGGTCCACGGCGTCCGCCGGAGGCTGAACTTGCCGTACTGGTCGCTGGCAGGTTTTCTCAAGCACAAAGTCAAGAACGCAGTGCAGTACATCAGCAACTTCGAGCAGGCAGTCGCCTATGAAAGCGCGAGGCGCGGCGTCGACGGCGTGGTCTGCGGGCACATCCACCGTCCGGAGATTTCACGGTTGAACAACCTCATCTACTGCAACTGCGGGGATTGGGTCGAGAGCTGCAGCGCCTTGGTCGAACACTATGACGGCAGTCTCGAGTTACTGCGATGGGCCGATACCATGTCCAGCCTCAAGTGGGCACGATTCGCGGACGACGATGGACTGACCCTGTTCCCCGATGAAGAAGCGGTCGTCGTCTGACAAGGCGCCCGGATCAAGCGGGCGGCCTCCGGCGACCAAAGAAAGGAGTTCCCGATGTTCGAAGACACCTGGCAACGCGTGGCCTCGTGCACGGGGCTGAATGCCTTGGAGATTTGCCGGTTCAGCTGGGATGTCGCACTGGTGTCCTCGCTGGCGGCACTGGCCGGATGGTGGGGCATGCGAAGGCTTGCGGCGCAGGTCCGAACCCTCTTGACGCTCAGAGCCCGGTCCTTCACACCGGCGCTCTCTCGACTGCTCGCCGCTTGGGTCAATCGGAACGACTACCTTGGCGACGACTTCTTCAAAGCCGACGGCGCGGATGACGCCATCGTCGTCCGACGGCGGAAGGCCTTGGATCAACTCGCCGACTACTTCAAAGAGCGCTATCCTCAGTCGATTGCCTGGGGCAACACGATTCGCGAGGGACTGTCCGACTTGCGTTTCACCGATGCCGGACGCGTACCCTTTCCCTTCGCTCGCGTGATGCGGGAGAAGTTCGAACTCTGCTCCGTGGTGACGGCATCCGAGGGCCCGAAGCTGCGCGATCTCGACGGCCATTGGTCGTTGGATGTGACCGGCTCCTATGGCGTGAACGTCGCGGGGTACGACCACTATAAAGAATGGATGGAGCGCGGATGGGAGCGAGTGAAACAGCTCGGCCCCGTGCTGGGCCCGCTCCATCCCATCGTCGCGGACAACATCAGCCTGCTTAAGCAACTCTCCAAACTCGACGAAGTTTCCTTCCATATGAGCGGGACGGAAGCGGTCATGGCGGCCGTCCGGTTGGCGCGGTTCAATACGGGACGCAAGCAGATCGTGTGTTTCGCCGGCGCCTACCACGGCTGGTGGGACGGCGTACAGCCCGGCTTGGGGAGCGAGCGTGAAATCAAGGACTGCATCACCCTGAAGGATGTCCATCCCGCCTCGTTGGACGCTATTCGGCGCATGAAAAAAGACATTGCCGCAGTCGTCGTCAACCCGATCCAATCCTTTCATCCCAATTCACCGCCCCCCAGCGATGCTATTCTCCTGACCAGCGATATTCGGAAGACGCAAGAGAGCCACGCCCCGTACGCGCAGTGGCTGCGCCGGCTCCGCGAAGTGTGCACCTCCTGCGGGATCCCCTTGATCTTCGACGAGGTCTATTCGGGTTTTCGGCTCGCACCGGGCGGGGCGCAGGAATACTTCGGCGTGCAAGCGGACATCGTGGTCTATGGCAAGACGATCGGCGGCGGACTTCCCGTCGGCGTGTGCTGCGGCAAGAGGGACTTGATGCGCCGCTTCGATCCGAACCATCCCATGCGGCTGGCGTACGTAATCGGAACCTTCTCCGCCCATCCGCACGTGATGGGGGCGATGAATGAGTTCTTGCGCTGGGTCATCAGGCCGCAGGTGCGCCAGATGTACGACGACGCGAACCAGCGGTGCGCCGCGTGGGCCGGGGCGGTGAACAAGGATCTCGCCGCCCAGGATTTGCCACTACGCATTGTCAACCTGTCCACGGTGTGGACGATCTTGTTTCAACAGCCGGGACGCTATAACTGGCTGCTGCAATATTACCTGCGAGCCGAAGGTGTGACCTTGAGTTGGGTGGGCACCGGACGGTGCCTCACCAACATGGCGTTCCAACAGGAACACTATGACGAACTGCGGGAGAAAGTGATGACCGCCGCTTCCCGCATGAAACAGGACGGCTGGTGGCTGGACGGCCTAGAACAGCCTGAACGGAGGAAGGCGATGAAGTCACAATTACGGCGCGAAATGCTCGGCAGCATCCTGCAAGTGCCTCGGCCCCTGCATGCCTTCTATACGGAAGTGATGCGCCGCAAGCACGACGACCACATCGCCTCCCATAGCCATCCGCTGAACCAATTCTTTCATTTATTGAGTTCCAGCGTGTTCATTTACTGCTACGTGCTGATCTTCACCGACCTCACCACCGCCGTCACGGCCAGTCTGGCGGCGCTGTTCGTCCGGCAATTTGGACATGCGATCGTGGAACCCCCCTGCCATGATAAGGAAGAGCTGCTGCTCGGCTTCAACACGCCCAACAAGACGATGATCGTGTCCGCCTATTGCCTGATTCCGCTCGCCAACATGTTCACAGCCGGTAGTTGGACTTGGGCGGTATTTCTCGAGCGCTGGCCGGCTATCGCCCAGCAGTGGTGGGGCCTGACGCTCGTGGTCATCCTGGGCCGCGTCGCCTACCTAGCCTGGCTGCACGACTTCAGGATCTCGATGATCTGGTTCATCAAACTCGTGACCGACCCCTTCACCGACATCAAGGCCTACTGGCCGCGCACAGCGAGCGCGTGGCGGGCGATCCTTCCGCCCTATGCGATGTACCAGGCGGCTCCCAAGCACTGATGACGGGCTGGAGCCTGCTGGCGGCCGCCGGCGCGTTGAGTCTGGAGCGGATCTGGTACGCCTGGGTCTGGTACGATCCGGAGTCGTTCCGCAAGTTCTGTTCGAGACCGGCAGTGGCCGTCTTCGGAGAGCCGGTCGATGTGCTGCGCAACGTCTTTTTCTGTTTCAAAACGCTGCAGCTCGCCGTCTTCCTCGGCTGGTGCTACCTGTACGGCGGAGGAACGATTATCCCCCCAGGCGACGACGAACCCTGGTTCGTGACCGGGGGCATCCTGATCGTGATCGGTCAAACCCTGAACGCGGGCGTGTTTCTCAGGCTGGGCAAGATCGGCGTGTTCTACGGCAACAAGCTGGGCTATCACGTCCCCTGGTGCAACCGCTTTCCCTTTTCTCTCATGCCGCATCCGCAATATGTCGGCGCCACCCTGACCATCTGGGGCTTCTTCATGACCACGCGCTTTCCCCATGACGACTGGTATCTCCTGCCGATTCTCCAGACCGGGCAGTATGCCCTGGGGGCGTATCTGGAGCAGTAGGGGTATGCTCGCTTCGCCCCACCGCTCGAAGAGTTGACCGAAAAAGTGATCGAGTGCGCGTGAGGATAAGCGAGTGGTGAGACGCCTTATGCGTGCGAGGATACCGACAGTGGTCGCTGACGTCTAGACCGGAGGAGGTTCAACGTGTGGTGCCCTGCTGAGACAGGCAAATCCTGGGGGAGACAGCCCGCTTCTCTCAGCGCATCGCTCCAGCGTGCCCAATAGACGCCGAACCACTCATACCGCCTGATGCCTGTTCTCGCTTCAAAAGAATTCTTAGGCAGCGGTCGACCTCCGTTGGCTTCGGTCGTGCGCTTGATCTCTTGGAGAATAAACAGCTTCGTCATGGGCTTCCCTCCGTCATGTCGACACCTTCACGTCCAAGGGAGGCGGATGCTACTCCATATTATTTTGAAATGCTAGGGGCGGAGGGCGATTTGCCACGCAGGCCGGATGATCCGCGGCGGATCGCCGGGGTCGCTGCCGAGGAAGACATAAGGTAGGCGCGACGGGAAAGATGATGGGTTCGTGGACCCGGAGCGAGTGGCTCGACAGTAGCAGGCGAGACCCTGCTCCCTTTCTCAACAGCCTGTTAGGGGAACGCGATGGGCAGCCCTACCATCGGATCTGCGGCAGAGACCTCGGCCTTGGCCTCGACGATCAAGCCGGATCTGGCATCGACATAGGCCTTCACACGCTCTCCGTCGCGCAGAAGCTTGACTCTCCACACCACCCGCTGATTGATCTCTTTCAGCTTGATGTCGAACACCGTGCCGCCGATGGTAGACATCACGGTGGCGAGGGCGGTCTCGAGCGTCACGGCGCAGGCGCTGACCAGCGCGACTGTGCGTTTCGCCCGCAAGTGCCGGTCGATATCGTATTTCACGAGAGCACTCGTTTTCAGCCTAGGGTGGGCACGTAGATAGGCTGTTTCAGTGTAGGGCCCGGACTCACCGGAGGTCTAGCGGAAAAACTCTCGATGGCACGGCTTCCTAAGCTTGACCAAAATCCGTGCGAGGATCCCCTTCAATATTCGGCGGTTTCGATCGGGATGGCGCTAGTATCCATGCATATCGGGCGGTTCTCCGAGTGGTCGCCAGAACGTACGGGTGCCACCACTGACAGCGTGAAAGCCACGATGTGATGACGGCATTAGTCCCACCGTCTCTCCTCGAACGGCGCCAGCAACGATACGAATCGCTCTGTCCAATTTCGCCAGGAGTGTTGCCGCGCGTAGGCGATGCAGTCTTCAGAATTCAGCGTGACGGCGCCGAGGATCGCTTGCTTGAGATCGCGATCGAGCATGCCGGTCTTCCCCTGCTGCACCACATCGATCGGCCCGGTCACCGGGTACGCCGCGACCGGCACGCCGCAGGCCATGGCTTCGAGCAACACGAGACCGAATGTATCTGTGAGACTGGGAAACACGAACACGTCAGCCGCCGCAAGATGCGCGGTCAATTCTTCTCCCACCTTTTCCCCAACGAACCGAACAGCGGGGTATCGGGCCTTGAGTTGTTCCAAGTCAGGTCCATCGCCGACCACATACTTCGTACCGGGCAGATCCAAATCCAAGTAGGCTTCGATATTCTTTTCCACGGCGACCCGCCCCATGTACATCGAAATGGGTCTCGGACCGGATAGAATCGATTTCGGCCCCGGGTGAAAGACCTCGGCATCCACTCCCCTCGCCCAGATCGCCAAGTTCTTGAAGCCTCTTTCTTCCAATCGCTGGCGCATCGATGGAGTCGCCACCATCGTACGGTCCGCTCGCCCGTGATACCGGCGCAGATAGGCGTAGGACCAACTGACGGGCAACGGAACGCGGGCGCGCACATACTCGGGAAACTGTGTGTGGTACGAGGTGGTGAAGGGCAGCGCCCGCCGCAGGCAGAACGATCGGGCCGCATGCCCGATCGGCCCTTCTGTCGCGATGTGAATTGCGTGTGGGCGAAACTCCCGCAGCCGGCGCGCGACGCCCTGCTTGGGCAACCACGCCAATCTGATCGAGGGATACGTGGGACAAGGAAAGGTGCGAAAGTCCAGCGGCGTGATGAACAACAGGTCGTGGCCCAACTCCTTCAGGTGCCTCGCCGTCTGTCCAAGCGTACGTACCACGCCGTTGATCTGCGGCTGCCAGGCGTCGGTCGCAATGGCGATCCTCAGACGCCTACCTTGAGCAGGTCGGGAGCCGAACGTCGATGGCTCAGCCCCTATCCCGCCGCTATACGACATCAAGCCCCACCAAGCGGTTGAGATGAGATTCGTAGTCGGGTACCAGCCGCTGGTACTCGGTCGGCATCAAGGAAGAGGAGATCAAGAAATCCGCCGAGGCACGATTGCAGGCAATGGGGATGTTCCAGACCACCGCGATGCGAAGCAGCGCCTTCACATCCGGATCATGGGGGTGCGGCTCCAACGGATCCCAGAAGAAGATCAGCACATCGACCGCACCTTCGCTGATCTTGGCCCCGATCTGTTGATCCCCGCCCAATGGCCCGCTCTGAAGCCGCGTCACCGGCAGATCCAGTTCAGACTCAAGCAGTTTGCCGGTTGTCCCTGTGGCGATCAGCGTATGGACCGCCAGTGCCGCCCGGTTGTATCTCGCCCAGGCCAGCAAATCTTGCTTTTTGTTGTCGTGCGCCACGATAGCAATCGTCTTTTGCTCCGTCATGGGCGTCGTCTTGTGGTCCATGGTGCCCCCTTTCTGTATATCGCAGTATCGCAGGCTCGTGTTACAGGCTGGTTTCATCAGGGAGAACGTCGATGTGACAACAGCTTAGGGGCTGTTGCCAGATCCTGACAGCACAAGACTAGTGAAAGACTTCTTGCACCACGCCACGTCGGTCGTATCGAATCTGAAATCCGCCTTTCGCATGAGGTGGATGGGGTTCCGCCTCACGTTCCAGTCCGGGCTGAACCGGCTCCATCTTCGTGGCAGTTGTGCCGAAGGGCCCGGCCTGCGCGGTGGGGATCTGAATGGGCGGCAGAGCCCTCATCCGGCTGGAAAACCGATAGGTGGCGGTTTCCCCAGTCGATGACTGGACGAGAAGATCAGGCTCGCCATATTGCTCGATCACCTCCGCTTTGGTCGTCACACCGATGATGAGCGGAGGGTATTTGGGTGGGGGATGCGCACATGCCACCAAGAACAGAGGCAGAGCAGCCCACATCGGCCATGTCTTCATGGTGGAGAGGTCCTCAATGCCGGCTCACCGTCCGCTAGGCCGGTCCAGCCGTCCGGTCGACCGTGCCGGACAAGGCGAAGCGACCGGTCGCCTCATTGGATCAACCGTGGCCGCTCGCTCCAACGCCTCGGCCGCATGACCGTGCTGAGAGCGAACAAGCCGATGATGAGCACGAAGAAGAGAAGCGCCAACATCAGTACCATCGCGCCACGGACTTCCGTCATCAAGACACCTCCTTACTGCGCCGGCTCACGTGTGGTCTGCTCTGCCGGTCCATCCGCGTTAGGCGAAGACGTCTCGCCGACGTATTCCTCGGGGCTGAGAAACGCTTCCTGCACAGGACCTGTGGGTGGGATGGTCAAGAGATGCAGGCGACCGCCGACTTCGGTGGCATCTACGAGGAAACGGCCGGCATGGTCGATGGTGGCCCGCACGGCCGTCACATATAGTGCCTTGGCTTCCTGAACTGTAAAGGTTGACGCCCGGCACTCCTCGCGCTTGGACAGTCCGTCCACCTCGCGCCCTGCCGCTACCTCGGGTCGAGGCTGGTCCGTCTCGAACGGCCCAGCGCCGTCTAAGAGCATCTTCGCGATGGTGTGCGTGCCGATGAAGCGCAACCCGCAGCCTCGCAGATCCAGATAGGCGGCCCGTTCAGTTTCCAACCGCCACCGTCCATCTTCCTTTTTCCCCCATCGCAGCTCACGGACAGTGAGGGCAGGGTTGACCCCATCGAACCCCGCAACGGCCACATAGGCGACGTGCGGTTGAAGCGGCGGGGGCAATTCGGGCACGAGAGCCGGCAGTGTGCCGAGGTGACGACGGTACCGCTGTTCGACCTGTTGCATCGCGCGGTCGGCTTGTCGATCGAGCGTCACCTTCTTCGATCGGGCCAGCTCGCGGCAGACGACGTGGAACGCGTGGTTCAGGGACAGGTCCTCACCGAACCATCCTTGCATGACGGCCACCGTGCGAGGGCCGGTCCTACAGGCCTTTTCGACACGCGTCTGGCTCACCCCAGTCGAGTGTGATCGCCCCGGAGCGGCGCTGTCCGTACCGACCACGATCCCGGCAACCGTGAGAAATATACCGATTAGAGAACCGGACATGGTGAATTCTAGCGCCGGCGAGGTCACCGCTTCGTTGCGGCATTGTCACAATCCTGTAACATCTTGCTTCAACAATGCCGGGCAAGAGTACGGAGCGGAGGCGACGGACGACCTTACGGAAGCTGGAGAATTTGTTCCAATCTCCGGCGACCCGATGCCTGAAGCCGTGTTCGCTCCTCCCTGATCTTCAGCGGGTCGTCGAACGTCCGGTCCGACGGGGCGATCGGAGCGAGCGTGAACATGGTGAGCGCGGCGCGCGGCGCCGCAGGTTTGCGCTTCCAGGGATTGTAGAGGGGATCGCCGAACAGCACCATTCGCCAACTGATCCACCGGCTCGTCAGATAGTACGCTTCGACCAGGCTGTACTGACCGGTCGTCATGAGCGCGGCAAACTCCAGCGGCTCGGGAAAAGCGTCGAGATAGGGTTCATTTATCGAACCCAGTGTGGCGGTGATGCCACGTTCCAAGGCGTTCTTGCACCAGCCGGTCTCCGACGCGCGACGCACGCTCACCGCTTCTGCCGAGGCCATATGGTAGCCGATGGCTCCAGGACGGAACGTAAAGGCGTCTTCGTACTGCCGTAGCCGATACCAACCGGCATAGAACGCGACATCTGGAGCCTCGCCGTGGCGAGAGAATCGGGTTTCGGTGTCCTCCAACACCGACCGGTAACCGGAATGCCGGGTGACATAGCCATGCAAATCCCGAAGACTTTGGTCATACCACCCGTAGGTGTCCGTTTTATCTTTCAGCGGGAGCCCTCTCGAATCCAGGTAGATCGTGCCGGTCAGGCCCTCCCGCTCGGCTTGTAGCGCTCGGTCGACCAATCTCGACGCCAGGTCGGCGGTCGGGGCGTCGAGGCGGCTGACCATGAGCACCGGAATCTCATGATCTCTCGACGCAATGGGTCTGCGGTATCCATGGTACAGAGGATTGGCCTGTCTCCAGTCGACCTCGTATTGATGCCGATCCCACCAGAGCAGGCTCAATTCACTGTCCACGGCAGCATCCGCAAACTCGTTCGACACACGGCTCAACTCCAGCGCCGCCAGCGCAAAGACCCCGTAGGCACCGTAGACTTGTTCGACCTGGCGGTAGAGTGCCGCACGCTCCTGGCGGATGGGTAGTTCTTGCGTACCCAACAATAGCTGCATGCCCTCCGCATGCAACGCGCCGAGGGCCCCCAGTCCGGCCTGGTCGATCGCGGTTTCGGGCGGCAGTTCGCGGTGCAGTTGCGTCACTCCGGCTCGGCCCTGGTACCGCCGCACCCAGGCTTCCACGCGCGGATACCACGGCGCTCTCGCGGAAGCATCCAGTTGCTTGACGCGGGTCAGGGCGTCCTGCGCCACGCGATCGACGGCTTCCAGGAGCGCCAAATTCTGTTCAAACTCGCGCAGCGCCGAATCCTTCTTGGGGGCGGGTTTCGCAACCGCTCGGCCTGCCGCGGCGAGTTCCCGCCCCTCTCGTTCCACATCGATCAGAATCGCCTTGGCGGAAGTGAGTCGATCTCTCGCATCGATCCGCCAGCGCTTTTCCTCCTCCGACAGAGTCGGCGCCGAGACGCGAATCGGCACGCCGTAGACGGTGACCAATACACGGACGGAGGATTGGAGCCGGCGGGATTGGAGGAATTGCCGTAGAGGGTCGACCAGTTCCCGTTCGTACTCTGTGCGGCTCATCGTCTCTTCGATCGGGAGCGGCAACTTTGCGATCTGCTGGAACGGAATGCCACGGCGCTGGGCATAGTGCTGTGCCACCTGCACACTCTCAGCACTCGCCTCGTTGGCCACGATGACCACTTGACTCGGAGTGATTTCGGCTCGCGCCGTGCCGGCCGCCCAGAGAGCCGACAAGGCGGCCACCAATAGGGTCGTGGTCGCGAGGGGGAAGGAACAGCGTGTCATTGATGCCAGGTAGTCCGCCACGGCCTCTTATCTCCCGCTCATATTAACCGGATGTTGCCGCAGCCTCAGGGATCTGTAACCTCAAGGCCTCTGACGGCATTTCCCAGGAACTTTGTGACGCGATCTTGACCCGCGGCTGATGTCGCCCTAACCGCTTTCCGCAAGAATGCATCACTCGTCCTGTTCAGCCCATCATGACGACGCGAGAATCAGCCTCCCCGCTCAACTCGCGCTCATGACCGCGCCGGCCGCCTGCCACCCACTCGGGCGGCCGCCTCGGACAGAATCCGCTCCCTCCAGCCGATGGTTCAGTTAACGCATTTGTTACACGAATCTTCAACAGGCTGTAACAAGCTGGGTGCATGGTCTGACCGACTCTTGTCCGGAGGGATCGTTGCTCAGGCGTGTTTTTTCCCTGCTCTTCGTGGTCCGATGGCCCTGGCTGGTGATCTTGTCACTGGTATCGATCGTGACCGCTTCCTGCGGTGACCTTCAGGACCCTGGCGCCGGCGCCGGTCAAACCCTGTCCACGCCGGCACCGACAAAGAGCGCCTTGACACAACCGGCGCCCATCACGGATGGCATGCCGACGCCGCAGCCGGCCGGTGAACCGATTCCGGTCCAGCCGATGGTCACCCTCTCGACCACGCCCGGGCCGGCGGCGCCGATCATGGAGCGCGCGCAGTCGGAACAACGACAAGAGACGACAGCACCCATGCTGTCCGCAGAAGCGCGGCAGCAATCCGTCGAACCGATCTCGGTACCGCCGATCGTTCCTCCCTCGACAACGCCCCTGACAAAAGACCCGCGGCTCCCCTGGATCCAGATCGATCGCACGCCTCGGAAGTCCGTGACGCTCGCCTGGGACCCCTCTGACCGAGCCACCGGCTATCGAGTCAAAGTCCGTAGCCTTTCGTCCACGATGCAATACAACTTCGATGCAGGACTGCAAACAGAGTTGACGCTCTCGCTGCCCCTCGATCAGCAATATTCCTTTACGGTCGTGGCGTACAACCACTCCGGTGAAAGCGCACCGTCGGACATCTATAACTTCGCATTGTATTGATCCCGCCGTCAGCTCAAGCCTATCTGCTCGCGATCTTTTACACGTTAGTAATCTCCCGCTAACTGCACAGCAACGACCAGGCGCTATCATTCCGACCCGACAAACGTTCAATCCAACAGGAGGGACTGGCGCATGGTGACGGTAGGACAACTGATGAAACAGGATCTGGTGACGGTGGACACTGGAACGTCCGTCGTCGAAGCAGCCAAACTGATGAAGGCGTGCAGCGTCGGCAGTGTGCTGGTGGCCAAGAAGGGACAGATCGTCGGAATCGTGACGGAATCCGACATCGTCAGGAAGTTCGTGGGCGGAGACCGGCTGCCCTACTTCATTCCCGTCGACGAGATCATGAGCAGCCCTGTTCTGGGCATCGAAGAGCGTCGGCCGATCACCGAGGCCGCCGACTTGATGAACAGACATCGCACCCGCCACCTGGGCGTCACCAAAGGCGGCACCCTGATCGGTCTCGTCTCCGTGCGCGACTTTTTGAAGCCGGTATCCGTCGACGAACTGTAGACTCTGCCCCGCCGTCGCTTTCCGCGAGTCCCTGTCGCACACGGCCATGTTCCGTTTTGTTGGCCGTTCAGCGGCCGGAATGAGGATCGGACTACGATCCCGCTCGCAGCTTGTACCCGATGCCCCGAACAGTGACGATGAGTTTGGGCTTCGCGGGATTCTCTTCGATCTTCTGGCGGAGCGAATGGATATGGACGTCGAGGGCATGCTCCTCCAGTGCGTACCCTTCACCCCAGACGCAGTTGAGCATTTCCTGGCGAGAAAACACCCGGCTCGGCGATTCGAGAAACGAGCGGAGAATCTGGAACTCCTTCGGCGTCAGATCGACCGGCTTCCCATTGACCGTGACCTCATGCCGGTCCAGATCCATACGGATGCCGCCGGCCAGACAATGTATCGTAGGCTTCGTGTGCGCATCTTTCCGCCGTAGAACGGCACGCACTCGAGCGATCAACTCGCGCGTCGTCTGCTGGCAGAGGACCAAGTCGACTCCCCGCTCGAGATCGTCGATGCACTCTTCCTCGCCGCACGTGCCGTCTGGGTCGCCCAATGCAATGATCGGAATGGTCCTGAGCATCTTATGTTGGCGGAGCTTTTCGAAACTGCAGACCTGGCGATCGGCGACGATCAAGGAAGGAGCGCCATCGCGCAACGCCTCCATCAGCGTCGAATCGTCCGGCGCGACAGTGACGTCGTATCCTGTCTCCATCAGGCTATTGATCAGGAGCTGCCGCGGCTGCTGATCGGCCGTGAGCAACAAGATACGTTCTTTGGATGTTGCCATAATCATGAGGCCTCCCCCAACGTCGCGGGTAACTATACGCTGGGCAAGCGAATCCACCATTAAAATGTTGTTAAAACTACGTAACATCGTCATGGGATCGGCATATCCAGCTAGAAACGTGCCGTAACCGTTCCTTAATATGTTGTTAATCCGATGGCAATGATCTCGACTTACCCTCGTGACGGGAAAGGCGGGCGCAGATGAACGTCAGAGGCAGGACTCCGTCGTCGGATCGAGCGCTGAGGCTGTCCCGGACGTTGCTGACGTCGTTGAACCGATTGCAACAAGCACGTGTCGTCGACACCGATCACCTTCACCGCCTGCGGGTCGGGATCCGGCGGTTGCAGGCGTGGCTCCGGTTGATCGGCGCGCGACAAGAGGCGTCGGCCCTCGGCGCCGAGATCTCCGAGTTGAGCCCGCTTCGATCGGCACAGGTCTTCGATGTGTGGCTGGCCAAACACCGGGCTCCCGCAGCGGATCGGCGCAAGGTTCGCGCCCTGATCCGGCAACGGACGGCGCAACTCGACCACCCTCGCCTGTTCGAGTCGATTCATCGGGGACTGGCGAGCCTTTCGTTCGAGAAACAGCGGATCGGCCGCGTCCAGCTCGAACGGAACTGGCGGGGTCATCGAGAGAAATTGACCAGGATGGGCCGCCGATTGCCCCGCAAGCCGAAGCGAAAGGCGTTACACCGGCTCCGTCTTCGAATGAAACAACTCCGATATCAGCTGGAATGGACGTCTCCGCCCGGCGTGGAGCGGATCGTGCCGAGCTTGAAGCGCCTCCAACGACGTCTCGGTGCCTACGAGGATCTTGCCGCCTTTCGCAAGCTGGGGAAGGCGCTGTCGCTGACCTCGCAACCCGTAATCACGGCAGCGTGGCGCAAGGCGCGAAAGAAGGCGCGCCGAGTACACGACGATGTGGACGGTCTGGTCGAAGCTCTTGGCCTGTTACTTGACGCCGCAAGCCGGACGAAGTCGTGGAACAAAGCCGGGGAAGTTAACGTCGATTTAACCGCGCATTGACCCCTCGGCAATCCGCGGTCTCTACGGTGCGGCGATGATATCGGAGTCAATGAAATGACGGAGGAGTCGTGTATATAAACAAACAGTCTGTCGGTCGACCGTCGGCGCGCACGTGCGTGCTGGGCGGCATGATGGTGCTCGTGGCGCTGAGCCTGCTGATGCCCCCGGCTTGGGCGCAACTCAAGCCGGAACTGAATGCCAAAATTCCGGCCTATGCGCCGTTGGCGCTGGCCGACGGGACGTTGGACATCTCCGGATCTGACAGCATGAAACCGCTGTTGCAGAGCTGGATCGGCGACTTGACGCGGCGCCATCCCGGCGTCAAAGTGACCCTGCGTGGAGCCGGGTCGCAAACGGGTCTCAAGGCGCTGCTGGAACATCAGGTCGAGGTCGCGGCGATGTCTCGGCGGATGACGGCGACGGAGATCGCCGAGTTCGTCAAGGAATACGGCTTCGAGCCGACGGAAGTTCCTGTCGCGATCGATGCCCTCGCCGTATTCGTGCACAAAGACAATCCCGTCGTCGGCCTCTCACTGGAGGAACTGGATGCGATGTTTTGCCGCGAGCGCCGGCGCGGGATCGATCATTCGATTGCAACCTGGGGGCTCGTCGGCCTGACCGACGACTGGTTCGACGCGCCGATCCGCATCTATGGCCGTAACGGGAACTCTGGCACCAGTTACTTCTTCCGGGAAGAAGTCTGTAAAGGCGGCACGTTTCACCCACAGCTCGTCGGAAGCAAGGGCCCGGCCTCGGTGATCATGGATCTCGTCAAGGATCCGCACGGGGTCGGCTTCAGCGCCATCGGATACCAGACCTCGTCGTTGAAGGCGGTCCCGATCGCCGCCGTCAAAGGCGGCCGCTACGTCGAGCCGAACTTCGAGACGGCGACGGACGGTTCCTACCCGTTGCGCCGGCATCTGTACTTGTATATCGCGAAACCCCCGAAGACGGTTGCCTCGCCGCTCCTCAGCGAACTGGTCCGCTTTGCGTTGAGCGCGCAGGGGCAGCAGTCGGTGCTCGACTATGGCTACTACCCTCTGGCTTTGACCGATATCACGCGTCTCATGACGAAATGGTCTGGGCCCGTCAAGTCGGCGCAGTTGCCGACACCCGAGCAGCCGATCGCCCAATGAGAGGATGAGCGTGCGATCGTCACGCCAGTCCCCATCCGCGGCCCTCATCGTCTGGCTCGCCATGTTGTGGACGGGATGCACGCCGGCGGCTTTCACCACCCTCACCATCTACGACAGCCCGCAGGCATTCGTTCGGCTGGAAACCAATCGCGCGGTGACGGAGGGTTCATCCCTGGCGCATCCGGCCACCCTGTCGCCCGAACGCATGGCGGCGATCCTCCAGGGCGTGATCGTCGAAGAACCGTTGACCAGGATGCCGCTCTACGACGACCTCAGCGTACCGCGACGCCACCGCGTCTTCTCGAAAGACGAGGTGGAACTGTTCGCGCCGCTGCTCAGTCTCGCGCTGGCCAGAGCCACCTCGGAAGAAGTCGTGACGTTTTATCGCACACACCGTCTGTCCGCGGTTCGTCGGGAAGTCACGTCGGGCGGTGTGTACGTTCAGGGAGGGGACTTACATTTCCTCTTGAGCAATAACCGGTCGGATACTCACTATGTCGCCGATCTCGGGATGGCCGACACCCCGGACGACCGGTTGACGCCGCTGCGCTCCCTCGCCCCCCAAAAAGGGACCCTGCATTTCGAGCCCGCCGGCGCGCTCCGCACCGACGGCCCGCGAGGCCTGGCTCGACTCTTTCATTGGGATCGCCGTGAGTTGATCGTTCGTCTGGATCGACTGCCGGACGCACCTGCAGCCGTCGAATCATCCTCCACCCGATAGAGGCTGTCGGATCAGCCCGGGGCTTTTCTCAGAAATTCCACTGGAGTTGAAAGCGCACGAGGTTGCCCGACTGGAGTTGGTAGGGTGTAATGGCGCAGGGCGGTGTGGCCAACCCGGCCTGGGCAAGTGACGTGTCGGCGCAGGAGGCAGGCACGGTGGACGCGTCGGAAGACGTACGTTGTGTCCAGGTATACATGAACGTCAATTCCAGTGCCTGATTGAACTGATATTCCAATCCTACCTCCAGTTCGCGAACGGTGTTCCTCGGGCTGTTGTCTTCGCTTTTCCGCCCTCCATAGTATTCCTGGTAGCGAACAAACGGGAAAATGCTTTGGCACAAGTTGTCGCACCGATAGTTGTAAAACGCCTGTAAGTAGCCCCCCCGTAAGCTACCCGTCGTGACAGCCGTTCTCGCCTGATTCAGTTGCGGCCCCCGCCCGATCGTATACTCCCCTTGCAACCCAAACGGCTGCGGATAGAGCACGAAGTGCCAGGCGACGCGTTCATCGATGTAATTGCCCCCGTTCTGCAAGATCGGCGTCAGGGCCGCGCCTTGGGAAGTCGTCGAAGGATTGAGCGGCACGACCGGAGTCGTCGACACCTGATATTGACCGGTATAGGCGTCCATGCCGACTTGGAAGATTTGTCCGTTTGAAAACTCATGCGGGTACATCGAGTGAAAGACAAGATGTTTGTTCTTATTGAGATCCCGCGTATTGGGACCTTGTCCATTATAGATGCCGAGCCCGAGCATGCCGTAATCGCCGGAACCTTTGAGTCCGCTTTCCACCAGCCGACGAAAGCGCTCCCGCACCGAGGTCGGAGCATAGTACAGGAAGACGCCGAGGTCCCGTTCGTTCGGAGCGGCGCTGTTAATGGCGTCATCGCGGTCAAGCGCGAGACGGTTTTGGCTCGATTGCATGTTCTCAAACCCGAAGGGCACCTTGGAGAGACCGGCCCGGATCCTCCACTCCTTGTTCTCACTCAAAAAGAGATCGGAGTAAAAGTCTCGCAGGACAGCGACTTGCTCCGTGCCGTTCACGAGGCCGGCGAACTCGGGTTGCGCGTAAAAGAACACGCGATCGTGCGGTTGGCCGCTGAAGATGATCCGGGCCCGCCGCAGAAAGAATTCATTGTTCTTGCCGATCGACCGGTCGCCTTGACTGCTGGTCAAGAGGTCGTTGTTGACGGAATGGTTGTACCGGAACTGCGTGTAGCCTCGGATGCTCATTTTCTCGTACCAGCGCTCCCGGACCGGTACGTCGCCCACCCCGCGGCTTTCTTCGAGTTCCTTCGCCTGGCGCTTTTCCTCCTCCGCCTTCAGCTTTACCCATTGGTCGATGGTGATTTGTTTGTTCTCGAGGAGCAGATCTTCCAGCTGGCCCGCTTCCGCCGATCCGGCGGTGACCAGCGCTCCGAAACAGACCCAGAAACATAGCCGTCTGACACACCCGTTCATCGCTCCTCCACGTCGTTCGCCACGGCACTTCGGCGGCGTGGGGGAGAATAGAAACCGACGATTACAGCGAGGTTACGATGGGTTCCAGGATTGGTTAACTCGTAACGAGTTTACGGACACATCGACATTTCCCTGCCGACGCCATCCCCGGGAATGCACCGCCGCCGCAGTTTGCGCGTGAATCGTGACATGTCGGGTATGAAGGGAATCGTGTCGGCACAGTCTCCGAGGCGAACGAGGAGATTCGCTCAGCGACTTCACGAGCGCAAACGGGGTAGTCGGCGGTCTACGAAAACGAACTGCGCAGGAGCTGAATCCAGTTTCGCGAGATCGAGCGCATCCACGCGCGACTCGATAAGGTCGCTATTACCGTTGTGCCTCGTGGATCGGAGAGTCGACGAAATCGATCTGCGACATCCCGGTAGTCGGATTGTTCCTCCCGTAACGCGCGATACTGCACGAGCGCCTCATCCCGTTGGCCCGCTGATTCCAGTGCCCGGGCCAAAAGGTAGCGGATTTGTCGTGTCTCATGCTCCGTCCCCTGCCGGCTGTCCAAGAGTTTGCGAAACGCGGCGATCGCTTCCACAAGGCGTCCGCTGGCGTGCTGACAGAGCGCGATCTGGGTCTTGGACCTGACCGCATAGGCTGGATCGCCGGTTGCCTGTTGGAAATAGCCGATCGCCTGTTTGAAGGCTCCGGCCTCCCTGAACGCGACGCCGCGCTCGTAGACCGCCCGACCGGATCGGTTCGGCTGCGCGGGCGGCTCGGCGGCAGGCTGGGACGCCGCAGGTCGAAGGAACAGGGCCAACTGCTGCTGTTCACCCGACAGCTCCTCATTGGACGACGGAGGGAACGAGTCGTCGTCCGCCAACGGCAAAATCCCATTGGCGCGGCGATCCGTCGCCGCTTTACGCACGACATGGGACGTGATGTACGGCGCCTTGGCCGCATATCCGTAGGCTAAGGAGACGTCGCAGACCTGATTGATGAGTCGCGGGTTGCCGTGAGTGATTCGGTGAACCACCAGGCACGCGAGATCCGTCATCAACACGGCCGGCCCCCCGGCCACTCGAATGCGATGGCGGATGTAGTCCGGCGTCTCTTCTTCGCCGAACGGTTCCAGGTGATAGTCGACGGAAATGCGCTGCGCGAGCTGCACCAACTCGCCCTGTTTCAGCAGGGTCCGGAGATTCGGCTGACCGGAGAGGATAATCTGTAGCGGTTGGCGCCGCCCGTCGTTGAGATTCGACAGGAGCCTCAGTTCCTCGAGCATCGCCGAGCCGAGGTTTTGCGCCTCGTCAACCACGAGGACGACCCGGCGATGTTTGGCGTGCTCCTGATTCAAGAACCCGGCGAAGGCGCGATACAGCTCCACACTGTCCATGCCTTTTCCGTCGATCCCGAACGTCATCAACACCCAGGGCAGCAGACTCCCCAGTCCGACATGGGTATGTGAGAGAACGCCCAACGTAAGCTCGCGCTCAGACCGATCGAGGATCGTGTTGAGCAGGGTCGTTTTCCCCGTGCCAGGCTCCCCTGTGATCACGCTGAATGCGCTGCGGTTGAGCAGCCCGTACTCCAGGAGACTCAGCGCCAGTTTGTGGCGCCGGCCGAGATAGAGAAACCCGGGATCCGGAACCAGGGAGAACGGATGCATCCGGAATCCATAGTGCGATTCGTACACGATCGTTCCAGCCTCCTGCTCAGGGTGACTCGGCCGCGGACAGGCGGCCGTTGCGACGGGCTCTATCTTCCCGTCCCACTTGGTTGAGCACCGTCCCGATGATCGGCACAGCACCCTTCAGGCGATGAATCGATTCCTCCACGTCCGTCCGGCGCGTGACGCCGTCCCCCGCGACGATCAGGATCGCGTCGAGGGAGGGACCGAAGGCCAGTACATCCGCACTCGTAAGCACCGGCGGCAAGTCAAAGACCACAATGCGCGACTCATACCGGTGTTTGAGATCGTGCACCAATGCGGTCATGCGGGGCGAGGTCAGGGTTTCAGCGGAGCGAGGCACCGCCCGTCCACCAGGCAGCACCACCAAACGACCGATGCCGGGATGCACCAGGGCCTCTTCGAGTGGCATCTCGTCCAGCAGCACATCGGCCAGTCCCGGAAGCTTGTCCATCCCGAACAGCCGGTCCATCCCCGGTTTCCGAAGGTCGGCGTCGACCAACAGGACCGTCTGCGTCGCCTCCATGGCAAGGCTGATGGCCAGGTTCGCGGCCGTGAGCGTCTTGCCTTC
This sequence comes from uncultured Nitrospira sp., assembly GCA_964481215.1. Classification (GTDB taxonomy): domain Bacteria; phylum Nitrospirota; class Nitrospiria; order Nitrospirales; family Nitrospiraceae; genus RSF151. The sequence goes on along the minus strand of CAYZTJ010000004.1, from coordinate 38,626 downwards.
CCGTTCGTTCGGACTCGTCACGCCAAGGACATTCCAGCCGTTCTCCCGAAGGCGATGAAGCACCTGGGTCCGCAGCAGATTGTAGCCTTCGACGAACGGCCCGCGATCGAATCCCGCGACAATTCGACCGCGCCGCAGCAGGTCTTCCGGGCATTCCAGGACCTTCGTCCGGCTGTACACGATCGGCGGAGGCACAGGTACGAGCGTCGAGCGACCGGCGCCCCGACCTGCCCGCCCCCCTTCGGTCCGAAACCGTTCCAGCGCTTCTTGCAAGTCTTCCATCGCGCGCTCCTTTGTCCTACTACGTCAGGCCGAGTTTACGCAGAGCGGCATACCACACCACGTCGAGGGGCATCGACGAGAGATAACTGACGACCAGCAGGACGACGACCGCGGCCGCGCCGATCCACCCGATCGCCGCTCCCCGCCGCCACTTATCGGGCAATGCTCCTTCCTCCGGCGCATGCGGAATGACGGCCAACGGAGGCACCCCGGCTGCCCGTCCCAGCTGGCGCGGGCCATGTATGGTTTCGTCCATTTGCTCCGTAACCGCCCCTGCCCCAAGCCCGCCGACCGAAGCCAACAGCGCCGCCAGCATCACGATCACCGGACGATTGGGACGTTCGGGCCGTTCGGGCAAATCCGGCGGATCGATCAACGAGAACCGTTCGCCCTTCCGCTGAATCTCCAGCCCTTCCGACACCTGCGCTTCCATCAACCGGTTCCGGATCTCGTGATACCGCCGAACGGAGCTTTCCCGGTCGCGTTGGAGATCCAGATATTCGGGTTCCACCTGCGGCATGCGTTCGAGCCGTTTCGCATACTCTTCCGTCCGCCGCTTGATCGAGCCGCGGCTGTCTTTCAGCGCTTGCAGTGACGCGGTCGTCGAGGACAGCTGGGCCTGGATGTTGATGTAGGCGGGGTTCTCCGGCTTGATCGGAAGCGCCTTCACCGGCTGAGACGCGATACGCTGCAACTCCGCTTCGAGCGAGGCGACCACTTCCCGTGACCGAACCACGTCCGGATGAAGCACACCGAACCGCTCTTTGAGGGCCGCCAGGCTGGCCCGCTCACCGTTGAGCCGTTTCGCCACATCCTCCGCGGGAGCCGGCGCGCCGACCTCCCGTTCCAACGCCGTGATCTCCTGCTCCATCTTGATGATGTCCGGATGCTCCGCCGACAGATAGGCCGAGGCGCTGGCATGTTGCGCGCGTAAGGCCTTGAGACGTTCTCCTGAATCCAGAATCCGTTCTCCGCCGGCGGCCAGAATCGGCGTATTCGGTTTCAAGGTCGCCAGTTCGCCTTCGAGATACCGTCGGCGTTCTTCGAGACTGCGGATTTCTCGATCCACCTCGATCAGTTCCCGATCCGCCTGATTCATCAGTTGCATGTTGAGCTGCACCAGTTCAGGCAGGGCGCCGTCGGCCTTTTGTTTGACCCCGGCCAATTTCGTCTCCAGTTCCTCGATATGCCTGGACAGACTGTCCGCTTCCTGTTTGAGAAACGCCGTCGTCTCTTGCGCATGGCGCTCGCGGGTCTTGAGATTCTCCCCGAGGAACAAGCTCGTCAGTTCGTTGGCCACCTTCTGAGCCTGCTCCGGCGTTTCTCCGTCATACGACAACGTGAACGCGATCGTCGCCTGCGTCGGCACTTGAGAACGACGGTCGATCACTTTGGCGTTGATCACATTCAAATGGATGTCCTTGACGAACTGCTCCAGCACCTCTTCGGTCGAGTGCCGACGGCGCAGGGACTCATACAGGCCGTATTGCTCGATGATCTTCCACAAAGTGGACCGGCTCATCACCTGCTGCTTGATCGTTTCAATCCGCTGATCCGCGTAACTGGTAATCGCCGACCGCACCAGATCGGGGGGAATCTCCTGTTCCTCGATGAGGATCGTCGCTTTCGATTGGTACACCGGCGGCCAAAATAGGGCGAGCGCCGTTCCGGACAGGAAAATCCCGGCGCCGACCGCGCCGACGATCCAGCGCCGACGGCGAAACATCTGCCACAGATCCCGGAGCGACTTCGCATCGTGATCGTCGGCTCGCGCGGGAAGAGAGTCCACGAGTGCCATGCTGCCTCCTTATCGCCCCACCGTCCACTTGACCGGGAAATAGGTGACCGTGACCGTTGCCAAATTGCCGAAGGCGGTCTCGTTGAAACTCTCCACCTGCCGGTGGGAATACCCGTAGGCGGCGCTGATCGCCCAGTATTGGCTGGGCTTGTAGGTCACCTGCGGCGTCACGTTGATATACCGGTTCTGTGGAAACGAGACCCCGCCCGCCACCGTCGCGATGGACGACGCGAGCAGGACGCTGCCGCTGAACGAGACCGTCCAGGCCTCAGAGAGGTCTTTCGACAACGAGAGCCCGGCACGGTCCGTCTGCAACAAGAGTCCGAAGCCGCTGGGGAAAATCTCTCGCGCCAGGTCCAGTTGCACCACCGCGTCCTCCCATCGCTTTCGCAGCGTCGCGTTACCCACCCACACCGTTTGCACGTCGCTCTGCCGGAATGGACTGGGGCCGACGGCCGACCGAACAAGACTCGGACCTCCGCCGACCGTGACGGACAGAGATTCGGTAAAGTTGTGCGTGAACGATACTTGACCGCTATAGATTTGCGAACGCAGGTCCCCGGCCTGCGGCGCATGGAAGTTCGTATACGATCCGGTCAGACGGACTTGATCCCGTTCCGCCGGCTGATAGAGCAGGCCCGCCGATCCACCGTGGATCGTGTAATCCACCAGGCCCAGACGGACTCCGTCTTCGTATGTGGCGTCGGAATATTGGTATCCGGCTTGTACCGCAAACCGTTCGGTGAAGTTGTGCGTCCAGGAGGGCGTCAGGTTCCAGAGATTCCGCTGCGTGAAGCTGAGCACGACGCCGGTTTGCCTCAACTCGCCCATGAGGGTGTTGTCCCGCGTGAAGCCTCCGTCGAAGGCGAATGTTTCGCGCGCCGCTTGATAGCGTAGGGCCAACGGAAAGTAGAGATTTGTGAGGGACCGGTCGATTCCCCCGTAGTAGCTCACAAAATCGGCCGCCACCTTGCCGCTGACTTCCAAGTTTTCAGTCGAGCCCGCGAACTTGAGTCCGGGCGACGTCCAGTGGCCCCACGTGTCGTCGTGCGGCAAGGAGGTCAGCAGCAGATTACTGTTGTACTCGCCGCGAACGGACAGGGACGGTTCCGCCGACCACTCGGCCGATTCCGTCCGCGATCCGAACGACATCAACACCATCATCACACCGAGCCCTCCGACCATCCTCCATGACGCGCCCACCATGAGCCTGTTGTTCCCGGCGCCCCGAGGGCCGCCTTCAAGGCACCATGACCACATCGCCGCGTTGGAGCAGAATGTTTTGCGTCAGATCTTTTCCTTTTCGAGCGTCTCCGTACCGGAACTCGAACACACGCTGCTCGCCATGGTGGCGCCGGATGACTTTGATGTCGTTTTCCGCGGCAAAGGGCGTCAATCCGCCCGCGAGGCTGAGCGCCTGGAGCACGTCGGTCTGGTGGCCGACCATATACTCGCCCGGCTTGTTGACCCGCCCGAGCACATAAATCTTGTAGCTGAGCAGCTTGGTCACCGCCACGGAGACGCTGGGATTGGGAATGAACCGCGCCAACCGCTTCGCAATCTCCGCGCGCAGGTCCTCGACGACCCGCCCTTCGGCCTGCACGTCGCCAATCAAAGGAAACGAGACCATGCCGTCGGGCCGCACGACGACTTCCTTGGTCAGATGCTCGTCCTTCCACACGGAAATCATCACCACGTCTTCCGGGCCGAGCACATAACCGGGCACGATGGGCGTCTCCGCCCCAATCGCCCATCCCCGAACCCCGAGCACGACGCTGATGACGGCCATACCGATCAACCCCACACCAGACGACGGACGGATCATTCCTCGCTCCCTCGCAACGCTTATCCGTTCAACTGCGCCAACAGCTGGCGGGCTTCGTCGATCCCGACGAACGGCTCGCCGGCGCTGAGCGCCCGCTGCAAATGAGCCTTCGCCTCGTCTCGGCGCCCGTTCTGGAGGTAGGCGCTGCCCAGATGGAAATTCAAGACCGGATGGGCCGGGGCCTTCTCGACCGCCAGCTTCATCACCCGCACCGCCTCGTCACGATGCCCCAACTTGAGATGGACCCAGCCCAGCGTATCCAGGAAGAAGGGATTCGGCGCAGCGCGCTCGAAGTCCCGACACAGCGTCAAGGCCCGCTCCAAGCTCCTGGCGTCGCCGCGCCGATCGACCAGCAGGGCGGCGAGGTTGTTGGCAGCCAACACCGCCTGCGGCGAAATTTTCAGAATGGTTTCGTACTCCGCAATGGCCGCATCCACCTCACCCGTCTCAGTCAGGCTGGTCGCCAGCATCAACCGCAGCTCTGCGCTGTCAGGATTCGCCCCCAGACCTTGCTTGAGCAGCGCTTGCGCCTCCGTCTTTTGCTTGGCCGCCATGCGAATCGTGGCCAAATGGAACCAGGGCAAGCTCCACTTGGGATTGACACGTGCGGCCGTCAAGAACTGCGCCTCGGCTCCCGGGAGGTCTCCCTTTGTCAGGAGAAGTTCCCCAAGCAGGCCGTGCGCGTACGGATGGCGGTCATCCGCCAACACCCGCTCCAACCGGCTCTGAGCCGCCGCGAGATTGCCTTGCGCGCGATCTAGTTGTACCAGGGCGATCAGCGGCTCCGGCGCCGCCGGCGCCAAGGCCAGCGCCCGTTCGTACGCCGCGGCTGCCTTGTCTCGCTGTTGTTGGGCTTGCAGCAGCTGGCCTTCGGCCATGGCGGCGGCGGCTTCTCCTAGACCGGCTCCGCGCAGGCGACCTAAGGTCTGATCCGTGTTCGTCCATTCCTGGCGCGCCATCTGAAGACGCAACAGCAGGCTCAGTGCCTGCAGATTCTGCGGTTCACGCGTCAGCACGGCGTCCACCCGCTGCTTCGCATCCGGCAGTCGGCCGGTCGAGGCATCGAGAGTCGCCGCCATGAGCTGCGCCTCGGTCATGGAAGGGTTGAGCGCCAGCGCCCGATCCACACTCTCCCTGGCCAGGAGGGTGTCGCCGGCTAATAGATGGGCCCGCGCCAGCAGCAAATGTCCCTCGATCAATTCGGGCTGATCCTTCAACACCGACCGGAGAGCCAACACCGCGTCTTTCCCGTTGCCGCGTTTCAACGCCAATTTGCCTTGCAGGAGGAGACCTTCCATCGAGCGAGGATTGTCTCGCAGGACCTCCTGCAACTGGCGTTCGGCTTCGGTTTCCTTTCCCGCCGCCCACTCCAACGCGGCCAGTTTCACTTTCGCTTCGAGCGCCACCGGCTCCTTCTTGTTGTCTTCCCGCACCGCCTCGTACACCGAGCGGGCCTGGTCGGGACGGCCTTGATCCTCGTAGAACTTGCCCAGCGCGAAACTGATCTTAGTCGCGTGCGGCAGCTGCCGCGCCGCCTCACGCAGAGCGGCCTCCGCCTCTTGGCCGCGCCCCCTAACAGTCAGATACTCCGCCAAGGTGAGGTGACGGGTTTCGCTGTCCGGTTCGAGCCGGACGGCTTCCCGCAAAATCGCCTCGGCCTTCCCGTACTCCTGCCGCTCGTCATAAAACTTCACCAGCTTGACCCGTTGCTCGTAGACCTTCGGCTCCAGTTCGACGAGTTTCAGGTACAGCGCTTCCGCCTGATCCGGTCGATCTTGCTTCGTCAGCACGGAGGCCAACCCGTCCAGCAAGTCGAGATCCGTCGGATGCTGCTCCAGCGCTCGACGCAAGACGGTTTCGGCTTCCCCTTCGCGGTGACGAGCGACGTAGAGAGACGCCAGGAGCAGCCCGGCATCCGAGTTGGCCGGATGAGACGCGGTCAACGTCTCCGCGTGAGCGATGGCCTCGTCTAAGGAGCCGTTCACGGCCCTGACGGCGATGCGCATCGACTTCGCTTCCACGTTCTCGGGGTCGAGCGCCAGGACCTTGTCTGCGATCTCCGTCACCTTCTCTGACATGCGCGCTTCGAGATAAAACTTCGCCAGACGGAGCTGCGCGCGAACATGCTGGGGCGCGAGTTCTACCGTACGCATGTAATTGGCGAAGGCGTTTCGCCAGTTGCGTTCCTTCTCCTCCACCTGCGCATAGAGAAAATACGCCTCCGCATCCTTCGGGTCGATCTTCAGGACGTTACGCAGCGCGACCCGCGCTTTCGGGAAATTGCCGTCCTGGAAGTATTCCTGGGCGCGCAACCGATGTTTGGCCTTGCGCTCCTCCGGGCCCCCACAGGCGGCAACGGCCAACACGGTCACGATAAGCACGACGGACGTCAGGCGATGGATCATCATGACTTCACCTCATGGCTCAGGACAGGCCCCACCAGGCGCGGAACGCCAGCCCACCCAGCAACCACAGCGCCAGGGCCATGGCGGGTTTGGTCTCTTCGGCGTAGGCGTGGAGCAACAATTCGAACGAAAAGAACAACACGACCAATTTGGCGGTGAGGAGACTCAAGTTGATCTCTCCCACCGCGATCTCCGGCAAGAACGGCAGAAGCATCGCCATCAACACCATCAGCGAATCCAGCGGTGTTGTTTCGAATTGGCGCACCGCATGGAGCCGCATGATGAGGATCACCAGACCGGCAATGGCCAACAACACCAGATTCACAGGCCGCAGCCAAGGATGGCTTGAAGAGGCCTGGCCGATTTCGCCGAGGTAAATGAGAAAGGTGCTGCCGACATAGAGTCCTACGCGGGCCAGGATCGGCAACCACTGAGGGCGAAGCCAGGCCCCAGTCCCCAAGAGCAGAAACATCCCGGCCGCCATCCAGCCGGTATCCGCGGGAACGCGCGATGGCAGTGCGACGCTGCAGGCCAAGAACAGCACCACGGTCGCCGCCAGCATCTGGATCGGGCCCCGCGACAACAGGGGATGCCGCGCCAGCCACTCCTCCTGGTGCCGAATCGGACTCTCGGAGCGCCGAGCCGCGTCGAGCGATGCCGATTGCGGCCGCACGTACAACGCCAGCACCACCCCGGCGATCACCAAGTAGAGACCGATCAGCCACGCATCCGGCTGCCAGCGAAGGCCGTACCCCAAGGCGACAAGGGCCGTCTGTACGGCATAAATCAGCATTACGGCCTCGCGGTGCGACCAGCTCCGTTCCAGCAGTTTATGATGCAGGTGATTGCGGTCCGCGACGAACGGTGAACGGCCCTCGCGCCATCGCTGCAACATGACCCCGCAGGTATCGAGGAGCGGGAGTCCCCAGATGAAGAGCGCCACAACCGGGCTATAGGGCCCGTGCACTTGATCGGTGAGAACCAGCCCCGTCACGCCCAAGTAGAATCCGAGAAACTGGCTGCCCGCATCACCCATGAAGATTCTGGCCGGATAGGTGTTGAATCGCAGGAATCCCAGCAAGCCCCCGAGCACCGACACGACCATCAGCATCACGATCGCGTCGTCGGTTTGAAGGGCCAGAAACGCCATCCCGGCGAAGCTGATGAGAGACAGGCCGCCGGCCAACCCGTCCAACCCGTCCGCCAAATTGACGGCGTTTGTGACGGCAATCAGCATCAAGAACGTCAGCGGCAGACCGATCCATGGGCCCATCCACTCGTCCGGCACGAACGGCACGCCGCCGAGTTGGACGCCGCCCACCGTCAGGACGATGACCGCGGCCAACGCTTGCCCGGCGAACTTGGCCCCGTAGCCCAACCCCACCCGATCGTCCCAGATTCCGAATAGCAGAATGGTGACGCCTCCGATCAGGCTCGCCAGTATCACACTGTCTTTCGGCGCCCACATCAGGACGCCGATGAAGGTGCCGGCGGCGAGCGCGATCCCGCCGACTTTGGCGACCGAGCCGGAGTGCATCTTGCGTCCGCCTGGCAGATCGAGCACGTTCAAGCGTCCGGCCGATGCCATCAGCGGCGGAATAAGCGCCATACAGATGACGAGGGACCCGAGGAAGCTAAAAAAATAGGCGGTTGCCATATATCCTGATTAGTCGGGCACGTACGCGGTCATGGCCGGCTCCACGACCGCGGCAAACTGCCGCAGTCGGCGATCCGCCGCGTTGTCGTCTTCACCGGGCATCACCGGAGCCACCAGCCGGATCAACGCGCCGTCTGATCGACGCCGCACGAGGGAATCCCAAAACAAGAGTGCCTTGACCAGATACTCGTTCGTGACGATCCGGTCCCGCTGCTTGAACCAATAGAACACGACCTGCCGGGCTTCGCCTTTTTGAATCACGACCCGATTGGCCGGAAATACGCGGCCCGCGGCCCCGTCGTGGACCGTGACTTCTTGCAGCTCGCTCATCTCCCATCCGCCTCCCGGCATACAGGTTTTCGGAGAATGGGCGGACTGGCCGGCCTTCTGCGAACGGTAATAGGCGACGTATAAGTTGACGGGGCCGCCGCCGGGTTGCTGATAGTCGGCTAAGAGATAGTCGTCAAATCGCAGGGTGTCGACGTACAGCCGTTCCATCGTCATCGGCGTCCCCTGCCATCCTGCCATCGTCATCGGAAAGTCCAGGAAACTTTGACGGCTCGGCGCTACATCCTGCCGTCCCTGCAGGCCAAACGAGAGGACGGCCAAACACAGGACCAACAGAAGCGAGAGGGCGAGCGCGGGAGACCAACCGGGGCGCGCAGCCGGGCGCTCCGTATTTGTCCCCGGTACGGGTGGAGGAGAAACCGACCCGGCGCCGCTCACACCGCACTGTCCCAGCAGCTTCATTTCTCCGAGCAAGATCCCCAGGCTCAACACGAAGACGACCCAGCCTTCGAAAAAATGCATGAACCCTTCGGCGGCACCCCGCCCATACGCCTCGACCAGCACGCCGATGACGCCGATCCGCAACCCATTGAGCAGGATCGCCAACGGCACCGCGGACAGCACCAAGACCGTCCGTTTCCAGAACCGATCCTGAAACAGATAGCTGCAGAGCAGCGCCAGCGAGATGAGCGGGAACAGATAACGAAGTCCGCTGCAGGCTTCGACCACCTGCAGCTGGATCGGGCCGAGATCGATGACGTTTCCCTCGCGAAATGCCGTCACGCCGATGAGCTGCAGGCATCCCACCCCGAACGACGACGACAGCAACTGCAGCTGGGACGACAGATTCTGCTGGAGCAACTGCGGAAGTGGAAACATCGTCAGCAGATATCCGAGGGGAAAGGCGATCTGCCGGGTCGCTCGTGGGCCGAGCACAGCCAGCACCAAACCGAGCAGGGCGAGCCAGAACGACGCGTGCAGCACGACCATCAAGGTCGCCAGTTCGCCGACGACATACAAGGCCGCGCCCAGTCCGACGAGCGCGGCTCCCCACCAGGATGGAGCGATACCCGCGGCCACGATCCGGTCGCGCCGCAGCCAGATCAGGTACCCGACGATCAGAGGAATGAAGAATCCGTAGCTATAGTTGTCGTCGTCCGTCCATTGCTGGACGAGATAGACCAGGCTGTCCCAATAGGCGAAGCCGAGCAGCAGAATCGCCAAGCCGGCGCCGGCCCACAGGGCCCCACCGCTGCGGATGAGCGCCGCCGGCGAGGGATGCGACCCGGCGGCCGACCGCGCAGGCCCGGCGGAAGACAGTGACAAGTCCATTTCGTGCATTTGTCCCATGACGCCTCAAGAGAACTTTTTCCAACCGGACAGGTCCATCGCCACCAACCCGACGAATTGCGGGCCTTCGACCATCACACGTTTCCAGAGCCGTCGCGGCTCATGCGCAAAGCGCCACAGCCACTCCAGCCCGAGTTCGCCGACCCAAGCCGGCGCGCGCTGCACGGTGCCCGCGAGGAACTTGAAGGCGGCGCCGACGCCCAACACCAACGGAACGTCCAGCCGATCGAGATGTTCGAAAATCCATCGCTCCTGTTTGGGCAGCCCCAAACCGACCCACAACACGTCCGGTCGCGCGTCATTGATCGCCTTCACCATCACGTCGTCCTCCTCCGCCGTCAACGGACGAAACGGCGGCGAGCAACTGCCGACGATGTTCGTACCCGGAAATTCCGCCCGGACATTAGCGCCGAGTCGCGCCAACGTATCCGTCGTGTCCCCATAAAAGTAGTGGGCCAGCTCCGTGCCTTGGGTCCGGCGGAAAAACGCCTTCATCAGATCGGTGCCCGCCACCCGTGTGCGCAGCGGAACGCCTTTGCGCCGCGCCACCTTGATCAATGAAATCCCGTCGGGCACGGTGAGATCGGCCGCGGCGATCATCGCGCGAAAATCTGGTCGCTTGTGCGCCTCGAAGATGGCGTGCATGTCGGCGACGACGATCCAACGCGGGCGTTCTTCTCTGCGGGCGGCCCACGCCGTCATCAGCGAGACCACCTCGGGGATCTGCACCATATGCACGGAGATCCCGAGAATGCGGACGTGAGACATGGCGGCGGGTTTCGGCAGTTCGTCTTGGAGCAGCATGGCGGGCCTCGTGTTCTCGATGTGGGTGGCCAAGTCTACTGGTTCACCACATCCGAGTGGCCACGGCTGTCTCAAGTTTCTGTTAACGAATTGTTAAAACGTGATCAGGGGCGGGCCGCGGGGGCGAGGGTCAGGGTGTGTCGGAGGCGCGGACCGACGCCGTGCGTCGGGACGAATGGTCTGCAAGCACCTCTTCGAGCGTGCTGATCATCCGGTCGATATGACGAGATTTTTCATAGTGCAACTGGCAGCGACGGCGGGCATTCCGCCCGAACTGCCGCTGATCCTCCGGGTGATCGAGGAGCGCGCAGATCCGAACGGCGAGATCGTACGGATCGTTCGTATAGACCTCGACGCCGCATTCGCCGTTGACCACCGTTTCCCGAAGACACCCTTGGTTCGTATACACGATAGGCAACCCGGCGGCCATCGCTTCCAGTACCACCAGCGGCTGACCTTCCTGCTGGATGCCCGGAAAGACGAATATGTCGGCGTCCTCCAGGCAGGCCGCTTTGTCCGAGCCTGTGACCTCTCCCAGAAACGTCACATAGGGATCGAGTCGATGCTGCCGGATGTACCATTCGGCGACCTCCCGGTGCAGCGGGTGCGACCAACTTCCGGCAAAGACGAATGCGACGTCTTTTCGATGGCGAAGCACGGTGGGAATCGCCGCCAACAAGACGAGCGTGCCCTTCATGCGGTTCAAGGTATTCAAATGCAGGACGCGCCACGGCCTGGTCCCGCAGGGCAACTCATGCGCCGGTTCCTCCCACGGAATCTCGACGCCGTTCGGCACCACGGCGATCCGGTCGTCCGGAAGCAAGCCGGCCACCGTCTCGCGCAAGGATTCCCCGAGGACGATCATTTTGGATACCATGCTCATCACCGCGCGCACGTACGCTCGCATGGGAGGCCAGCGGGACTCGTACCAAGATCGGAGCGCCCCGCCGTGCAGGTGCAGGACGATCCGTGCGCCGCTCAGCGCCGCAGGCCACAGCAACAAGCTGTCGCGCACGAACCCGATCGTGGTCTGAGAGAGGACCACATACACCGCATGCGGACGGTGCGTGATGAGGAGCCGCAAGAGGCGCAACCATTGCCGGAGAAACAGCCACACGTCATGTAGGTCCGGTTTGTTGACGTGGCCGATCCCGCGGCGGTCGGCCAACTCCAGATGCGCGACATCAAAGGCCTCGCTCAGACGCGAGTTCAGCAGCGTCTCGATCGCCACCGCGACACCATGATAGGGCGGCGGCGTCGGCCCGATGATCAAGAGACGCGGGCGATGGCTCATCCCACTGCCTCCTTGGACGAGGAGAGGCTCCGGGTGTTCGCGACGCTCGGGGACGACGGCGTCGGCGTTAGCCCGGATAGAAATCGCACCATAGCCGCCGCCGAGTCCACGATGTTCGTCCGGTGGACGGCACGGTAGCCCGCCTGCCCCATGGCGGCGCGCTCCTCTTCCGGCAAGTCCAGTACTTCCAGAATACGTTCGGCGGACACGGCATGCAGCGTCGGAATGATCCGAACCCCATTCACGCCGTCTTCCACGAGATCCCCCGTTGCCGCGGCAAAGATGGACGCAGCCACGGGCACTGCCGCCGCCATCGCCTCCGCGAGCACGGCTCCGTAGGTGTCGGCTCTGGTGGGAAACACAAAGAGGTCTGCGAGGGCCAGGAATTGAGGCAACTGTTCTTGAGGGATATATCCTGCGAAATACACATGCCGAAGGTGCCGCTCCTGTACCCAAGTCTCATACGCGGCACGATCTGGGCCGTCGCCGACGATCACGAGCGACACCTCCGGCCGGCGACGGATCACCTCCTCGTAGACACACAAGAGGTCGCGCATACCTTTCGCATCGGTCAAACGGCCGACCGATAAGATCACGGGATGTGATAAGGCCAGACGGCGTGCACGAGACTCGGCCGTGAGTCGATAAGCGGTCGTCTCTCGAGAGAACCATTCGACGTCGATCGGCATGAGCGACGTCAGCATGGACTGCGCCGGCGCGCCGTAGTACAGAAAGGCGTCGCGCGCCTCGGTGGACGAGGCGATGGAACCGGCCGATCCCCGGGTCATCCATCGCCGCAGCAGGCGCCGAACAAGCGAAGAACGCGCATTATCTCGCAACGTGAACTCGCCCCACCCCACATAGGCTTTTCGAAACAGTCGGCAATACAGGAATGCTTCGATGTTGGCTGGCGCGAACCCGCCACTCATGATCACGTCGGGGTTCAACCGTCGCAGGGCGGACAAGACGCCGTAGTTCCAGTGCAACGCAATCTCCGCCCCAGGCGGCTTCAAATGCACACCAGGCAGCACTTCCGTCTTGAACGGTACGGTCTCGATCCGCCACTGCCGGTTTTCTTCCTGTCGGGCCATCAACAAGACGGTCAAGTCGTCCACCTGTCGCGCCATCTCAGAAAACAGGGGGACACGATAGGGCGCGAGGATATTGGTCACGACCGCGAGTTTCATGCTTGCTCCACCACTCGCCACCCCGCCTCGCGCAACGCCGACAGTTTAGAGTGAGACAGATAGACAGAGTCCTCGCGTTCGGCTCCTCCGGACGGCTCAAGGCAGAACCGATCGTAGCCACAGCGCCAGGGTCCGCGAAGTCGCGCCTCCGTGAGCAGCCGATGGATGGCCGGAATTCCGGCGCCTCGTTCGTCGGACAGCCCGTTCATCTCGATCAACAACACGTCGATGCGGCCCAAATAGGGACCGAATCCGCTCAGCACCTCGAACTCATGCCCTTCGACATCGAGCTTGACGACGCTGGGGACGACCCCATACCGGTCGCAGATCGATTCCACTCGACCCGAGAACACCTCAACGGTGCCCTGGTGACGCTCACGGCTGATATGGTTGACGGAACTTCCGTAGCCGTCGGTCAGGCACACGCTTCCGTCATGCTGGCTCAACGCCACTTGAAACAGATGGACGTTCTGCCGAACGTTGATCCGGACGTTGGCGGCCAACAACCGGAAGGTCTGTGGATGAGGCTCGAACGCGAACACCTCCGCCTTGCCTTGCTCGGAGGCCAACAGCGTGTAGGCGCCGATGTTCGCGCCAATATCGAAGAAGGTGCCCCCGTCCTGCAACAGCCATTGGACCAAGCGCATGTTGTTGTAATCGTACAGCCCCTGACTGTAGATCAGCGCCGATACAGCACAGCGAGGATGGGCGGCGATGATCTTCGAGCCTGCCAGCCGCTGGCGGAAGGGAAACAGATTGAACATCCTTCGCACTTGCCAATGTAGATGCCTGGCCACTCCTTTCGTCGTGGAAACATGCGGGTTGGCCGCGATCTGCTGGAGGGAGTTGGTGAATTGACGGAATCCCATCGCGGATCAACCGTATGGCTTGGCCGGCTTTTGAAGTACCAGCGCGACCGCTTGAGGTTTGAATTTCTTGATCCATTCGGAAGAGTGATACAGGTAGTTCGAAAGAAAGAGTCGAGAGAGGAGCGCATCCAGTCTCACCACGGTCGCAGAGTTGTATACATACCGTCCCAAGAGAACACCCAATCGGGGAATCGCCGGGAACACGCAGGGGGTTTCTTTCCGGATGATGAAGCCAGCGGTGGTTACGATGTGCCGAAAGAGCTGCAGTGGAATGCCCCGCTCGTGTTTGGTCAGACCGGGTCGAGGAACGCGCCAATCTCCCATGGACACAATGGGCTCGCGGATAAGAGCGTAACCGGAAGGGGTCAAGCAGCGGAACAATTCCCGAACGACGGTGCTGACGTTGGGAATGTGGTGGAGACAGCCAAAACACGTCGCCAAGTCGAACGACTCATTGTCAAACGGCATGATCCCGGATACTGCCGGCTTGACGTACTCGACGAGTGGACCATCTCCATGGTCGATGACGAAAGAATTCGACGGCTCAAGGATCGTGACGCGTGAGATCCGGTGCCGTAGTGGGTATAACTCGTCGCCGTAAGCGCCTCCAATACTCAAGACCCGGTTATGCGGTCCCGCCGGAAGATACTGGTACCCATGGGCGACGTTCAACGCATGATACTCATACCTATAATTGAGGCGGTTTTTGGCGCCGAGGTTGGCGAACCCTTCCGCTTCCTCCAAGAACCAGTGTTCGAGTTCTTTCATTACAAAATCGTCGCCGTACAATCGCCGGCCGCTCAGACATTCGTCCATGTACGAATCTTCACGAAGATCAGTCTCGCGGACAACGGCTGCCTCTCTCACTGAGACGAGTGAGGGGTCGTCGGTGTTGAGTCTTATACCTTCCAAAGCCATCTCACACTCCTTGGGCTCCGATCGAAGCTCGTGCGCGGAATCTCCATTTGACCGCCAATTCCAGTAAGACTTCTTGGTCTTCCTTATGTAACCCAATGATCCACAGCGCCATGAGGTAGACGATCGCGAATGCTCCGGTTAGCAGCCCCACATGCTCCAGCCACCCGCGCAAGAGGGACACCATCGCGAGAGCGATCCCGGCGGCGGCAATGATCTTCCATGACCAAGGATCGACTGGTTGAATACCCAGGAGTCTTCGGACTTGGATTAACCGAAGAATGTTTACCAGCATCAGCCCTAAACCGGTCGCAATCGCCGCTCCGAGAATGCCGTAGTCGGGAATGAGCACGACATTCAAACCTATTTGGAGGAGCGCGACGATGACGCTGTTCCACATCACCAGCCGCGAGTACCCCGCAAGGACCAGCAGGCCGTGGGCCGGAGCCGAAAGACTGTTGAAGCACTGCCCGAAGGCCAAGGCAATCAGGCACGACAGTCCCTTCGTGTATTCCTCGCCATAGAGCGACAGCAGCGGTCTACCGCAAAGGCTGATGACCACGAACAGCGGAATGACCACCATACCGATCCATCGCATCATGTTCTGAAAGTCCCGTTCGAGGCCGGTGCGGTCCGCCATGGCGATGCGTTGTGAATACACAGGCTGAAGAATGGACTCAAACGATTGGACCACGAGGGCGAATACCGACGCCGCTTGAAAGGCCGCGCTGTACAAACCCACGGTACTTGGCTGGGCAAAGTACCCCAGCAAGAGAATGTCCGAGCGGTTGCCGATGCTGGAGCACACCAGTGCCAACAACAGCGGCAGTGAGAACCCAATCAAGGCGCGAGGAGACACCGCCGACGGCTCATTCGCCCTGGTGACGTACTTGCGCAGGGGCAAGAACGCCAACAACGCCGTCAGCGCCAAGGCCAGGACGAACCCCGTGAGTGCCCCAGCGAGCCCCCACCCCATCCATATGAGCAAGACGGCAACGCCGACCTTGGCGAACGGCTCACAGATGTACCGGACCGCCAGCCTCCAACCGACGATATGCAACGATTGGAGAATCGCGATCAGCACCGTACCGAGGGCAAAGAGGGGCACCGCTGCGGCGAACCCCGCGAAAACGGCGGTCAATCGACTCTCGTGAAATACCTGATCGGCGAGGACCGTCCGGAAGGCATAGAGTCCCCCGCCAAAGATAAGCCCGACAACGAACACATAGGCCAAGACCAGCCGCACAGTCGGCCAGAAAGTCCCGGACAAACTATGGGAGACCAGCGCGGGAAGGTATCGCAGCGCGGCGCTATCCGCCCCCGCTGTGGCCAGCACGGACGCAATGTTGAACGCGGCTAGGCCGATAGCAAACAACCCGAAGTCGTCGGCTCCCAAGTACCGCGCCAGACCAAGCGTAAACAGGAAATTGAGCCCGATCCCCAGCCCCGTGGTCATCAGCACCCAGGTCGTGCCGCTCAATATGGTAATCGAAGCCGTGCGATGCCGTCCGTCCAGCTTCGTCATATGCTCAACGACTTGTTCCATCGCGATGCTGCCTTGGCTCGTCGACCGCCGACGGCTATAAGCCTTTCGTTCGATTCTCCATCGGCTTCGGCAGACGTTCGATGATCCGTTCGATCGCACCGGCCAGTTCTTCACCTATCAAGCGGTGGGCTTGCGGCTTGGGATGGGAATCATGCTGATAGGACAAATCCTGCAGCGATCGTCCCTGATACACTGATCGACTGACATCGACGACTTCGACGAGGTCGCCTGATTCGGCAAGCCGTTGAACCGGAAAGTTCTGAATAACCCGGCCCTCAAGCACAACAGGGATATTCAAGACGACTAGCGGGAGGCCTCGTTCGACCCACGTGGATCGATAGACGTCCCGGAGCACTGCCTCCGTCAACAGTCGTTCACCGGGCGTCAGTTCGGAACGAATCTCCGTGCTCGTCTGATACTGTCGCCCCAGGCGATCCATGAAGAAGGCGGAAAGTCTGGCACGGACGAAATTCAGCAGGTGCGATTGTTGGCACAAGAACGAATAGCCCGGTATCGCCGAAAGATGGTCCCGAACGTAAAGCGCGGGCGTGAAGGAGGGCGTCGCGCGCTCCAGTCCGTCGCGCCGGACGGTAAACAATCCCGACACCACGTTGTTGTAAGGATCGTTGGGAAAGTAGGCCAGCACCACGAGATCCGGCTGGTATCTCAGGCCGACTTCCTCGAGCTGAATCAACTCCTCAGCCGTACCGAACCCTGACACCCCCATATTGATGACCTCGACAGGACGACGCTGATTCAGCTTCCGCTCGGCCACCGCCGAGAACGTTTCGTTATCTTTGACTCCGTGTCCAAGCGTCACGGAGTCTCCCAGAACGATGACTCGGAACGTCCCCTGCGGTTTTTCGACGGCGTATTCAACTTGCCCCCGAAATCCCTGCGAATTGGTTGAGAACTCATGCCGAAAATCAGCCGTGATCATCTCCCCTCGGACGTGGCCGATGTTCTTTCTGATTCCATAAGAACTGGCTTCCACATAGCGGGGCATGATCGACTGGGGGACCAACAGGCGAAGCCCGAGTTCCAAGATGCCGAAAGTGGCGGCTGTCGCCAGGGCCATCACGACCAGGCCGAACAGAGCCCGTGTGGCGCGAGTCCGGGGGATTAATGGTGACGACACATGTTCCTGCTTCACCTCAACGTCGGCAACTGCGCGCACATCTGGCATAGCGGCCCTCATTGCACGGTGATGCCTATGGGCCTTTCAGGAGCTTCCAGCCGTTGACGGAACGGTCCCGTTACCAGCGCCGCGCCCTGTTCATCGGACAGATATTTGTAGAAATACACGGCCATTCCCGTGTTGGGCCAACGGGATTGAACAGCTGACGTTGTGGAGGCCAGCCAGGCGCCTGAACGAGGGAAGCGAGGTTGATCCGGCGAGACAAGCTCCTCCTCTGTGGACATGTTGCTGATCAGCATCGTGAGCGCATCTGGATTGTTCAGTTGGGCCCGGATGGATTCGGTAACCGCCACATTGATCTTCGGAAAATAGTCCATGCGAAAGACAGAGTCGATCAGCCCTTCGTTCACCCACTGGATGCTCGCCTGCCCTTGCTCCGGACCGGCTTGCAACGGAATGGCATCGACACTGACGAACAAGCCCGGCTTGGTTCGTCGAGCTGCTTGCACAGACAGCCGAACCATCTGAGTGACATCGGAAGTCTGAAATTCTCCCACGGGAGTGGCCTTCCCGAACGTCATCGTAAACAGCGCGGAATCGACCGAAAGGCTTCGGCCATAGCGTCGGCTATACTCCACTTTACACGAGTCGCTTGAACACAATCCCATCGTCCGAACGTAATCGAGGTTGATCCCATCGATGTCGTAGTGGTCGGCGACTTCGCCAACTAGATTGGCTATGAGACGCCGAAATTCCTCATTGTGAACATCGAAGGCGTCGGGAGGCGTGCCTGGGGGAGCGAACTCCGGAAACAAGTTGCCTTGGCGGAACGCCAAAGTGAACCAGGGATGCACCTCGATGCCCAGCGCATGCGCTTTGTCGATCAGATATTTGAATACATCAAACCCGGGCTTCTGTCGGGTTCGAAGCTGAGCGTCCATCGGGGCATATTTTGATGGCCAGGCGGTACCGCGACCCTGCCAGACCGTGGGCATATAGACGTTGAATCCCGAGGCCTTGAGCCGGGCCAGCGTTTGATCGATGGTGGCGGGGTCTGCCCATTCCGGAATGTCCGCGTCCAGCATGGCAAACTTGCCGGCAAAGGATTTGGCCTTCACCGCCTGTGCCCCAAACAGCAGACCGAACAGTCCCACCGTGCACAGTATCAACACGGTCACCAGCCGTTGGCTTGCGAGTCGGATACGAAGGATCATTGCGCCACCAAAGGGAATCGCCGTGGACTGATCGCAGCGCCTAAAGAAGAATCGGGGGCGACGCTCTGGACGAGCTCGTGGGACAGCCCTTGGCGTTGCTCGTCTTCGCGCACGCGTAAACTCAAACCGATGATGCCCCACACAAACCACTGATAACCGGAATAGGCGCTCGGCACCAATCCAATGGTATCGACCACCCAGGAGAGGAATACCATCAGCGCCGCCACGGCAAGCGGATCGACACGGCGCCGGAGGTTCCCTATGATTCTCGCGCAGACCGCACTCAGCAGCGTGATGTACAACACGAGGCCGACCAGCCCTCCGTGAAAGAGGATCTGTAAATAGTCGTTGTGCGCCCCAAGCCCGACTCTTCCGCTACCGAAGAGACGACCAAGCCAAGGCGTGCTGCTCCAGTCGGCGATCATTTCTTGCCACAAATACCACCGACCATTCAGCGTCCGATCGGCCTCGACCTGACCACCGAGAAATCCCAGTTCTTTCTGAAAAATCGTGGCCAAATCCCCCGTGATGCTCGTAGCCAGATACGCCCCTCCTAGCGCCGTGGCGAGGAGCAACAGCATGAGGGTACGGGTCTTCCGCTGCAAGATCGTCCAGGACAGCGCCCAGAGGGCGAGAATCACGAATCCCGCCTTGCTGTAGGCCTTGAACATCACCGCGATCGTGGCGGCAAGGTACAGAAGGCCGATCACACGGATCGAACGCGACGGGGGCGGTGCAACCGCGCCGATTAGGAGAACTGCAAGCGCCGTTTGAAACGCAACATGGCGGACCATGATCACGTCATGGTAAAGGCCGACGTTGCGCATCAGTCCCTCAATTTCCTGGAACTCTACTCGCCAGGTGACGCCGGTGGCCAGCTGATACAGGCCGACGCCGATCGGAAATAATCCGGCGAGCACCAGAGCATACAGAAACTGTTTGAGGCGACGGCCGTCGCGGCAGAACGCCTGCACCATGTAAAACCCTGTCAAACCGTTCACCGTCCTCAGTGTCACGTTCGCCCCTAACCAGGGATCACCTTGCCCGATCGTGAGCCACACGCTGGAGGAAAGATATCCCGCGTAGGCGAGCCACAACCACTTCAGTGGCATTCGTGACAAGGAAGCCTCGGGCTTGGCGATACCCATGTGCAAGAGCATGCACAGCGGAACCAGACCGGCAACCACTTGTGTCAACGGCATTCCGAGGAACAACACCGCGCCCCAATTTGCGTCGACGATCGGCTTGGCGATGAACAGCAGCATGACGCCGAGCGCTGGATCGGCGACGAAGGCGATGAGGGCGGCGACGGACAGGGTCACGGCAAGCGCAAACAGCATAACGACTCCCGGCCTTGTGACAAGGGGAACCCCTCCCCGAGGCAGGCGCGCAAGAGGTCCAGACTATACGGGCGCACCATTACAGGATCGTTAAGGTCCTGTTGCGGACGGGAAAAGCCTATGTGAGCCTCATCGTCATGACGCCCGTTGATAGATGTTGGACTAAGTTAACGATTTGTTTACAGCCTAGGAGGGACAGCTGTAACCGACTCCTACCAGATTGCGTCCAGCGATCATGACGACCCGTCCGAACGTTGTCCGTAAATCGTTGAAGTCGTTGAGCTGTCTTGTGGGGCTCCTCATGGGGCTCACAGGCTGTTCCCATTGGATTGAGCTTGCCGAACCGGAGGAACTTTCACAGGTCCGGTCCTCGACGGCGCCGGGCAGCCGGTTGTCCCTCGTGCTCGATCGCGTGCACATCGTGCGAAACGGTGTCCGCGAGCTGCGCACCCAGGAAGCGGAACGGCAGCTCCTAACCATACTCGCCGACAGCGGACGGTTTTCGACGCAGTCCGATGCCGGCGCGGCGCGCTCCCATCGACAGGCCGGCACGATCGTCGCCCGGGCGCAGATCGAAGAGTTCATCGACAGCCATCGCGGAGCGACGGCAGCCAAGGGCGCCCTGATCGGCTTCTCCATGTTCCTGCTCGAGCCGGCGATACCTCTGCGCTACGACTATGGGCTCTTGGCGACGCTTGAATTAGAACGCTGGGACGGCCGAACCAAGCGGTACCACCGGCATGCCTCCGGGTCGGTCCGCTTTCAGTTGTTCGGCGCGACACCGGAGATGGTGGACGACTTGAAAGGAAAGGTCTCCGAGCAGGCGCTCGCCGGGTTGGCGCGACAAATCGCGGCAGACGAGGACTTCCTCTCAATCGGCCCCGGATCGCCGGGCGGACGTGCGGTCGTCGAGTTCGAGGAGTTGAGGGATCGCTTGGCGAAGCTGACGGCGCGGCGGGAGGCGAGGCAACGAGCCGCAGCCGAGGTCTCCGATGCATGTGGCCGCCTACCCCCGCTGCCCGGCCCGGGGCAGCTCTTTGCGCTGCACCGGCCTGACGGGGGGGATCAATCGCCTCCGGGACGTTCCTGTTCAGGCAGCCCCCCTGTGGCTGAGCCATAGCGAACGTCGAGGGAGTGAAGATCATGCGCGCAAGATCGACCTGGACACATCTCGTCGCCGCCACGCTGCTGGCCTGGACAGCCGCGGCAGGACCCATGGAAACCGCCGGCGCCCCGTTGCAAGGCGACTGTACCTTTTCCTGGAATGCCAATCCGGAATCGGATTTGGCTGGATACCGGTTGTATCTCGGCAGGCTCGCGAGCCAACTCCATCTCGTCAAGGATATCGGGAACCGCACCAGCATTCGCTGCTCGGATGTGGATGTGCGGTTCAACGGCCGGTGGTTCGGCGCGATCACGGCCTACGACCGCAGCGGGAACGAAAGCGAGCGATCGCCGATTCTGCCGTTCGAACTGGCGGGTATTGCCGAGCCGGCATCATCGAGTCCCCTGTCGGAGCCGGTTCTCTTCACGCTCACGGTGCGGGTCCCCGGCGTGCAACTCCTTTGGGTGGATCGAAATCAGCCGATGGTGTCGCACCGGGTGGAGATGTCTTCGTCCCTCACTCCCGCGTGGACGACGCTCACCGTCGAGGCTCCGGGCATGACTCGGCTAGCGACGTTCCAACTATCGGAGGCCGAGTGGGTCTGTTATCGAGTCCGCGCGGAGCAAGACTCGCTGGTGTCGCCTTGGACTCGTGCGTCGGGGTCCGACGACCGACAGCTCTGCTACCGTCCCGCGCGCGTGACGACCATCTCGCAACCGATCGTCGCCTCGACCATCTTGTTCGAGCCGGAACGGATCATCTTCACCCCCAAGCCCTCGGGTTTCGATGTGGTATGGACGGCATCGACCAGCGCTCCCACCGCTTCTACCCGTATCGAAGTCAACAGTTCGGTGCATCCGACCTGGTCCGCCTTGGCGGTCTTGCCGGCGTCCGTCACCCGCTTCAGCTACGGACTTCCGCTCGATGCCGACTGGGCCTGCCTGAGACTCAGAGCGGAAGTCGGGCGCTTCGTGTCTCTGTGGGCGGCGGCCACCGGCCCACAGGATCGTCAGTTCTGTTTCGTCCCGGGCCTCTAGCATTTCTGCCTCCACTCCACGCGAAACGTGTCGTTCGTCAAACGCCCCATCCACGTAACCGGGACAAGAGCCTTGTCCCGGTTACGGCAGTGATGGTTGCGCATCCGACATCATTAAGCGGCCATCGGGAGCTGCTGCCGGCGGCGCTTCAACCAGGTCCAGGAGCCGACCCCGAAGAGGCCGGTGCCGTACAGGAATACACTCGCGGGAATGGCGACGGCCGCCGGAGTGCCGACGAGCGCCGTGCCTTGGAGGAAGAACGTCCCGACGTTCTCGCGGAAGCTGTGCCTGCCTTTGTCGTTGAACAGATTCTTCCAGGAGAGGCAGAATTCCGACGTCTCCGGATTGAACAGGCCGGTGGCCTTGCCGCCGATATTCCAGGCCCGCAATTCATCCCCGTGCCGCATGCCGAAGAAGAGCGACGACAGATCAAGGGTAATCGAGTTGCCATGAATAGTCGCCGAGGGAGCCGGCGCGCCGAAGACGCCGCTGGTGAACAGGCTGAAGCTCTTTCCGCGGCGGCCGATCGGGTCGACAATGTCGGACCAGCCCTGATACTCGCCCATCTTGATCGTGCCTTCGCGATCGAACAGCCGCTCCAACTTCCGTTCATAGCGCCCATCCCAACTGACCGCGCCCCCCGTAAACTCCACTTGCGTCACCAACGCGGCCTTCGCATCCGGCACACCGACCGACGTCAATCCGATCAACAGAGCTCCCATCGCCAGCACACTCGTCACGATACGCATCTCGCCCATCCTTTCTGTCGGGGCGCCGCGCGGCCCGACGGTCAAAAGTTGATGGGTGGATCGTAGTGATCGCGCTGTTTCGGAATTGTTACGGGATCATTAAGTTGCGGCCTACTTCTGATTACGATTTGAAAAACGGAAAAGCCCACCTCCCGACCCGCATGGGGTCAAAAGATGGGCTCTCATTTCCCGTCCCAGGCTGCTGGCGTTTAAACCGGCCGCCGCATCATCCCGATCAACAAAACGAGTCCTGTCCCAAACAACGGCAGCGCTCCCGGCAGCGGCACCGCAGCCACCGCGTGCAGATCGATGCCGAGGCGTCCGGCGCCAGGCAAGGGATCGACACCGTTATTCCAATTGTTGCCCCACAGATACAAGGCCGTCGGATTGAGGCTGTTGGGCCCCGGCAATCCCGCGAACTGCTGCGGATGGAAATGGAACGTGCCGGCGCTGCCTGGTCCTCCGCCCGATCCTGTCAGCGTGTACGTCAACGTTCCGAACGCATGCTGATTGGCCCCGACCGTTTCGCGGATCAGACTGCCTCCGGTGATCGCAAACGTGTAGCCGTTGTTGGTGATTAAGATCCCGTTGATCCCTGTGAATTGGAGCTGCGTGCCGACGGTGCCCAGATCTCCGGACAACGAACCGGTCATCTGCGTTCCGTAGAGCGAAGGACCGAACGCACCGGCCCCATAGTAGTTGATGCCGTCGATCGTGTGCGTCAGCGCGTCGGCGCTGTGAATCACACTGTACTGAAATCCGCTCTGGGTCCCGTTCTGAACGTCGAACGTGACGGGAGCCGCCTGCGCCGTGAGGGTCGACCAGGCCAGCAGAGCGAAGACCATCGCATAAAGGAAGCCTGCCGCACGCATACACTTCATAACTCACCTCGCAGTGGGAGGAACGTCTCTCGTGAGAGGTGGCCGGCGGTGAGCGCCGGCCACCAGGGTGGCTGCTGCGACTAGAGGGCGAAGCGTTTCCGCAGCAGGGTGAGTCCGGAAAGCCCGCTCAGGAAGAACAGGGCCGCTCCCGGCAGCGGCACCGCCGCCAATTGCGCCGTGCCGTTCAAGGTGAATTGCAGCGAATACTGATTCCACCCGGTCGGCAGCCCGGAGATGCCGGTCAGGGCATGGTTCCAGGTCAACCCGGTGAAGGCGTTGGTCAACGCGTCGAAGGTCCCCGCCGCGTTGCCGCCGATGTTCATAGTCAGGCCCGGCGCGGGAGGCAGGAACGGTCCGGTCAATCCGGCAGACAGCGCGGTCAGGTCGGCGGTGATCGCCGCGCCGCTGGTATTGCCGCTCGGAAAGGGATTCGGACCGCTGGTGAAGATCGAGAAGGTGTAGGGTCCCAGCGCAATGGGCGCGATCACGTTCGGCAGCGGTTGATACTGCCCCATGACGATCTGCCCGTTCTGCGTGAAATTGGAAGAGAGAATCGTGGTGCTTCCGCTCTTGAGCGCCACCGAACCGCTGGTGAAGTCGAGCTGCGTCACGATCGCCGCTTGGACCGGCACAGCCGTGACCCAGAACGCCAGCATGAGGAAGAGACCGGTCGTCACTGTCATGTATTTGAACCACGTCATATGTAGACTCCTTGACGATCGAGCGATCAGGTCCCGGAAAGCCGGGACCTGATCCACTCACAGGGCCGTTACGGCTGATCGTTCACGGCGCTCAAGCAGGCCGGAATGCCGGCTGCACTGGCCTTCCAGTTGACCGGCCCCTTATCGGCATTCTTCGTCACGTGCATCTCCTGTGGAGAAACCCAGTAACGGCCGACGTTCGGCAGATTGTTGATGATGCCGGGTGATTCCGACTGCGTGAGAAACGCGGTGATCAGGGTCGATTCGGCGCCGACCGCCGCAGGCACATTGCGGGTGGTGAACGCTTCGAACACCCAATATTGGAACTTGCCGCAACGCACGTTTTCCTTCTCATTCCCGAGATAGGCCCCTTCGGCAGCCGGCGGCACATGGCCGCTCGTGCTGTCGTTCCGGAGCGCCTTGCCGCCATCGACCGAGACGACATAGCCGGCAGAAGGTGGAACGGTCGCCGCCTGCTCCGCTTCCATGTACGCGGCGGCATTCGGATGGGCCGGACGCGCACCGGGGAACGGGAACGGATCACTGCCGGGAATCGTCGGGGTGGGATTGCCCTGGATGCAGTCCTTGACGTCCCCGTTGGCGATGCCGGACAACGTCGTCGGACCAGCGGTCGGCGTGGCCGGCGTGCCAAGCGTCAGGTTGAAGCTGGCGCTGTTCACCGGAGACTGGCCCGTGTGCTCATTCGCATCCTTCATCAAGGTCTGGTCGAACGCCGCCTTGGTGCCGGAGCCGGCGCGGCGGGTGCACAGAACGATGGTCTGGTTGTCGGAGGCATTCACGATGCCGTCGCCGTTCGTGTCGGCGCCGATGCTATTGAGTTGGTTCCAGCGCGTCACGTTGCGGGAGAAGATCGCCTCCACTTGCAGTTGGGTGAGGTTCCGAACCGGACCGATCACGGAGCCGGTCGCCGGATTAATCGACTTCACGTTCGCACCCAGCACGATGGCAAAGGGCACGACGACAGGACGGCTATAGGTGATGTTCCCGTCCGCCCGAGGGCCGACGACGATCGGTCCTTGCAAGACACCACCGTTCCAGCCTGCCGAAGTCTGCCCGAAGGAACTCGCGTTCACGTCCGACACGCCCAGGTTCACCACGAGGGCGCCAGCTGGATTGCTGGTTGGGACCGGGCTAAACTGAGTGCAGCTCGGATAGAACGTTCTGGTGCGGCCGAGCCCATCGGTCTCGGTGGTGGGCGCACCACAGGCGGCGGGATTTTCCAGGACATATTCCTCGCGGGCCGCCGCGTTCGGGGTGACGCCGTCGTTGTTGACGGTCGGGAACGCATTGACCTTATCGATGCCGGCAGAGGAGCCGGAGGCGCGATAACGGACCACGATCGAGGGCAACCCGACGTTGGCGTTCGTGGCCTCGCACAGCCACGTAATGAAATTGGAATTCGCCAGGCGATTGCCCGCCGGGCCGAGCGTCCCGTTCATGAAAATGCGGGGAGCGATGGCCCCGGGCACTTGCGTCGGAGCCGGGCCGGTCGGATTGTTGCAAAGCGTGATCGGGGTTTCTTCGACGAAGGGCTTCGCGGCGGAGGCGCCGGCCACATTGAGCGCCGTCTGGGCTTCGGCAGAGACCGCCACACCCGCGATCGACGCCAGTCCGGCAAGGATCGCGACGGATGTTTTCATTGATCGCATGATAGTCACTCCTTTAGGTTCAATTCGACAACGTTAAAATATAACGATTCGACTCTGCGCGACTGTCGTTAGGCTGCGCGGTTGAACGAACGGCGAGCCATGCCCGCCAATCCGACCAACCCCGTGCCGAAGAGAATCACCGCGGCCGGAACCGGAATCGCCGCCGGTTGGATCGTCAGTTGGCCACCGGCGGTCAACAGCGCCGTCGCCACCCGCTCATACGTCGGAGTATTGCCGTCAATGTTGACTTTGAAGATATGGAGCAGCTGGTCCAACGCGCCATGCGTATTAAAGCCCAACTGTCCGTTCACCGTACCGGTATTCGTCAGAAAATTCGTGAAGGAATGGACCGCCGCCTTCGAGGTGATGCCGGGGTTGTTCGCTAAAGGATTGGCAACCCCGCCGGTGGCCGCTGCATGCTGAGCTGCCCAACCGAGAAATTCGCCGGCCGCCACGTCGGGGAAACTGTTTCCCTGTTGGGTCGACGTAATGGGATTGCTGACGCTCGAGAAGTACGCGAACATCCCATCCGTGGACGTGCCGATTACGGAATAGCGCAACCCGGTGGCAGCGCCTACGTTCAGGGTCGACAAATCGCCGCTGATGTTGCGGGTGGTTTGGGACGCCCCTGGCCCGAGTACCGTTCCCGTTGAGCCGGTCCCGAGATTTTCATACCGCTCGTTGTCGCCGCCGTACACGAAGAACCCCAGATCACCAAAGTTGAATCCGAGGGCCGAGGCCTGTGACGGCAGGCCGGCCACCGCGAGCGTCGACAGGGCCGCTGCTGCGATGGTCCACTTGACCTGACTGAATAGACTCTTCATTGCCATTCCTCCTCTATATGAGCGGGGCCCGCGCTGGCGATCAACAGACTGACGACGGGAATTATCATCAGGAAGACCACCAAGAGCACCGCGATTCTCACTGTCTCCACTGCACTCCACACCAGCTCCAGCACATCACCCCATTCCGTATCCATCGAGACTCCTCTTCTGTCCACCTCGACCCGATCCCCCCGCCCACCTCCTTTCATCGTGGATTGGGCGAGAGAGGGTACACGGCTCTGTACGGCCTCTCTATGCCCTGTCCTGCGTTACATCTGCGTCAGGAGCGAATTCGGGCTGCGTAAATCTTGGCCCGGCCCCTATAGACGCCGTCGCAGCGTGACGGCCCTATCTGTACAGAGGGCCGGTTACGGGATCGTCAGGTTGGGTTCTCTAGGCCGTAAACAGTCGGTGACGGGGGCGTTAAGAAACGATCACGGAGGGGAAGAAGCGTGCTGCGTGAAGCCTGAAGCGCGAGGGAACTGGTGTGAAGCGTCTCTCGCATCTGCCACAACGAGAGACGCTTCACGTTTCATACTCATCACGCCGGGGGAAAAAACTTCACAACGACCGTATGGTCCATGCCTTCCGGCGGCGGGCGGACCTGTGTGACCTTGGCCAGCGCATCCATGGCTGATTGGTCGAACAGAAGACTGCCGGACGAGGTGAGCAGCCGGTACTGCAGCACCCGTCCCTCCGGATCGAGCACCAACTCGCAGAGCACGGCATATTCCAGGTCGTCCGGCAGTTCGGGCGGCTGCGTATACTTCGCCTGGATCATCGAGGTGAGAATGTCGGTGTAGCCGGCGAACTTGCCGCGGCCTTTGCCGATGGCGAAGGGATTGGCGTCGGTCGGGACCGGCGCGGTCGGCGCGTCACTCGCTTTCGGCGGAGGCGGCGCTTCGGCTTGGGGCGGTGGCGGAGGGGGCGCCTCTTGCGGCTTGGGTTCGGGCTTAGGCGGCTCGGGTTCCGGCTCGGGCTCCGGCTCCTTCTCAGGCGGCGGAGGCGGCTCTTCCTTCTTGAAGGCGTTGAGTTTATAGACCTTGATGAGGTTCTGGCCCCATTCAGTCTGCGACACCCAGTATAGCCCGCCGCCGATCGCCAGATGGACGATCCCGACGATCGCGAGCGTCGTGCCGAGTTTACTTTTTTTCTGCTCGAACCCTCTATAACCAGCCATCTCTTAACTCGTGACGCGACTCTCGTGCATCCCGTATCCCGTATCTCGTGAAGCGCAGTTACCGGGGGAGTCTTTCTTTACGCTTCACGCACGAGGCGTTTCACAAGGACTGCGCGATCCACCATCGGGACAGGCACCGGCTGCGTCGGAGCCAGTCCCTTAGGGTTCATTGAGCGGTTTGGTGGCGATGGCTAGGTCTTCGACGGGAATGCGTTGGAGGATATCCAACACGGCGACTACATGCTTGTACTCCACGCCGGCGTCGCCCCGCAGCACGAGCGGCAGTTTGCCGCCTTTGGCCGCCTTCAGATCGCGGATCAGTTTTTCCAGTTCCGTCAGCTTCACCCGTTCTTCGTCCATGTAGACATCGCCGTTCTTCTTCACCGAGAGCGTCGGCGTGTTGCTTTCCATCTCCGTCTCGTGCGGCGTGGACTCCGGCAGCTTGAGTTCGATGCCCTGCACCATCGCCGTGGTGGTGATGATGAAGATCACGAGCAACACCCAGGCCAGGTCCAAGAGAGGCGTAATGTTGATGTCTGCCACCGCTCCGTGGCTCTTTCGAGAGAAACGTCTCATGTCTTCCTCAAAGCGTTCAGCCGTCAGTCTTCAGCGGTCAGCCCGCATATATCCGCTTCATGCGCACGAACGACGCTTCACGTTGTCTTGGTCCGGGCGCTTCACGCTTCACGAGGTGTGCTGCAGGCCCTAGTGCGCCGCCGCGCCCATGGTATCGCCTTCGTCCGCTCCGGCGCTCCGGGGGCGCATCGCTTCCAATTCCTCTTCCGCCGCTTCGAATTGATCTTTGGGACGGAGAAACTCGGTCATGAAGACCGTTTCGAGGTGCGCGGCGAAGTTGTCCAATTCCATCGTGATGGTCTTGGTCTTCGTAATGAGGAAGTTGTAGCAAAAGAGTGAGGGGATCGCGACCATCAGGCCGGCGACCGTGGCGATGAGCGCCGAGGCGACACCCGGCGCCATCGTCGTCAGCGTGGCCTGTTGCGCGCGGCCGATGCCGGAAAACGTGTCCATGACGCCCCAGACCGTGCCGAGCAATCCGATAAAGGGGCCGCCGCTGATGGCCGTCGCCAAGATGATCATGCCCGACTCCAGCCCCACGGCCGCCTCTCCCAGCACTCGCTCCAGCGCGATGCGGACGGCGCTCATGCCGTGATGCGGAATCTTCAGCGTCCCGTATTTCTGTTGCTGAACTTTGAGCTCTTCACACCCTCCATAGTAAAGCTCGTACATCGGCGAGCCCTGGAGTTGCGCGATCGGTCCCTTATTGAAGATGATCAGCGGGCCTTTGGCTTTGGAGTAAAAACCGAGGAAGACGCTATTGCGCTTCTTCGCCTTCCCCAATTGCCGGAACTTGTTGATGATCACTGTCCAACTGACGAGCGAGAAAAGCAAGAGCACCGAGATCGTGATCTTGCCTTCCAGCGTCGCATGGCTCAACGCGAATGCCACACCACCCGAACTCATGTCCATAATCCGTTCCTTTCATGACGCACAGCGCATCTCGTATTGGGTCAGAGCTGATGGCTGAACGCTGATAACTTGATCCGAGATACGAGCGACGCTTCACCCTATCCCCCCGCCTTCGGCTTCACATCCACCTGAATGATCACGCCGTGCTTCATCTTGACGGACTGGGCTACCGTGGTGGACTTCTTCTTGTCGTCATCTTTAGCGGCCACCTGCTTGTTCTGACCGGTGCTCGAGTTCCCGGCCGCGTCGTTCGTCGCCTGCTGTACCTGCTCGACCGCCTTCGTCGCCGTGGCGGAGGTACTGCTCGTGCTGCTCGCCGTGGCCGACACGGTCGAGGTCGCGCCACTCAATCCGCCGACTGAGCTGCCGCCGGCGCCGCCCGCCGCCGACACAGACGCCCCGCCGACGGAACCGGCCGCGGCGCCGGCGAACGATCCCAGCGAGCCGGTGACCGACGCGGCGCTGAACGTGGTTTTCCCGATGATGCTGCCACCCAGAAGATTGAGCGATTCCCCCGCCTCGAGATTGATTCGCCTGCCTCGAATACCCGCTTGCGGCACATCGATATTTCTGGCAGCGATCAACGAAATGTCGCCCAATTGCAGAGGGCGGCTCCCGGGCCCGAACGGGGCCTGAATGAAGTCCTCAAAGACTTGGTCGAACTCGATCGTGCGTAACTCGGACAGGCGGGCGAACTCCGCTTCCAGCTCCGCCGCGTCCCGGCCGAGGAATCGCCGTTTGGTAATTCTGGCAAAGAGCGCGTTCATCTGCGGTGTATTGAATTCAGGGAACGGCAAGGTGGAAAAGTCCGGGTCGTCGCGCTCCCACGTAAAGATCCCGCTTCCCGGCACCACGGCCAACGTCGAGGGCTCCGGCGTGTTGTCGATCACAAAGAGCGTGCGTTCGTCTTTGCTGCCGCTGCCGGCATTGATCGTGCCGTTGGTGGACTTGATGAGAACATTCCCGGTATCGAACGTGCCGATGCGGGATCGATTCACATCCACGTTGCCCGTGGCCAGAATCGTGATGTTCCCGCCTCGCTGCGTGGTGATACCGGTGGATTCCGACTTGTTCGACGAGCTTCCCCCGACGTTTACCTTGCCGCCGACCGGTGTCACGATGGAGACCGACTGCCCTCCCACGTTCATCACCAGCAGTCCGTCCACGAGCGCCGGTTTGCCGTCCGCCAGGACGGCCTTGCCGTCGGCGCCTTTGGCAGGCGCCAGATCGACGGAGACGATTTTCTGATTGAAGATGAACGTGTCTCCCTGTTTCACCCGCTCACCGCCCACCAGCAAGAGCTGACCGGTCTGCTCGACGTAGAGCGGTTTCCAGACCAGCTCGACCTGCCCATTGTGAACATCCTGGGCCGTGAACCGGGCCTGCGCCAGCGTGCCGCCATCGACAACCAGCTTCGTCCTGAACGCTTCGATCGGAACCGGCGTGCCGTTCTGGCTCGGCAACGCCAACACCGACTGCCCCGACTGGTCGATCAAGAGGGCCGTGGTTTCGACGGCTCCCGTAATGGGACGGCCGGACGCGTCGGCGAGACGAACCCCATCGGCTCCATGAATGAAGATGCTTCCGCCGTTGAAGGTTCCCAACAAGGACTGGGTCATTTCCACGTTGCCGCCGGCGCCGATATCCAAGAGTCCGCCTTGCTTCCGGCTGTTCCGTTCCTGGCTCGTACCCTGCACATTTTGGTGAATAATCCCCGCGCTGTTTCCAAGGTCGATGTTCCCGTTGGCCCTCATCTGAGCCGTACCCACGCCGTGAAATCTTAGGGCGGACGCGCTCACGCCCGGCGCACGGTTCAGATCGATCGACCCTTTCGCGACAATCCGCACTGCGGGCTCTCCGTTGGGAAGGACCGGTATCGAAATATCGGCGTTGAGGCCCTTGATATCCCTGCCTGAGTCGAGTGTGACTTGTTTGAGAAAACTGGGGCTGAGGAAGTTCAATTGTAGGGCTGAGATATCTTCCGTCTTTGTCGTAAAGCTGACCGGCGAGACCGTGGGATCTATCGTGGCGGACGGTCGATCCAAAGCCTGTTTCAATTCCGCCTCCGTTACATCCTTTCCGATAAGGCTTCGGACATCCCCTTTATTCAGCGCGAGGACGGCGGGGACAAGCGGTCGCCCTAACTCCGTCGGTTTCATCCTGAGTCCTTCAGGCGGAAAACCGGTGAGACCGAAGGGAAAACCCACGGGAGGATCGGTTGGACTGCCGATGAAGCTGAGATCTCCATATCGCTCGAACCATGGCTTGAGTTCGGGATCGGCCAACGCCTGGTCCTTCATGATGCGCACCCAGCGCGTGCCCGGATTCCCTGGGATCCCCACAAAAATCAATACGGAATCATTGATGACCAACGGCTGGATGGCTCCTTGTCCCTTGATTTCCTTGCCTGCGGCGAACCGGATCGCGCCCGTGGGCGAAGACCAGAAGCTGAGCGGGGTCGTCCCCGTGACCAAGAGAATGCTGCCTTCGTCCGCTTCGGCCGAAAAATTGGCGGGCAGAATGCGCCGGAAGGCGTCAAAGGCACCAGTGGGTTTTCCGGGTTGCATCAGGATATCCCCGGTCCTGGCTCTCAGATTGAGCGCTGTCGACCCACTCGCCGTGAGATAGCCGAATTCCCGCAGCCCGAAGTCTTCCGCAAGACCAAAATACAGCGAGCGGTTTGCGCTGAGATTCGCCGTCACCGGCGGAACCGTGAAGGTGCCGTCTCCGTTGTCGATACGGCCACCGAGCACCAGATTGACCGGCGCTTGTTCGGTCCCGATATCGCGGCCTGCCGCGACGTCGGCGGTCCCGCCTTGCGCCGTAAAGCCGAACCCGCGAGGGTTTCTCGTGCCGGCAGGCCCTCGCACGTCGTTGCCGGCGCGGACCGTCAGATTGCCGGGCAGGCCGACGTGGACGCCGGGGAGACTGATGCCGTCAGATATGCGATCGAACGGCCCCGGCGCAATGACGTCTCTGCCCGCATTGAGGCTGATGTCCCCTCCCGTCAACGCCGTTTGCACTCGAGCGAACGCATTGGCTCCATCGCGCACCTCGAGATCGTTGCCCGCATGTAAATGGATGCTGCCCTGTGCCGTGGCGACCTCGGCGGCATTCACGGTCAGGTTGTTCCCGGCACTCCCGACGATGTTCCAGCGAGAGCCAAACGACTTGAAGGCGCTCCCTTCGGTCACCGTCAAGTTGCGACCCGCCTGGAGGTACAGCATGGCTACTTGACCCGCGGTGAGCCCAAGACTGTCGAGCGGAACCGATGTGGAGACGTCGATGTCGTCCATGGCGAGCACATTGATCTCCTGACGGGCGACGCCGGGTTGCAGGGCGAGCAGTTCCGCATCACTCAACACCGTCGTCGACGGAATGAGCCGATGTACGGCTCCCGTGACCGTACCTGTCTGCGTCACAGTGGTGCCTCCCAACCAGACCTCACCGGCCAGGCCACCTGCGCCCGGCGTGACGTCGATCGTCGCGCCGGGAGCGATCGAGACGCTGCCCCCCGTGCGGTTGCCGTTCTGATCTCGCGTAGCCGCTTTCGCAATGACGGTGCCGCCATGGGCGCCGGCGACGGACCCGCGGCTCAGAGTCTGGCTGCCGGCGGTCAGGTTCACCTGCTCGCTCGCCACCAACTCGATCCGCCCGTTGCGCTGGACGACGCTGTCGGCCTTGGCGATGCCGGATTGATTGACGACTCGTCCCGCCATGGTCACCTGGCCGCCGTCGGCGACGAGCGAACCCAGATTGATGGCCTGGTCGGCCGGCGCCGTCACTTCCGACAAGAAGCCTTTGCCGTCCGGTCGATGCGAGAGAAACGCCGTCTTGCCGGCTCCCAGCGTCACATGGCCGTTTGCGCTCGTGATGATGCCGGTCGCCTGATTTTCGACGGTCGGCGCGAACAGGTACAGGCCTTCGACGCCCGCCTTTAGCGATCCGGCGTTTCTGACGGCGCCGTTCGTGCCGCTGTCTTGGAACAGATAGAGGCCGTTCAGGAAGTTGGCGTTGCTCAGGTTGAGCGTGGACGCGGCGAACATGCCTCCGACGTTCACCTGGCCATTCGGACCGATAAAGACGCCGTTGGGATTGAGCAGAATGAAGGAGCCGGTGGCGTTCAGAGCCCCCTCGATTTGTGTGGCCGGGCCGAAGACTCGGCTCAACATCCAGCCGCCCACCGGTTGCATGATGTTGACGACATGATTGGGCGCGATATTGAAGTCGCTGGCGTGCACGATGGCCCGCTGGGAAGCTTGCACGATTTCCGTGAGCACTTTCCCATCCACCTGCGTCCTTGGTGCGCGGACTTCCACCTGCCCGTGGACGACTTCGGTGATCGTCACGGCCCAGGCCGGCCAGACCAAGGTTCCACAGAGCGCCCAGACCAGCAGGGCCGTAGCCAAGCGGCGACAAACTGTGCTGTGACGTCGTGAGATGGCCATGATGTTTCTCCGTCTCCTAGAATCCGATACTGACCAAGAAATGCGCGAAGGTGTCGCCGCGCTTCGTCGCGGTGGTGTCTTGCAGCGCAACCGCTTGATCGAACTGCAGCGTCAAATTGATCGGTTCGACCTTCATCCTTAGCCCGGCCCCGACGCCCTCCAGTCGGAGAATGTCGGCCTGTCCCGGAGGCGCGCGCCTGGTCCACAGCCTCGCGTAGTCGTAGAAGCCTACGAACTTGATCGTGGCTTTGAGTTCCGAACTGCGGCGCCGCTGCCAGAAGAAATCGAGTGGAATCGACGGCAAATCCGGGGTGTACAGCTCGGTCCTCCAGAACAAGGCGTTGTCGCCGATGGCTTCGTTCTGGATGTAGCCGCGAACCGTGTCCATGCCGCCCGCGAAGAACTGCTCGGCCGGAATCAAAGGCTCGGTGGACCATTGGCCGTCGATGCGGGCCGATAGGAGGAAGTCTTTGGGCAACGGCTGCGTGCGGGTCAGGCCTGTCTTTACGACTCCGAACGTCCCGGTGGATCCGGCGCGATTACCGGGAAAGTTGTCAGGATCGTTCGGATCGCCCTGGAAGTCTTTTTTGCGCCCCCCGGGGATCGTGCCGGCCACGTAGCCGGTCAGCGTCGTGGAAAACGTCGTCACGCCGAGGGGATCGGGATAGGTACCCGTATAGCCGACCGAGGCGGGAGTATATTGAATCGGGCTCAGCACGACGGCCGTGCCCAAACTCCCGGGAAACGTCGCTTCCGTCTTTTCCAGCCGTTTGAAATCGGCTCCCATAGACAACTGATGGCTCGCTTTCCCCCCCTTGAAGATCGGAAAGAGGTAGCGAAATCCGCCGACTGTCGCGTTGCCCGCCACAGCAATGTCGCCGCCGCCGCCGACCGGCAGTGAGGTTCCGGCCAAGGTGCTATTGCTGATGACTTTCGAGACATATGCAGCTAATACATGATCGGGCCACTTGAGCGGCGCCACGTAACTCGCCCCGTAGGCTTGCACCGCGCCCCAATCGGTCGGAGTCTGGGTCGTCTGCAGTGTCAGGATGTGATCGGCATCCCAGAGATTGGTGTATTGAGTCTCCAGCGTGATGCGGGCGGCCGGTGTCGTGAACGGTCCCTTGTTGTCGCCGGTCATCTTCGCGTGCAGGGGCAGGGCATCTTTGGTCTTGAGCTCGAGATCCACGGTACCCTGTTCGCTGCCAGGTTTGAGGACCGGGGCGATTTTCAAATCCGGATTGCCGTTCACGAGGTCCAGTTCCTTGGAGAAGTCCGGTTCGTACAAGAGTTCGCCGATCTTCAACGAAGGCAACTTGCCGAGAATGTTGTAGCGCGAGAAATAGCGGTTGCCCGTCACCGCCACTTTCAGCAACTTGCCTTCCACCACGTCGAGTTTGACGGTGCCCTGGTCGACGGTCTGTTCGGGCACCACCACCAGCACGGTCGGGTACCCCAGCTTTTGATAGGCGCGCTCCAAATCGAGACGGGCCCGCTCGACATCCTTGATCGTCTTGCCCGGTCCTTTGTGTTTGTCCAACACGTCGGCGACAGCGGTCGGAGACAGCAGGCTGCTGCCCTCCACGACGAATTCCCGAATGACGAATCCTTGGCCCGTCTCAGCGGTGGGTGGCGCGCCGGATTCCCGAGCCGCGTCGGCCGGCCCGCCCGTGGGACGGTGGACGGTCCCGTTCTTCCCGCCTGGTGCCGCGGATTCCGCCGCCCGTGCGTGGTGCGTCATACAGAGGAGACTCGTCGCGATCATGACTCCAGCCGCCAGACACTGCATCGTCTCGTTCATCTCTCATCGCTTTCTCCAGATCTCGGTTCTTGCCGGTACGGGGAGTGAGATACCCTCATTCCTCTGCAGCTATGTAAGGGGTATCGTCGGCTTGTTACGGATTAGTTACCGAGCGCTTGGGAGGTTGTTAATTCCTGCGCGGACGGCTCGGAAGCGATTGCAGGCTGGCGCCACGCTCAGTAGAGTGCGCTCGTACCGATCGGTCGACTGATCATGATGGCCTTACACAAACATCGTGGCCTCATTCGCCAAGGCGTCGTCGCCTGCTACCTCGTTGCCGCGTCGTTTTTCATCTCTCACTCGATCAACGCCTACGTGGAACAGCAACTCACGTTCCCGGCCGGAGCTCATCAGACGGCGCTGCAGCAGTCGGTGGTACCCAGCCAGGAAACTCTCGCGCCCGAACAACTGGCCGAGCGGATCAAACGCAGCGGACTGTTTCCCCTCCCGGCGGAGGCGGCTGTGCCGCAAGGGACGGCGGGCGCGCCGCCGAAACCGAAAGGTCCGCCCCTCGACGTGAAACGGAAGCTCCGGCTCCTCGGCACCATCATCGGTCCGCAGGGTGCGACCTCCGCCATCCTCGAAGAAATCACGTCGAAACACCAGGGCCTCTTCCATCTGCACGACCTGATCCCGAATCTCGGAGAGGTGGCGGACATCCGGCGCGACGGCGTGCTGATCCGACAAGACGATCAAGAAGAATTATTGCCGCCGGCGATCCTGCAGCCGGACCAACCGGCCGCGCCGCCGGTGCCGGTCGCGGCCCAAGGCGCCTTCGCGCCCCAGCCTCGCCGCGTCCTCGACCGCCGTGTCGTCGCCGACGCCACGGCGAACGTGTCGAAACTCCTGACCCAAGCTCATGCCGTACCGCACTTCGGTGGGAACGGGCAGATCGATGGATTTCGCTTGGACTTCATCGCGCCCGCCAGTTTCTTCGAGATGATCGGCCTCCAGTACGGGGACATGATTCAGCGGGTCAACGGGGTGGAGATCCAAGATCCCGGAAAATTGTGGACGCTGTTTCAGCAATTGCAGAACGAACGCACCGTCAAGGTGGACGTCGTGCGCAACAGCCAACCGACCACGCTGACCTACGAACTCCGCTAGCCCGGCATCGACGCTCGCGCGCCGCCATTACATGCATCGACCGGTTTGAAGTTTACTGGAAGTTAATGCGAGCGTAACTGGCTCGTGATCGCCTTCGCCCATTCTTGCGCCTCGTTTCATGGAGATGAGCCATTGCGAGGAGGTTGGACGAGGTGGTGCGATCTAGGATAGTGATCGCGGTTCCGCTGTTCCTGGTCCTGGTGATCAGCGGTCCGGCCGCATGGGCCGAATGGTACGTCGGCGGCTACGGAGGGGTCAGCGGCGCCAGTTCGTTGAGCGACGTGACCATGCCGATCTTCGGCCAGCGTTTGGCGGAGCAGCAGTTCCCCAAGGCCAACGATCCCCTCAACAGCAATGGGCGAGGAACCCTGACCCAGAATTACAAGACCTCGGACGTCGCCATGAAGAGCTCGATCATTTTCGGCGGGAAGGTCGGCTACTTTTTTACGAGAGAGAAGCTGTCCTGGCTGGGTGTGGAGTTAGAAGCCTTCCGCAATAGTCCCAAGATCAAGAGCCAAACCCTCAGCACCGAACAGGACATCACCTATCAGCCGAACACCCCTGCGTCGGCGGCACAGTGTCAACCCCCGACACCGTTGCCGAATTGTCCCGCTTACGTCTTCAACCGCTCCTCCTTGACGTTGCAGCAGTCCTCGCTCCGCGTCACGACGGTCGCCTTCAACGTGATCGCCCGGTATCCCGGCTCGCTGTTTCAGCCCTATGTGGGAGTCGGCGCCGGAGCGCTGTATTTCTCATCCGACAGCGGCAGCATCCAAGGCCGTCAATGGTATCCTG
This sequence comes from uncultured Nitrospira sp., assembly GCA_964481215.1. GTDB lineage: Bacteria > Nitrospirota > Nitrospiria > Nitrospirales > Nitrospiraceae > RSF151. The sequence goes on along the minus strand of CAYZTJ010000004.1, from coordinate 928 downwards.
GATTGAACCTCTTGGCGGGGGCGAAACTTCGCATGACGGAGGAATGGGGACTCTTCGCGGAGGGCAAGTACAATATGGCCAACGTGACCAATTTCGATCCGACCTTTGGCCTGAGCGGCATGTACAGCATTTTCCACCTGGTCGGCGGGGTCGCGTATCACTTCTAATCCGCGCGTCAGCGGGTTCGATCGGTCCCCGTGTGTCAGCGGCCGCCAGTCAGTCCACCCACTGCACATCCTTCTTGGCCGCAACGGAAGCTTCGTCGTACAGAAGGGGTGGCGCATCGAGCGCCGCCGCCACATGCGACAGCAGCGCATCCTTGCTGAGCGGCTTTTGCAGAAACAGGGCCGGGCCGAGGACAATCTGCTGCGCAATGAGATTCTCGCGCGGGTGGCTCGACATGTAGAGGACGCGAAGCGTTTTCTTCATCGCCAGCAACTGCGGCACCATCTCGTGCCCGTTGACCCGCTGATATTGGCTCTTGCTGGACGCCAGCTGGAAATCCGGCGGAGGCAAGAACAGATCCGCCACGATCAGATCCACGTCCTGGCCTGTCGCTAGCAACGCCATGGCCTCGGAACTGCCTTCTGCCTCCAGGACGCGATACCCCGCGCCTTCAAGCAGCCGCCTGCATAACAGCCGGATCGTGGCGTCGTCGTCGACGACCAGAATCCGCCTGCCCCCCTGCGAACCGTTCGGCAAACTCTCGGCCATAGTCTGCGAGGTCCTCTCTCTCGGACTGGGATGATAGCCCCAGCCCTCTGCTCGTCTCTATCGGCCAGGGCTCCGACAACTTGAGCCATGACGACCGAAACTCAAGCCACCTTTCAACCCGCCGATAGAGCAGAAGACCCGGCCATGAAGACCCTACTCATCGTAGACGACGATCCGGTAACCCTTGCCCGACTGCGGGAGTCGCTGTCGGATC
>CAYZTJ010000003.1:0-68748 GCA_964481215.1 uncultured Nitrospira sp. | reverse complement strand
TTGGGGACGCCACTTGAGCCGCTTGCGTTCTTAATCCCCCTCTTCCTCGGGATTGTATTTCCCCCAGCGCTACCGCAATGATGCGCCGAGCAGAACGTTCGGCGGAGTCGTGGCTCCTGTCGGACTGCTAAGCCTGCGTCCAGTCGAACGGCGCACGACATAGCGAACCGCCGGAGGGCCCCCCACGAGTCGTTTCAATCGGGTTCACGTCGTTGGCGCTGGTTGTGTGCTTCTCGCGCCCGGTCCCTACACAGGACATTTCAGGGGCGGCGAGTGGGTGATCGAGGTCGAGTAGGCGAGAGACGGTGGAATCGATGACACAAGGTCGCTTGGTTCTCGACGACGGGGTGGTGTTCGAAGGGGACGTCTTCGGCGCACGCACGTCGATTTCCGGGGAAGTCGTCTTCAATACGGGCATGGTCGGGTACCCCGAGGCGCTCACCGATCCCTCCTACAAGGGCCAGATTCTCGTCTTGACCTATCCCCTGATCGGGAACTATGGGGTGCCTGCCGCGGCTCCGGCGGAGGGCCTGCCGACGACATGGGAATCCGAACGCATTCAGGTGCAGGGGCTGATCGTTTCGGAGTATGCGGCCCGCTATAGCCACTGGCAAGCCGCCCAGAGCCTGGACGCCTGGCTGGCCGCTTCCGGTGTGCCTGCGCTCTCCGGCGTGGATACGCGCCAACTCACGAAGCGTATTCGGGAGCGGGGAACGATGCTAGGGAAGATTCTGATGGCCGGGGACGAGATCGACATCTCCGATCCGAACCAACACAATCTTGTGGAGACGGTCAGCGCCGACGGGGTGACGACGTACGGGACGTCCGGCCCGCGTCTGCTCTTGATCGATTGCGGCTGTAAGACCAACATCATTCGCAACTTGGTGACGCGCGGCGTGACGCTCGTCCGGGTCCCCTGGAACTACGTGATCCCGGACCACTGGGAGTTTGACGGCGTCGTAATCTCCAGCGGGCCCGGCGATCCCAAGCAATGCGGCGAGACCATCCGGCAGCTTCAAAAACTGATGGCTCAGGAACGTCCGATGTTGGGCATCTGTCTGGGGCACCAGTTGATGGCCTTGGCGGCCGGGGCGGATACGTACAAGCTGAAGTTCGGTCACCGCAGCCAGAATCAACCCTGTCTCGAGGTAGGCACCGAGCGCTGTTACATCACGTCGCAGAATCACGGCTATGCCGTCCGAGAAGATTCCCTGCCGGCCGGCTGGGCGCCTTGGTTTACGAACATCAACGACGGCACCAATGAAGGCATCCGCCATCGGCGGCTTCCCTTCATGAGCGTGCAGTTCCACCCCGAGGCCTCGCCGGGGCCGGAAGATACGTCCCATATCTTCGATACATTCCTGAAGTCGCTGTAATCATGGTTCGAAAGCCCAAGAAGGTCCTCGTGCTCGGCAGCGGCGCCTTGAAGATCGGCGAGGCGGGGGAGTTCGACTATTCGGGCAGCCAGGCCATCAAGGCCTTCAAAGACGAGGGGGTTGCCACGGTCCTCGTCAATCCCAACATCGCGACGATCCAGACATCGGATTCGCTCGCCGACCAGGTGTACTTCTTGCCCGTCACGCCCTCTTTCGTCGAAAAGGTGATCGAGATCGAGCGTCCGGACGCCATCACGGTCAGCTTCGGCGGCCAAACCGCCTTGAACTGCGGCTTGGCCTTGGAGGAGCGCGGCATTCTGGAGAAGTATCAGGTGACGGTGCTCGGCAGCCCGCTCTCGACCGTGCGCGCGACTGAGGATCGAGGCATCTTTGCGGAAACCCTGGCGCAGATCGGCGTCAACGTCCCGCGCAGCACCGCCGTTACGACGGTGGACGAGGCCCTCGAGGCGGCTCGCGCGATCGGCTACCCGGTGATGCTCCGCATCGCCTACGCGCTGGGGGGACTCGGTTCCGGGATCTGCGCCAACGAAGCAGACCTGCGGGAGCGGGCTGCGAACGCCTTCAAGTACAGTCCGCAGGCGTTGGTGGAGGAGTCCCTGAACGGCTGGAAAGAAATCGAATATGAAATCGTCCGCGACCACGCCGACAACACGATCACGGTGTGCAACATGGAGAATCTGGATCCCATGGGGATTCACACCGGCGAGAGCATTGTGGTGGCGCCCAGCCAGACGCTGAGCAACCACGAGTATCATTTCTTGCGGCAAGTGGCTATCAAAGTGGCTCGGCACCTGGGTATCGTCGGCGAGTGCAACATTCAATATGCGTTGGACCCGCGTTCCTGCGAATATCGGGTCATCGAAGTGAATGCGCGCCTCTCACGCAGCTCGGCCTTGGCGTCCAAGGCGACGGGGTATCCTCTGGCCTACGTGGCGGCCAAGATCGGGCTGGGACACACGCTGGTGGAGCTGTCCAATGCGATGACGGGGGTGACGCAGGCCTGCTTCGAACCGGCGCTCGACTATATCGTGGTCAAGATGCCGCGGTGGGACTTGAAGAAGTTTCGCATGGTGTCCAAGCGCCTGGGCTCGGCGATGAAGTCGGTCGGCGAAGTCATGGCCATCGGTCGCAGCTTCGAGGAAGCCATTCAGAAGGCCGTGCGCATGTTGGAGGTCGGTGCCCCCGGCCTCGTCGGCCATGAGAGAGCCTGGGACGACGGGGACATTGAATCGGAGCTCAAAGATCCCACCCCGCAGCGCATCTTCGCCATCCCGACGGCGATGCAGCAGGGGATGTCAATCGACGAGATCCATCGGCTGACGCGCATCGACCCCTGGTTTCTTCACAAGATCCATCACATCGTGGAGGTCGCCGCGCGTCTCCGCGAGAGGCCCGAGTCCTTGCGGGAGCGCCGCCTTCTCGTTGAAGCGAAGCGCGCCGGGTTCAGCGATCACCAGATCGCCCGCGTGATCGGCTCGGACGACTCCACCGTCAGGACTCAGCGGGAGCGGCATGGCTGCCGGCCGGTCATCAAGCAGATCGACACCCTGGCCGCCGAGTATCCGGCCCGCTCGAATTATCTCTATCTCACCTACCACGGGAATGAGGATGACATCTCCGGCGGCGGGGGGCGCTCCGTGATCGTGCTGGGCTCCGGCGCCTATCGAATCGGCAGCTCGGTGGAGTTTGACTGGTGCTGCGTGAATACCGTACAGGCCCTGCGGGCCTTGGGCTATCGCACGATTACCATCAACCACAATCCCGAAACGGTCAGCACCGACTACAACGAGTGCGACGCGCTGTATTTCGAAGAGTTGAGCGTCGAAGCCATTCAGGCTGTTTGGGAGAAGGAACATCCGCTGGGGATTATCCTGGCCATGGGCGGGCAGGTCCCGAATAACCTGGCCACTCAATTGGAGGCGGCCGGCATGCGGATCTTGGGAACGGCCCCGCGCTCCATCGATCAGGCGGAGGATCGGCACAAATTCTCTACGTTGTTGGATGGGCTGGGCATCAAGCAGCCGGCGTGGAAAGAATTGGCCAGCGTCGACGAGGCGGTGCAGTTTGCCGAGACCGTCGACTATCCGGTGCTGATCCGTCCCTCGTATGTGCTGAGCGGCTCCACCATGGGCGTGGCGACGACGCGGGCCGAGCTGGACCGGTTCGTCGCGCGGGCGGCCAAAGTCTCCTCCAAGTACCCCCTCGTCGTGACGAAATTCATCGAGCACGCCAAGGAGTTGGAATTCGATGCGGTGGCCTGCCACGGGCAGGTGGTCATCTCGGCCATTTCGGAGCACGTAGAAAACGCCGGCGTCCATTCGGGCGATGCGACCCTGGTGTTCCCGCCGCAACGGACGTATCTGGAGACGAGCCGGCGGATTCGTAAAGTCGGCGCGGCGATCGCCAAGGCGCTCGAGATCCACGGGCCGTTCAACATCCAGTTTCTTGCAAAAGACAACGAGGTGCAGGTCATCGAGTGCAATGTGCGGGCCTCACGCAGCTTTCCGTTCGTGTCGAAGGTCTCCGGGGTGAACTTCATCGAGATTGCGACCCGCGTGATCATGGGCGAGAACGTGGCTCCCGTCGGCAGCGCCTTTGCCGATTTGGAGTATGTGGGCGTCAAGGCGCCGCAGTTCTCCTTTACGCGGCTCGACGGCGCCGACCCCACGCTCGGCGTGGAGATGGCATCGACCGGAGAAGTGGGCTGCCTCGGGAGCGACTTCGAAGAAGCGTTTCTCAAGGCCTTGCTGTCGGTAGGCTACCGGCTGCCGGTAACAAGCATCCTCTTGTCGACGGGTCCGGTGGAAGACAAGGCGGCCTTTCTGGAATCGGCGCGCACGTTGGAGCATTTGGGGATTGCGCTCTACGCGACCCGCGGGACGGCGGAGTTTTTGGCGGGCAACGGGATCAACGCCATGGTGCTGCGCTGGCCGCGGGAAGAGGGAAGCCCCAACGTCGTGGAGTATCTGAGCGCCGGGAAGATCGACCTGGTCATCAACATCCCCAAGAATTATCAAGAAGAAGAATTAAGCAACGACTATCTGATCCGCCGCAAGGCCGTCGACCTGGCCATTCCCCTCTTTACCAACATTCAGTTGGCGCAACGGTTTGTGGAATCCCTCTCCCGCAAGCGCATCGACGACCTGGCCTGCAAGAGTTGGTCGGCCTACCGCCAAGTTCATTAACGTTCCGATCCAAAGGTGCACCGTTTCGGGCCGTCGCGGCAGCCGCCGTCGGCGGACTCGCAATCGTCCGGAGATTTGTGTACCCTTTTTACCGAACGGTCTTCATCGGGGTGCATTCATCGCAGTGATCCGGCGAATGGAGGCGGCGATGCGGCGAGCATGGCATGTGACGGCGGGGTTGTGTCTCAGCGTCATTCTCATGGGAGCCTGGTGGGCGACAGCCGATGCCGAGGGGCCGGCGGCCCCCGTCGGCAAAGACGGGGCGGCGGCGACGGCAACGACCGCCGGGAAGGATGGCGCCCCGATGGTCGTGATTCCGGCCGGGGACTTCACGATGGGCTCGAACGACGTCGGGTCCAATTGGCACCAGGGCAATCCGAATGAGAGCCCGCAGCATCTCGTGACGCTGCCGGCCTATGCGATCGATCAGTATGAGGTGACGATCGAGCGCTACGCCAAATTCCTCGAGGCGTCCAAGCGCGACGCGCCCCCCCTGTGGGACGATGAGGCCGTCTCGGCGGCCGGCGATCGGCCCGTGGTGGGCGTGGACTGGGCCGATGCCGAGGCCTATTGCAAGTGGGCGGGTAAGCGTTTGCCGACCGAGGCGGAATGGGAGAAGGCTGCCCGGGGCACGGATGGCCGTCGCTATCCCTGGGGCGATATGCAGCCGTTCGTGGATATCGCGAACTACAATCGAGGCCTCTGGGTGAGCGTCCCGATCACGCTGGTGCCGGTGACGAGCGGGGTCGCCGGCATGAGCATCCGTCACGGACTCAAGGAAGGCGGCAAGAGTCCCTACGGTCTCTTCCATATGGCCGGCAATGCCTCCGAATGGGTGGCGGATTGGTATGATCGAGAATATTACCGGGCCAGTCCGAAGGAGAATCCCAAGGGCCCGGCACAAGGGGAGAAGCGGACGATCCGCGGCGGGTCTTGGGGGGATCCCCCTCGGAACATCCGGGTGACGGCGAGATTTTCGGCCCCGCCGGACTTTCGCGATCAAAGCATCGGGTTCCGCTGCGCGATGGATGCGGCAGGGAAGTAACGGACCTCGCGCGGTGGGGACCATTGGCTAGGCCGCGTCGACGGGAGACTGTGCAAGACGGTAAGCGCAGCCTAGGCGCCGTTGGCCGAGTCGGCGATCTCTCTCCTGCGGCTGCGCGACCTCATGTCTCATGGGACACGAATCAGCAGGCCCACGACACCATCCGGGGCTGCCCCGGTTCTTCCTCGCGCTTGGGCTCGGGTTGCTGGCGGTCATGGCGACGGTGTTCTGGCAGTCGCGAGCCGCGACCACACCGACCCTCCCGCCACCGGTGATTGATCCCGCCTTGGTGCCGCTGGCCACCGGCGAAGAGCCGGTGCAGGAGATCTTCATCCGCTCGGGCTGCGCCTCCTGTCATACGATTCCAGGTGTCGCGGGAGCCGAGGGGAAGGTGGGCCCCAAGCTGGTCCTGGGCGCCAATGGACCGAAGCGCCTGGCCGATCCCGCCTACAAGGGCGAGGCGCGGACGATTCGCGAGTATATCCACGAGTCCATCGTCAGCCCGGGAATCTATGTCGTGCCGGGGTTCCCGGATCAGGCGATGCCGCGGTGGTACGGCAAAAAGCTCAGCGCGGGCGCGCTGGATAAGATTGCCGGCTACTTGGAGGGGCTGAAAGAGGAATCGAATTCAGTGGTTAATGGGCAATAGTCACTGAAGTAATGGAGCAGTTGAGTATCTTTTCCAAGGGACTCCTAACTGATGACTGATGACTGATAACTGACCCCGTTCAGTGCTTCCGCCCGTGCAGGTTGACCACGCCCTTGATTTGAAACCCTGAACCCTTGTCCCCGCCGGGTTTCCCGCCCTCTTCCTCGGCCTTCATGCCGTCCAGTTTGATCTTGAGGCGCAGGTTGTTCGCGCTGTCGGCGTTGATGAGGGCCTGCTCCAGATCGATTTTTCCTTCCTTGTGCAGCAGGAAGAGCACGTGGTCGAAGGTCTGGCAGCCTTCCTGGACGCCCTGCTCCATCGCCTCCTTGATGTGATCGATTTCGCCGTTCTTGATGAGATCGCGGATACGCGGCGTGTCCATCATCACTTCCAACGCGGCGACCCGCTTGCCTTCCACGCCGCGGACCAGCCGCTGCGAGACGATCGCCCGCAGGTTCAACGACAATTGCAGGTAGATCTGCGCGTGCCGCTCGGACGGGAAAAAGTTCATGATGCGCTCGATCGCCTGGTTGGCGTTGTTGGCGTGCAGGGTGCCCAGGCAGAGGTGGCCGGTTTCGGCGAAGGCGATGGCGGCTTCCATCGTTTCGGTATCCCGGATTTCGCCGATCAGAATCACGTCGGGGGCCTGCCGCAAGGTGTTCTTCAAGGCGTTCGCAAAAGAGTGGGTGTCGAATCCCACCTCTCGCTGGGTGATCACGCATTGCTTGTGCCGGTGGACGAATTCGACCGGATCTTCCACGCTCACGATATGGCCGGGCGCTGTCGAGTTTCGATGATCGATCATGGCCGCGAGCGACGTGGATTTGCCGGATCCGGTCGCGCCGACGAAGAGGAGCAGGCCGCGTTTGCTCATCGACAGGGTCTTGATGATCGGCGGCAGCGCCAGCTCATCGATGGTTTTGATCTCCACCTTGATCTGCCGGAAGACGAATCCCACGTTGCCGCGCTGTCGGAAGAGATTGACGCGGAACCGCCCGAGTTCCGGGTAGTAGAGCGCCAGATTCATCTCCATCGTTTCGGCGAACTCCTTGCGCTGCTTCTCCCGCAACATTTCGTTGGCCAGGGTTTCCAACTGCTCGTTGGTCAGGGGCGCCTCGCCCACTTTCTGCACCAAGCCTTCGATGCGGTACATGGGCGGCAGATCGACCGTGAGATAGAGGTCGGAAGCGTTCTGATCGACCATCACTTTCAATAAGGCTCGAAGATCCATGGCTCCCCTTGTAGGCAACGCTGAGCGAGGAACGCAGAATGCGGAACGGAAGAATTCCGATTCGTCCTCGCCCGCTTCAGGCTCAGTCCTCTCTACTCAGCACCCGCACGTCCAAGCGCCTCTGCACTCATCGCTCAGCACTCAGCATCGTCTGTAGTTACGCCGCCGCGGCGCCCACGGGCGTCGGGCCCGTCGTGCCGAAGAGATTCGGATTCATGCTGCGCGATTGGGCTTCGGCCTTGGTGACCACGCCCTTGTTCACGAGATCGAGCAGCGCCATGTCCATGGTCTGCATGCCGTCTTTCTTGCTGGCCTGCATGATGCCGGGGATCTGGTGCAGCTTGGCCTCGCGGATCAGGTTCCGCACCGCCGTGGTGCCGGTCATGATCTCCAGCGCCGCCACGCGGCCGCCGGCCTTCTTCTTGAGCAGGGTCTGGGTGAGCACCGCCTCGATGGATTCCGCGAACTGCGCCCGCACCTGCGCCTGCTGGTTCGGCGGAAACACGTCGATGACGCGGTCGACGGTTTTCGGCGCGCTCGATGTGTGCAAGGTGCCGAAGACCAGGTGGCCCGTCTCGGCCGCGGTCAGGGCCAATTGAATCGTCTCCAAGTCCCGCATTTCGCCCACCAGGATGATATCCGGGTCTTCGCGCAAGGCCGCGCGCAGCGCGTTGGCGAAGGAGTGGGTGTGCGGCCCCAATTCGCGCTGATTCACCAGGCATTTCTTGGACTTGTGCACGAACTCGATCGGATCTTCGATCGTCAGGATGTGGCCTTCGTAGGTGTCGTTGAGATAGTCCAACATGGCCGCCAGGGTGGTGGATTTCCCGGAGCCGGTGGGGCCGGTCACCAGCACCAGGCCTTTTTCCTTTTCGCAGAGCGAGCGGAGAATCGGCGGCATGCCCAATTGTTCCAGCGGCAGGATCTTGGTCGGAATCGTCCGAAACACCGCGCCTTCGCCTCGCCGCTGCACGAACACGTTCACGCGGAAGCGGGCGATCTCGCCGAGCTCGAACGAAAAGTCGCACTCGTGATGTTCCTGGAACGCGCGCCGCTGGGCGTCGTTCATCATGTCGAAGATCATGTTATGGACTTCGTCTTTGCCCAGCACGGGATGATCGAGCTTCTTGAGATCGCCGTTGATCCGCAGCATGGGCGGCTCTTCCGAGCTGATGTGGCAGTCTGAGGCGCCCTGCTCCACGCCGAATGTCAGCAGTTGCGTGATATCCATAGGAGTCGTCCCCTCCGCGTCATGAATGTCTGGGTCGGGACCGCGCGCGCGGACCCCTAACGGTCTCTATCGGAGAAATCTAGCAAGAAGGTGACAGGCCCGGTGTTGGGACGCGGCGCAGGGGAGTCGGCTCCGACCAAACGATGCAACGGACTGGAATGAACAACAACGGCTAGATGAGACGGAGGGCGTGCCCGGCCGCTTGAAAGGCGGTGAGGGCGTGGTCGAGCTGCGCGCGGGTATGCTCGGAGGTCACCGTGACGCGAAGGCGGCTGCCGCCCCTGGGGACGGTCGGCGGACGGATGGCCGGCGCGTAGACGCCGCGCTCAAAGAGCTGCTCCGCTAGGGCCAGCGCGACGGTCGGCTCGCCGATGAGGACCGGTAGAATGGGGCTCTGGCTCTGGCCGAGGCGAAACCCGAGCCGGGCCAGTCCCGTCGCGAGATAGTCCCGGTTCTCCCAAAGGCGCGTGCGCCGGTCCGGTTCGGACTGCACGACCTCAAGGGCGGCGATCGTCGCGGCGGCCGTGGCGGGAGGCGGGGCGGTGGCAAATAGGAACGAGCGCGCCTTGTTCACAAAGTATTGGATGGTCGTCGATGCGCCCACCACGTAGGCCCCGCCGGTCCCCAGCGCCTTGCCGAAGGTGCCCATGTGGAAGGGGATGCGCGCTTCCAGTTCGAAATGTTCGAGCGTGCCCCGACCCTGCGCGCCCATCACGCCGGTGCCGTGCGCGTCGTCGACATAGAGCGTTGCGCCGAACGCCTCGGCGGCATCGGCCAAGTCGGGGAGGGGCGCGAGGTCGCCGTCCATGCTGAAGAGGCCGTCCGTGACGATGAGGGCGGGCCGGCGGGCGGGGCGCTTAGCCAGGAGCGATCGCACGTGTGCGACGTCCCGGTGGCGGAATACGCGAAAGGATGCGCCGCTCAGCCGGCAGCCGTCGAGCAGACTGGCATGGCAGAGCCGATCGGCGTAAATGATCCCGCCGGATTCGATCAGCGCGGGGATCAGTCCGATGTTGGCGAGATAACCGGAGCCGAACGTCAGCGCCGCCTCGGCGCCTTTGAACTTGGCGAGCGCCGTTTCCAGCTCTTCGTGAGGCGGAAGCGTGCCGGAGATGAGCCGCGCGGCGCCGGCGCCGGCGCCGTAGCGCTCCGTTGCGGCGATGGCTGCTTGAGTGAGTCGGGGATGGGTCGCCAGTCCGAGATAGTCGTTCGACGCGAGCAAAAGGATCGGCCGGCCATCGATCGTCACCACCGGTCCCGTGGCCGACCCGAGCGGACGCAGACGTCGGCGCAGGGACTGCGCGTCGAGCTGGCGAAGCTTGTCTTCGAACATATCTACCTACATTCGATCGGTTCGATCTCTTTCCAGGCCGCCATGCAAACTACGGTAGGAGTCTCGGTATCGCTCTGTCAACGGGCATTCGGCCGCGTGGTGATCATTGACAATACGCCTGTGAGCCGGTATAAGCGCGGGGCTGAGTTCATGAGGGCGGTCGACGAGCCATGGCGTACAAGATCCGCAACGAATCCAAAACCCGCACCCTCGATCAGGAGATAGTCCTGAGCCGAGTCGATCACCTCTGGATCTTTCTCGAGCAGCATCGGCGGGAGGTGCTGGTCGGGGCGCTCTTGGTTCTCCTGGCTATTGTCTTGGTGGTGGGAGTGGTCTGGTACGACCGGCAGCGGGTGGCCGCGCTGCTGGAGCTGGATCGGCAGGCGACCAAGTTGTATCTGGACCGTCCGGCTGACGCCGCCAAGGCCGATGAAAACCTGAAGAAAGCGGTCGCACTGTACAAGCAAGCGGTCGACCAATATGGGGGGGTAACCGGCAGTCACCTGGCGCTCTACAAATATGCCAATGCCCTAGTCCAAGCGAACGATTTGAAGGGGGCTACCGACGCCTACCAGCAGTTCATCGCGAAGTTCGGGTCGAACAAGCTCATGCTCGGCATGGTGTATCAACGGCTCGGTTACGCGCACTTGCTGAACAAGGACACCGAGCAGGCGATCAAAGCCTTCTCGGCGCTCTTGGATGTGCCGGGCGCGTTGAACAAGGATCAGGGGATGTTTGAGTTAGGGAAGATTGAAGAGGCGCGCGCCCGTCCGGAGGGCGCGCTTGCCCGCTACCAAGAATTGATGAAAGCCTACCCGAATTCCCCCTTTGCCGGGGAAGCCTCCGTGCGCATCAAAGCGCTGGAGGCGAAGAAGACTCCGGCAGCCCCAGCCGCCTCGTCTGACGCGACTCCTCCCGCTGGGGCAGCGCCCGCCGCGCCGGCGACAGGGCCAGCCGCTCCACCTGCCAAGAAATAGTGCGAGCGGAAGGCTCGTGTCGGCCGATGGCCTGACGGTGATGGGCGGGTTCTAGTGTGCCTGGGGAGCGATCGCGAGCAGGTCTCCCGGCCGGATCTTGCGGCCGGTCAGATGGTTGCGGGCTTTCAGGTCTTGCACGGATAGCCGGAATCGCTTGGCGATGCCGGCCAAGCTGTCGCCGACCCGTACGCGATACCAGCCATCCTTCACCGGGGTGTGATAGACCGGCCCGCGCTTCCCGACCAGCGCCGGGGGATTCCAGATCGGCACTTTGTCCAAGGCCTGTTCGACCGCGGCCTTCTGTCCGACCGGCACCTTAAGTTGGTACTCATGGCCGTCCGGAGGCGTCCCGTCGCGTCGGAGCTCGGGATTCAGGCGTTTCAGCTCTTGAAAGGAAATCCCGGTCGCATCCGCCAAGGCCTTCAGCGCGATGGGGCGGAGCACGACGACCTCATCGAATTGATGGGGCACAAGGTCCTCGTCCGGATCGAACCCGAACTGTTCCGGGTTCTTCGCGATGATGGTGGCGGCCATGAACCGAGGGACGTACTCTTTCGTCTCGCGACGCAGCAGCCGGGTGCGCGCCAAGTCGTCGAAGTCCTCCGCCTGCGCCCGCGCCATCGCACGCATCACCTTGCCTTCGCCGGCGTTGTACGCGGCCATCGCCAGGGGCCAGCTGCCGAGCAGATCGAACAGGTCGCGCAGATAGCGCGCGGCGGCCACGGTGGACTTGATGGGGTCGCGTCGTTCGTCCACGAAGGAGTCGACGCGGAGTCCATAGACCTTGGCCGTGCCCTTCATGAACTGCCAGGGGCCGGTTGCACGCGCCCGCGAGTAGGCGTGCGGATTGAACCCGCTTTCCACCAGCGAGAGATACACCAGATCCGTCGGGAGATTGAATTCGGCGAAGATGCTCTCCACCAAGGGATGATAGTGCTGGAGCCGCGCCATCCAGGCTTCGAACCGATCCCGAATTCTCGTGTGGAAATACCGCATGTGGCTTTCCACCTTGGGCGTCTGAAACACCGGCACGTTATAGGTGCCCCATAAGGGTGGCGCGCCTTTGGGACGGTGGGGATCCAGCAGATTGCCGAAGCGCGAGGAAGGCGTGTCGTGATCCGGAACGACCCGGAGTTCTTGCGGTTCTTGGACAAACTCTTGGGCCGGAGGAATATAGGGCTCGTCGACGGCCTCGAGCTCGTCCGAATCGATAGCGTCCGGATCGTCGGCTGCGGATTCGTCGCCCGAGGCGCCGGCCGGGGCCGTGAGAAGCGCCGATTCCACCGGCGGCGCGTCATTCATTGCTTCCGTCGTGCCCGCAGCTTCGGTCCCGGGGACCGGGAGTCCGATCACGAGCCATGCGCTCAGAACGGCCACAGGAGCGAGCCAGGGCAAAGGGGCAAGTCGGAGGATTTGTGGTAGCTTCATAGGTCCTTTGTCGGTTGTTCGGGCGCCAGAGTCAAGAGTACGGGCGAACCCCGTAACCTGTCAAGAAAAGTCTTGCCGATTCCGCAGGTTGCACGCAATTGCTGTCGGATGCGGCTGAGTGAAAGTCGTTCGAATCTCGCGTGCGCCGTCACGCCGATTCGGGGGCCCAATTTCTTGACAGACCAGGGGGCGGAATGATAGCGTCGCCGTCTATTTTCTTGCCGTTTCCCACGCGCTTTTTTCTCGTACACGAAGGAGATGGGCACCATGTTGAAACGCTATCTCTTGGCCCCGGGACCGACGCCGGTTCCGCCGGAAGTGCTGCTGGCCATGGCCCGTCCGATGATCCATCACCGGGCCCCCGAATTCGACCCGATTTTTCAAGAGGTTCGCGAGGGACTGAAGTGGATTTTTCAGACCAGAAACGACGTATTGATTCTCGCGGCCTCCGGCACCGGCGGGATGGAAGGCGCAGTCTCGAACTTTCTGTCCCCGGGTGACAAGGCGCTCGTAGTCAACGGCGGAAAATTCGGCGAGCGATGGGGCAAGATCTGCAAGACCTTCGGAGCGCAGGTCACCGAAATCAAAGTCGAGTGGGGACGGTCGGTCGATCCGCAACAGGTGGCCGACGCGCTGAAGAAGGATCCCGCACTCAAAGCCGTGTACGTGCAGGCCAGCGAAACCTCGACCGGCGTGGCCCACGATGTGAAGGCGCTCGGCCAGATCGTCAAGGGCTGTCCGGAGACCATTCTCGTCGTCGACGCCATCACGGCGCTGGGTGTGTTCGACGTGAAGACGGACGAATGGGGGCTGGATGTGGTGGTGACCGGTTCCCAGAAAGCCCTGATGCTGCCGCCCGGCCTCGCCTTCGTGAGCGTGAGCGACAAGGCCTGGCAGCTGGCCGAGAAGGCCAAGAACACCGCCTTCTACTTCAACTTCAAGCGCGAGCGCGAAAATCAAGTGAAGAATCAGACGGCGTACACGCCGGCCGTCTCGATGATCATCGGACTCCAGGAAGTGCTGAAGATGATGAAGGCCGAAGGGTTGGAAAACATGTTCGGCCGGCAGACGCAGATGGCGCAGGCCTTGCGCGAGGGGGCGAAGGCGGCGGGCCTCTCCGTCTTTGCGCGGGATATCCCGAGCGACGCGGTCACGGCCATCAATGCGCCCGAGGGCGTCGATGGGCAGGCGATCTATAAAAACCTCCGCGTGAAGTACGGGATCACCGCGGCCGGTGGGCAGGATCAGTTGAAGGGAAAGGTGTTCCGCATCTCCACGATGGGTTACCTGGATCGGTTCGACATCATCACGGCCATGGCGGCGACCGAGATGGTGCTCAAGGGCCTGGGGCACCCGATCAAGCTCGGCAGCGGCGTGGCGCGGGCGCAAGAATTGTTGATGGCCAAGTAAACGAAGAGGGAGCGACGAACGACGATCATGGGCAGCCCAATCAAGATTCTGGTCAGCGACAGCCTGTCGAAGCAGGGTGTGGAGATCTTGCAAAAGGCGGGATTCACCGTCGACGTGAATACCAAGCTGTCGAAAGACGAGCTACTCAAGGTCATCAAGGACTATGATGGGTTGATCGTCCGCTCCGGGACCAAAGTGACCGCCGAGGTGATTGCGGCCGCCACTCGGCTGAAGGCCGTGGGCCGCGCCGGTTCGGGCCTCGACAATGTGGACCAGGCCGCCGCGACCAAACGGGGCGTGGTCGTCATGAACACCCCGGGGGGCAACACGGTCACCACGGCCGAGCATACGATGTCGATGATCTGCGCAATGGCGCGCCGCATCCCTCAGGCGACGGCCCGATTGAAGGGCGGCGGCTGGGACAAGGACAAGTTTATGGGCGTCGAGCTCTACAACAAGACGCTCGGCGTCGTCGGGTTCGGTCAGATCGGCGGCTACCTCGCCAAGCTGGCCCAGGGCTTCTCGATGAACGTCATCGCCTACGATCCCTACTTGTCTCCCGAGAAGGCCCAGAAGATGGGCGTGGAAGTCGTCTCGCTGGACGACGTGTTCCGCCGCGCCGACATCATTTCCGTCCACACCCCGCTCACGCCCGAGACCCGTTCCTTGATCAACGCGGCGGCGATCGCCAAGATGAAGCCCGGCGTGATGCTGGCCAACTGCGCGCGTGGTGGGATCATCAACGAGGCGGATCTCGTCGACGCGTTAAAGACTAAACGCGTGGCGGCGGCGGCCTTCGATGTCTTCGATGAAGAGCCGGTGAAGCCTGACCATCCGTTGCTGACCTTGGACAATTTCATTTGCAGTCCGCACATCGGCGCCTCCACGACCGAAGCGCAGGAGAACGTGGCCATCGGCATCGCCGAGCAGATCGTGGACTATTTCACGAAGGGCATCGCCCGGGGCGCGGTGAATATCGCGTCCGTTCCGCCGGAGCTCCTGCCGAGGCTCCAACCCTATCTCACGCTGGCCGAACGCCTCGGCCTCCTGGTGGCCCAGCTCTATGAAGGCGGACTGGAGCAGGTGACGGTCGAGTACAACGGCGACGTGGCCTCGCTGACGCTCGCGCCGCTGACGGTGGCCGTCTTAAAAGGGCTGTTGACCCCGATTTTGCAGGACGAAGTGAATTTTGTGAACGCTCCCTTGCTGGCCCGCGAGCGGGGGATCGACGTGAAAGAGGTCAAGAGCCACGACGCCGGCGATTTTACCAGTGTGGTGCGGGTCCGTGTCGAAGCGGGAAAGAAATCGCACCGCGTGGCCGGCACGCTGCACAATAAAAAGGAGTCCCGCGTCATCGAGATCGACAATTTCCAGGTCGAGATCGTGCCGGAGGGGCACACGCTCTTGATTTTCAACGAGGACAAGCCCGGCGCCATCGGCGCCGTCGGCCAGATTCTCGGCGATCATGCGGTCAACATCGCCCGCATGCAGTGTTCGCGCGAGTCCCAGGGCGGGCGCGCCTTGCTGTTGCTCGGCGTCGACGCGCCGCCTCCGGCCGGCATCCTCGACCAGATTCGCGCGACCAAGAACATTTTGTCGGTCAAACTCGTCGCCCTCTCCTAACAGGATGCTGAAAAAGTCAGCCAGCTTTGTTCTTGCATCGCTCAGAGGCTCAACGTACCGAAAAGAGTACGCCTCGCCTCTTCGCTCGCTGCGGCCGCGCTGGACGGACTTTTTGAGCATCCTGTCAGGAGTGTTGTCTCTACCCGAGACTATTCGCCTGTGATGTCCACAGGTGGCGCAAGCAACTTTTTCGTCGTCTCCTAGTCACGCACCGGCACGGACGCGTCGGTTGTTATGGCCCGCCGAACTTCGCACCTCACCCGTGTCGTAGAGCCCTCTCTTCCGCGACATGAACGCGCGCTGATCCCGGCGGGGATGGTGACCATTCTGCCCCGTACGGCCCGGCGTGTCCGCGGCATGGAGCAGACGCTCATGGACACGCTGGGGCGCTGGGGGTATGACGAAATCATTCCTCCGACCTTCGAATATCTCGACGTCTTGTCGGCCGGTCTCGAACCCGACGTACTGGAAAAGTGTTACACGCTCTCGGACCGCGCGACCGGACGCGTCTTGCTCTTGCGTCCCGACGTCACCGCGCAGATCGCCCGCATTGTCGGCATGGGCATGCTGGGATCGCAGATGCCGCTGCGGCTGTCCTATCGCACGACGGTCTTCCGCTACGAGCCGGATCACGCCGGCCGCGAGCGTGAAATCTTCCAGGTCGGCGCCGAGTTGATCGGCCTCGACGACGTGGCGATGGACAGCGAGATCATCACCCTCATGGTGGATTGTCTGCGCGACCTGGGGCTCAGCGATTTCAAGATCTCCCTTGGACATGTCGGCTTCTTCCGCGCGATTCTGGCCCAGTCGGGCCTGTCTCCGGACGGGCAGAAGCGGGCCGAGCACGCGGCCGCCCGCAAAGACTTGCCGCGTTTGGAAGAGATCCTGACCTCCGAACGGGTGGACAAGTCCCGCACGCGGCTGATCATGGAGGCGCCCCAGCTCTACGGACAGGAGGAGGTGCTCAAGCGGGGCCGGGTGCTCGCAGGGCGGGACCGCGTTCTGCGCGGCGCCGTCGATCGACTGGCGCAGATTTACACGCTGCTCGATGCGGCCGGACTCAAGTCGAGCCTCCTCCTCGACCTGGGCGAATTCCGCGGGTTCGAGTATTATGACGGCGTCGTCTTCGAAGTCTTCGCCGCCGGGTCCGGGTATGAACTGGGCGGCGGGGGGCGCTACAACCATCTGATCGGCCGGTTCGGCCGCGAGTTGCCGTCGACCGGGTTCGCGTTCGATGTCGATCGGCTGTTTCGCGCCCTGGAGGGCCGAACGGAAAAGGGCATCGGAGCCAAGGTCGACGTCGTGGTCTGTGCGACGGCCGCCAGGAGCGCGCAGGCGTTCCAGGTCGCCCGGACGCTTCGGCAACAGGGCCTGCGCGTCGTGCAGCGCATCGCGCCGGAGGGCGACGGCACGGCCGCGGCGCCGAAGACGGCGGGCGAGCCGGGGAGCGCGCCGACCATCGTCTCGTTGAACGGTCGCGGCAAAGCCTTCACCGATGCCCTCGTGACCTTTGCGCCGGACGGACCGCCCGCCCGTTCGATACCCAAGAGCGGCGCACCCAAACGGGTGACGCGCCGGGTCAGCTTGGACGATCTGCCGCTGCTGTTGAAATCTTCGCGAGGATAGGACGACCCATGGCGTCCCTCGATCTGTCCGATCCCAAAGTCCCGCCGCAGAACCTGGAGGCGGAGCAGTCCGTTCTGGGCGCCATCCTGCTCGACAACATGGCCATGGCCAAGGCGATGGAGGTGATCACGGAGGAGGATTTCTACCGCTCCGCGCACCGGAAGATCTATACCGCGATGCTGGATCTCTCGGAGACCGGCGAGGCGATCGATCAGATCACTCTGACGGAGCATCTCAAGCGCAAGGGCGAGCTGGAATCGATCGGCGGCGCGGCCTACCTGGCTGAATTGGTGGCGGCGGTGCCCAGTTCCGCCAACGTGCGCTATCACTCCAAGATCGTCCGAGACAAGGCGCTGCTGCGCAGCCTGATCGGGACCTCCCATGACATCATCGCGCGGGGCTATGAGGGCGCCTCCTCCGTCGACGAGCTGTTGGAGCATGCCGAGCGGTCTGTCTTCAGCATCGCCGAGGGCAAGCTGGGGGCCTCGTTCGTCGAGCTCAAGCAGATCATCAAGGAAAGCCTGGATCTCGTCGATGCGCTCTCGAAGCGAAAAGAACGGATCACCGGCATTCCCACCGGATTTTACGATTTTGACGATCTGACCGCGGGGCTGCAGCCGTCGGACTTGGTGGTGATCGCCGGACGCCCCAGCATGGGCAAGACCAGTTTGGCCTTAGGCATGGCCCAACATGCCGCCGTACACCATAAGAAGGTGGTCGGCGTGTTCAGTCTCGAAATGTCCAAGGCGCAGTTGGTGCTGCGCATGTTGAGCTCGGAAGC
Organism: uncultured Nitrospira sp.; assembly: GCA_964481215.1. Classification (GTDB taxonomy): domain Bacteria; phylum Nitrospirota; class Nitrospiria; order Nitrospirales; family Nitrospiraceae; genus RSF151. Next base: position 50,832 of record CAYZTJ010000003.1, on the reverse strand, counting down.
GCACGTGGATTCGCATGCGCTGCGGACCGGACGCCTGCAGAAGGAAGACTGGTGGCGGCTGGCCGAGGCGGCGGGCCGGTTGGAGCAGGCCCCGATCTTTATCGACGATTCAGGCGCCGTCACGGTGCAGCAGATGCGCGGCAAGGCCCGTCGATTGAAGCGCGAACACGGCCTCGATTTGTTGATCGTCGACTACCTCCAGCTGATGCAGGGGCGGTCGGATTCCGAGTCGCGTCAGCAGGAAATCTCCGACATCTCCCGCTCGCTCAAAGGGCTGGCCAAGGAGCTGAACGTGCCGGTGATCGCGCTCTCACAGCTCAGCCGCAAAGTCGAGGAGCGCAAACCGCCCATTCCCATGCTGGCCGACCTGCGGGAGAGCGGCGCGATCGAACAGGACGCCGACTTGGTCGTGTTCATCTACCGCGAAGATCAGTATGACCCCAATACGGAAAAGAAGGGCATCGCCGAGATTCTCGTTCGCAAACACCGCAATGGGCCCACCCGGGACATTCAGCTCTTCTTCCACGATCGCTTCGCCAAATTCGAGAGCTTGGAGACGCGCGAGTCCGTTTGACAGTACGGAGAGGCGCTGCGTATACTGATTCCATGAGCGGCGCCATCGGCCGCTCGTTTTGCATCCTGCGCGATCGGACCCCGGGTGCCTCCGGGATTCCGATGTCTCTCCGATCGAGGGCCCCGGCATGGGCGGGTCGTTCCAGTTTGCGTGGCCTCGCGTGATCCTCGTTCTGCTCATTATTCCGCTCATCGTCGTCTCCTGCACGGGGCTGCCCCAGGCCGGCATCGCTCAAGCGCCGGCGCCGCAGGCGCCCCCCGCGACCGCGGCCTCCACGGTGAGTCCCTCGCCGCCTCCGCCGAGCGATCCGCACGCCTACTACCATTTCATCCTCGGGTATCAAGCGGAGATGGCGCAGGATTCCGCCTTGGCCATCCGGGAATACTTGGCGGCCTTGCGGGCCGACAACGCCTCCGTGTCCCTGAAGGCTCGGCTGGCGGCCCTCTATTTTTCTCGCGGAGATGTGGCCAGCGCGCTCCGATTTGCGGACCGCGTGGCGGAATCCGACGCAAAAGATCCGCAGACGCTGGTTCAAATCGCCGGCATTTACGCGGCGGCGGGACAGCCGGAACGGGCGCTGGCCCTCTACGATCGGGCGATCGAGCAGCAACCCGCCAACGGGGATTTCCATCTGGCCAAGGGCCAGCTGTTGATGCGGTTGAACAAGTTCGACGAGGCGGAACAGGCGCTGGAAAAGTCCGTGCAGCAGTCGAAAGACTCCGCGCTGGGGTACTATCACCTGGGCCGCATGCACGCCGAGGGCAAGCGCTTTGATCGGGCCGAAGCGAGCTTTCTGAGGGCGATCGCGTTGGTGCCGGGCTACGAGCCCGCCTACCTGTCCTTGATGGGCGTCTACGAATCCCAGCAGGACCGGACCAAGGCCATCGCGCTCGGCAAAAAGTATCTCGAGGAGGTCAACCCCCGCAGCAAGGACGTACGCCAGCAGCTCGTGCGTCTGTTGATCGGAGAGAAACACTACCAGGATGCGCAGGCAGAGCTGAACAAGATCTTAGCCGAGGACCCGGATGACTTGGACGCGAGACTCCGTCTGGGGTTGCTGTACGGGGAGATCAAGAACTATCAGAAGGCCATCGAGGAGTTGAAACACATTTTGACGTCCCGGCCGGCCGAACTGAAAGTGCGGGACTATCTGGGCTTGCTCTATGAAGAAGTGAAAGAGCACGACAATGCGATCAAGGTCTATGAGCGCAACATCGAGCTCAACCCCAATTACGTCGAGGGGCACCTCCATTTGGGATTCCTGCTCTACCGTCTCAAAAAGTATCCCGACGCGCTGACGCACCTGGATCGCGTCGTGAAATTGAGCCCCAAACAGGCCGAGGGCCATCTGTTGCTGGGCTTGACCTACGGCCAGCTGGAAAAGTACCAGGACGCCTCCGCTACTTTTGAGAACGGCCTGGTGCACCATCCTCAGAACGCCGACTTGCACTTCAATCTCGGGACCGCGTACGACAAATTGAATCGATTCGACGATCTGGTCCGGGCCATGGAGTCCGCGCTCCGCATCGATCCCAAGCATGCCGATGCCTTGAACTACCTGGGCTATACCTACGCCGAGCGGGGCGTCAAGATCGACGAGGCGGTGTCGCTCACGAAGCGGGCGGTCACCCTGAAGCCGAACAATGGGTACTACGTCGACAGCCTGGCCTGGGCCTTTTTCAAGCAGGGACGGTTGGATGAAGCGCTCGTCGAGATGAAAAAGGCGGTGTCGCTCGTCGGCGACGACCCCGTGATCTACGAGCATCTCGGCGAGATCTATTTCCGTCAAAATCATCTCCCGGAGGCCAAGGAAGCCTGGATCAAGTCCTTGGAACTGGATCCGTCCAACAGCAAATTGATCGATCGTTATCGCGAGCGAGGCCTGGGCGATCCGACCCAAGAAGAGCGGATCCGCCAAGCCAAGCGGAAAGTGTCCCAGGCGACATCCGCCCCGGTCCTGGTCCCGTAGCAACCCCCTCGGTCTCTTTTTCTCCCTTCTCCAATAGGCTGGGCGCGGGCTCTATGTCTCTCGACCAGGAGCCTCTCCCTCCTGTCCCCGGCGCGGCGGGCGCCTGCCGTGCGCCAATTCTTGTCCGTCGAAGCAATTTCAGGCGTGCGCTTCATGCCGCGCCGAGTTGGTTATGACTCGGCAGCCGCGGACTCCTATAGATTGATGATCGTTGGTGCTCGGCATGGAATCTGCTTTTTCACCGCCTGTCCTCGAGTGCGAGGCGGGGCCGGTCGTGCCCCGGCGGACGAGACGAGCGCGGGAGGGGAATGCCATGAAGGCCATGAAATGGATTCACCGCGAACAGCATGGGTTCACCTTGATCGAGTTGATGATCGTGGTTGCGGTCATCAGCATCATGGCGGCCTTGGCCGTGCCCAACTACCTCCGGTATCGCGCGCAATCGAGGACCGCGGAAGCCCGAACCAATCTTGGCGGTGTATTCGTCTCGGAACTGGCGTTTTACGGCGAGAACTCCCGGTTCAGCAACTTTTCAGAAATCGGCTTTACGCTGGCTGGCTCCGCCAATCGGTATACCTACCGCGCCATGCAGACCACGGTGGCGGCGGGGGTCGTGTCCCCCGGGCCGGTCGAGACGAGAAGCGCGACGATCGGCGTGGTGACGGCGGACAATACGGTCGTGCCGGCGGCATCGACCGGAACGGGCTTCACGGCGACGGCGACCGGCAATATGGACGAGGACCCGACGGTCGATCAGTGGCACGTGAACGATCTCAAACAGAATCTGCAAAATGCCGACACCAACGACGTGACCGGGTAACGGCGGCACGCGCGCCTCGCGTCGGCTCGGATGGCGGGTTCACCGTCATCGAGCTCCTCATCATCGTGATCATCGTCGGAATTCTCGCCATGCTGGCGATCCCGGGGTACCTTCACTACCGGGAGCAATCCCGGCAAGCGGAGGTCAGAAGGAATCTCGGCGCGGTCTTCGCCTCCGAGCTGGCCTTCTACGGCGAGAATTCTCGGTTCAGCAACTTTTCCGAGATCGGCTTCGCCCTCGCCGGCTCCGCCAACGCCTACACCTACCGCGCCATGCAGACCACCGTGGCGGGGCCTGTCGTCAGCCCCGGCGCCGTGGAAACGATCAATACCGGCATCGGGGCGCCGACGCCCGACAATACGGTGCTGCCGGCGACCTCGAGCGGCAGCGGCTTTACCGCCACCGCCACGGCCAACCTGGATCGGGATCTCACTGTCGATCAGTGGCATGTGAACGATCTCAAGCAGAATCTGCGGGATCCGGACACCAACGACGTCAACAGTTGAGCGATTTCTTGTCGATCACGCCCGCGCGGGTGTCAATTCGCGGCATGGGCTGCCGCAAAATGGTGTTCGAGAGCCCTGCACAAACCGAGAAGATTGCGTGATGCCTTGTAAATCGTCGAAATCACATAGGAAATACATGGTGGTAGGGAGAAACGGGACCGGCATGGAACCTGCTTATGGACCTGGTGCTTGTAGGCTAAAGCAGACATCGAGAGGATGCGAGTCAGACAAGAGACAGGGGAAGGTGAGTCGATTCACACGTACCAAGGAGGAAGGGACATGTTGAAGTCATTGCGGAAGCAGCAGGGTTTTACGTTGATCGAGTTGATGATCGTGGTGGCGATCATCGGCATCTTGGCCGCCATCGCGATTCCCAACTTCCTGCGCTATCAGGCGCAGTCGCGGCAGGCTGAGGCGCGGACGAACCTGGGCGGCGTGTTCGTCGCCGAGGTCTCGTTCTTCGGCGAGAACTCCCGGTTCAGCAATTTCGCTGAGATCGGGTTCACGCTCGCCGGGACCTCGAACCGGTACACCTATCGCGCCATGTTGACGACGGTAGCCGCCGGCGTCATCAGCCCGGGTGCGGTGGAGACGATCAACGCCGGTATCGGCCAGATCGCGGCGGACAACACGGTGTTCGCGGCGGCGTCGAGCGGTCTCGGTTTCACGGCGACGGCGGTCGGCAACTTGGACAACGATCCGACGATCGACCAGTGGCACGTGAACGACATCAAGCAAAATCTACAGAACCCGGACACGAACGACGTCACGGGTTAAGACGAGCGGTGACAGAGCCTCGGTTTGGCGCGGCTGAGCCGAGGTTGGTCGTGAGCCCCCTGGAGAGGCAGGATGCCTCCCCAGGGGGCGCTCGTTTGGAATGAACCGCATGATGACCCGCTGGACTCCCGAATCGGTCGAAGGCGATGTGACTGCGCCGGCTCCCGCCATGCCGCTCGGCGGGGTGTTGCTCGCGGCGCTGGTCCTCTTTTCTCCGCTGATCGAGGGCGGCACCACCCATGAAGCGGTCGCCGTCATTCGATTTTTGGTATTGGCCGGGCTAGGCTGGGCCTGGCTCATGGCCTGCCGGGAGGGCCATGTGACGATTCCGGCCATTCCGGTCGCCCCCGCGATCTGGGCCTTCATGGGCTTGGCCATGGCGTCCGCCTGGGTCTCCCCCTACCGGCATCAGAGCGTGCAATGGATGTTTGTCCTCTTCACCTATGCGGTCTTACTCTATTTGCTTGTGTCCTTTTGCGCTGCGTGGGAACATGTACGTAGAATTAGTGTCGTCATCGTGCTCGTCGGCGCGGCCGAAGCCGGGCTTAGCCTGGGGCAGTCCTGGTGGGGCGAGGCGCTTCGCCCCAGCGGCACATTTTTCAATCCGAACTTTCTCGCGGGGTACCTGGCGGCGATCGCCGTCTTCGTGACGGGCGTCGTGACCGTGCAACGGATCCGGCGAACGACGCGGTTCTGGCTCGGCGGCGGCTGCCTGCTCGGCTTCTTGCTGGGCGGGATGCTGATCACCGGATCGCGCGGCGCCGTGCTGGGGGTGGCGGTTGGGGCCACCCTCGTGCTGGTGATTCGCTATCGGGTCCGCGGCGCGGCGATGATCGGAGCCTTGCTTCTCTGTCTGGCGATGCTGCCGAACCCCCTGATGGATCGTCAGCGGGCCGAACACCAGGCCAATGCGCTGAGCTATGCGCGGGGGCAGATCTGGGCGGGCGCGTTCCAGCTCATCCGGGAACACCCCATGGGCGTCGGGCTCGGGCTGTACCAATATGTCTATCCGCTCCATCCGGCCGGCATCGACGGGCAGATCACCCGGTATGGGCGAACCGCGCACAATGCGCACAATGAGTACGCGCAGATCGGGGTGGAATTGGGTGTGGTGGGCCTGCTCGTGTTTCTGTGGGGGCTGCTGTTGCTCGGGCGAGAGACCGCGGTGATACTCCGCATGCGGTTCAGGCGGATCCATCGCGGCGTGATCGTCGGCGCGGCCGGAGCGGTGACGACGTTACTGGTCCATGCGGCGGTCGATGCGAATCTGCACGAGCCGGCGTTGGCCATCCTGCTGGCTTGCTTCGCCGCCGTCCTGCTCTCGGCGCGGCGATGGGCCGGTGGGATGAAGGTCACGCACGCTGCCTGGACTCTGCCGATGCCGGGGGCCGTGACGACCGTCGGAGCGGCCGGGGCGGGCCTGGTCCTGTTGCTGGCGATATGCGTGGCAGGGATGGGAGCGGCGTGGAGCGCGCAGGAGTCGGGCAATGGGGCCGCCTCGCGACAGGATTACTCCCGGGCCGTCCATGAATATGAACGGGCCGTCTCATGGGATCCGACCGCGGCGTTGTACCACAGTTCCCTTGGGGCGGCCCATTACCATCTCTTTATGAAAACGGGTCGTTCGGCCGACTTCGACGCATCGGTCGCAGAGTTGCGGACGGCGATGGCCTTGAATCCGCTCGACGGCCGGCTGGCTGCGCTGCTGGGGAGCGTCTACGCCGCCAGGGTGGGAACCGAAAGAGGCAGAGCGGCGGAGCCAGGGGAGGTGCTGAGGGATTCGCCTGAACGAAAGGGCTGGCGGCTGGCGGCGCTTTCCGCCTATGAGACGGCGATCGCACGAGAACCGTACAGCCCGTTCTATCGCTTTGAGCTCGCCCGGCTTCGGCATCTCGGACAGGATGCCGAAGGGTCGGAATCGGCGCTGCGGAGCTTGATCGAGATCGAGCCGAATTTTCTGCCTGGTCGCGCCCTCCTCATCCTCGTCCTGAACGCGCAAGGGCGGATGCAAGATGCCCAGGACGAATACCGTGAGATTGTCGATCGCCAGCAGCGGTTTTCCCATTGGACGAAGGATCTGCTGGAGCAGCGGTATCTCGATGTGGATGCGACGCGGCTGGCCGGCGAGATGAATCGGGAGGTCGCCCGGCTATGAGCGCTCCCGCCCTGCGCGGACTTGTGCCGACCGGCCTCTGGCAGGCCATGGTCTTGCTGGCCTTGGGGGGCCTGGTGGTTACGATGTCGATGCTCGTCGAGACACAACGGCCAGCCCAGCGCCGTGCCGCGGAGCTGGCCTATCTGCCCAAAGGGGAATATTTGAAGGTCGCGGTGTTGGGCTACCGGCAAGCCGCGGCGGACTTGATTTGGATCAAGACGGTGCAGCACCTGGGAGAACGGAAGCCGAGCATTCAAAGTTATCTCTGGGCCTACCATGCCGCGGACGTGCTGACGGATCTGGATCCGAAGTTCGCCATTGTCTACCAATCGGTGGGAACCGTGCTCGGGGTTTGGGCGGAACGACCGAAGGAAAGCATCGCGATTCTGACAAAGGGAATCGCTCATAATCCAGAGGTGTGGGAGCTGCCGTTCTTCGTGGGTTATGACTACTATTACCTCTTGAACCAGCCGAAGGAGGCGGCGGCCTATCTCCAGAAGGCCGCGGAAATCCACGGCTCGCCCGACTATCTCCCCCGGTTGGCCGCCCGCATGAGCGTCGAGGCCGGGGATCACCAGGCCGCGCTGGAGTTCTTACAGCGGCTCTATGTCCAGACGACGGATGATCGGGTTCGAGAGGGGTTGCAGCGGCGCATCCGCGAGGTACAGGCGGAGCAGGGGATCCGCCGATTGGAGGACGCGGTGCAACGCTATCGGATGACCGTTGGGACGCTCCCGAAGACCCTGCAAGATCTGGTCAGGCGCGGAGTGCTTTCCGCCCTGCCGGTCGAACCGCTGGGCGGGGCCTATGAACTGAACGCGGAGACGGGACGCGTCTCGAGCACGAAGCTCACAGAGCGGCTGCGGGTCTATCGGCATAGCTAAGCGCGTGACGCGTGATTCGTGAAGCGTGAAGCGACGCACACGAGTGACGAGTCATGCGCGACGATTCACGAGGGATGAAGATGGACGCCATTGTCGTCGAGGAATTGCGCAAGGTGTTCAAGCCCGGGTGGCCGGGGCGGCCGAATGTGACGGCGCTCGATGGGCTGTCCTTCTCGGTCCGACGCGGGGAAATTTTCGGCTTTCTCGGTCCGAACGGGGCGGGGAAGACGACGACGCTCAAGATTCTGATGGGGCTCATGCGGCCGACCAGCGGGCGCGCGGAGGTCTTCGGCAAGCCCGCGGGTGACGCGCCGACGCGCGCGTTGGTCGGCTTCCTTCCGGAATCGCCGTACTTCTACGACTATCTGACGGCCGAGGAATTTCTCGCTTTCTACGGGCAGTTGGCGGGCCTCGACGGGGCCAAGCTGCGGGAGCGGATCGCCGAGCTGCTCGAGCTGGTCGGCATGACCCAGGCGCGCCACCGCCAGCTCCGCAAGTTCTCGAAGGGGATGCTGCAGCGCGTAGGCCTCGCACAGGCCCTAATTCACGATCCCGAACTGGTGGTGCTCGATGAGCCGATGTCCGGCCTGGACCCCATCGGCCGCAAGCAGGTCCGCGACTTGATCCTGAGCTTGCGTGATCGCGGCAAGACCGTCTGCTTCAGCACGCATATCATCCCGGACGTGGAGATGATTTGCGATCGGGTCGGCGTCGTGGTGAAAGGGAAGTTGCTGGCCGCGGGGCCGGTCGACGAACTGATGAGTCGCGGGCACACGCACACGGTGGAGGTCGTCGTGGAAGGGATCGACCCCTGCACGGTCAAGGCCGTCGCGGAGACCGCGTCGCGGGTGCTCGAGCAAGGGCGCCGGGCCCTCGTAGTGCTGCCGGGACCGGATCAGGTGGACGACGTGATTCGAGCGATCCATGCCAAGGGGGGACGGCTGGTCTCTGTGACGCCGCAGAAGGGCTCCCTGGAAGAGCTGTTCTTTGCGCAGACCGGCGCCGCACGGCCGGCCAATCCGAATCCGGAGGTGGCGGCATGACGGTCAAGCCGATCGGCGTGATTGCACTCAATACGTTCCGCGAAAATCTTCGCGACAAGATACTCTATAACTTGTTGCTGTTCGCGCTGTTGCTGATCGGCGCGTCGATGGTGCTCGGCGATCTCACCATCGCCGAGAAAAAGAAGATGGTGTTCGACATCGGCCTGGCGGCGATCAATCTGATGGGTGTCATCATCGCGGTGTTTGTCGGCATCGGCCTGGTGAGCAAGGAAATCGAGCGGCGGACCGTCTATACCATCATGGCGCGGCCGATCGCCCGCGCGCATTTCATTCTGGGCAAGTATTGCGGGCTGGCGCTGACGCTGCTGGTCAACATCGCCATCATGCTGCTGGTGTACCTCGTGACGCTCTGGGTCAATCACGTGCCGATGCACGTGGGGGTTATCCAGGCAATCGGTTTAATTTATGTGGAGCTGTTGCTCGTGACGGCGATCGCTCTGTTCTTCTCGACGTTCAGCTCTGCGACGCTGAGCGCCATGATGACCTTAGGCCTCTATGTCGTGGGGCATTTGACGACCGACCTCAAGGCCATCGGCGAGAAGAGCCTGCAACCGGCCGTCAAGACTCTGACGACGGCGCTGTATTATCTCTGTCCGAACCTGGAAGCCTTGAATTTAAAAGGGGAAGCGGCCGCGGGGTTGGCCATGGGGGTGTCGTATCTGTCCCTGGCGGCGGCCTATGGGCTGCTCTATGCGGTTCTCCTGGTCGGCGGGGCCTGTTTGGTATTTCAGCGGAGAGACTTTTGAGCCGAAAAAGGGCTGTAGTGCCGCACATTCGCAAGGAGGGGAGAAGGATGTTGCTCGACAAAATCAAGAAGCACTCGGCGGTGGTGGGCGTGGTCGGCATGGGGTACGTGGGTCTGCCGTTGGCCGTGCTTCAGGCCAAGAACGGGTTCCGCGTCATCGGCGTCGACGAGGTCCAGGGCAAGATCAAGAAGATCAACGCCGGCGAGAACTATATCGGCGACGTCGACGACAAGGAGCTGAAGCAAGTCGTCAAGTCGGGCAAGCTGACGGCCACCACGGACTTCAGCGCGCTTCGCGAGTGCGACGTCGTCTTGATCGCGGTGCCCACGCCGCTGACGAAGCAGCGCGAACCGGATTTGACGGCGGTCCTCAAGGTCACGCGGGAGCTGGCCAAGTACATCCATCCCGACATGCTCGTCGTCTTGGAGAGCACCACCTATCCGGGCACGACCGAAGAGGTCATGATGCCGATCCTGACCGAGGGCGGCCTCAAGGTCGGCCAGAATCTCTACATGGCCTTCTCGCCGGAGCGCGTGGATCCGGGCAATCACAACTTCAAAACCCAAAATACCTTCAAGCTGGTCGGCGGCGTCACCAAGACCTGCCTGCTGCACGCGCAGACCTTCTACGAGCAGACGATCGTCAAGATTTTCCCGGTCTCCTCGCCGCGCGTGGCGGAGTTGACCAAGGTCTATGAAAACGTCTTCCGCTCCGTGAACATCGCGCTGGCCAACGAGCTCGCCATGCTCTGCGATCGCATGGGGCTCAATGTCTACGAGGTCATCGATGCGGCCTCGACGAAGAACTTCGGGTTCATGCCCTTCTATCCCGGACCAGGCGTCGGCGGGCATTGCATTCCCCTCGATCCCTACTATTTGGCGTGGAAATCGAAAGAATTCGACATGCACACCCGCTTCATCGAGTTGGCGGGGGAGATCAACGAGAACATGCCCTACTTCGTCGTGCAGAAGCTGCAGCGCTTGCTCAATAGGCGCTCCAAGTGTCTGAACGGGGCGAAGATTCTCGTGCTGGGCGTGACGTATAAGGCCGACGTCGCGGATCCGCGCGAGACGCCGGCCGAAAAGGTCATGTCCCTGCTGCGTCATGAGGGCGCCGATCTGACCTACAGCGACCCGCACGCGCCCACGTTCGAAGTGGACGGCCAGGCCTACAAGTCCGTGCCGCTCACGGCGGAACAACTGAAGAAGTGCGATGCCGCCTTGATCTTGACGGCGCACTCGGACTTCGACATGGACATGGTGGTGAAAAACGCGCCCTTCGTCTTCGATACGAGGAACGGCACCAAGCGAGCCAAGGGAGGGAAGCACAACGTCGTCGTACTGTGATGCGTGAAGCGTGAAACGTGAAGCGCCAGAGGTTGGATGTCCGAGGCAGGAACTTCCGGCCTCAAGCCTCAGCCCTCAGCCCGCTAGCTCGTTGACGAACGACGATTCACGAATCACGATCGACGCGAGTCGAACGTCACGTCAAGACGCCCGCTTCCGACAACTCCAGGCGGCCTACTTCGAGCAGGCGGACGCGCAAAAATTCAACTGGCAGACGGCCGATGCCTATCTGGCGGTGACAGAGCGGCGCCTCCTCCGCCATGCGGGGGTCCGTTCGGGCGAGCGAGTGCTGGAGGTCGGGTGCGGCGAGGGCGGCAACCTCCGCTTGTTGTCGGCCGACCGTCCCGGAACGGTCGGCGTCGACCTTTCCCGCTCCAAGGTGCGATGGGCGAAACGGACGCTCGGCGCCGGCGCGTTTCTCTGCTCGGATGCGGTGAGCCTGCCCTTTCGTGACGGCGTCTTCGATGTGGTCTTGTGCCGTGACGTACTGCACCACGTGCGGGCGAAGCAGGCCGTCGTGGCGGAACTCTTTCGGGTGTGCCGCCCGCAGGGCCGTGTCGTCGTGATCGAGCCCAACGGCCGCAATCCCATCATGTGGCTGTTGGGGTTGGCGGTACCGGCGGAGCGCGACTTGCTGCACAACTCGCCGGACCGAGTCGTCGATCTGGTGAGACAGGGCGCGCGAAACAGGGCGCGCGCCGAGCTGGTCCAGCCGCTGCCCATCGGCCGAGTGCTCTTCCACTACAGAGTGGGATTTCCGCGTTTGTCGTCGTGGCTCTCCGGTGCGGTGTTGGCGGGAGAGGCCCTGCTCGCCCGACTCATCCCGTTGGACCGTTGGGCCTATATCGTCGTGACCGTGAGCAAGGGTGGCGTGCCAGTCCCGGTGGGTGGCATGTAGGGGGCGCTGTGAAGTATGGCATCCGTCGAGTCAAGACTTCAGCGGGGCGGCCCGGTTCGTGTCCGAGCTCCCCAGGAGGACCCGCCTGCGACTGACCCGCTCACCGACCGGTCCCTCGGCCTCGCGCTCATGCCCGGCCAGTCTTCTCCCTCTCGACCCGCACGCATTTCTTTGTTTTCCGAGCAGTATCATCGCCTGTTGAATCGATTCATCGCCTTTCTCGTCCCCGCAGGTCGTCGTGTGATGGTCGTGGGGTCTGGGACGGGCGCGCTCCTGCATCGGCTGGCCCCCTCCGTCGGCGTGGGCGTGGAGCTGCACGCGGATCGGGCGGCGGAGGAATCTCGACACTATCCCTCGTTGTTGTTTGTGCATGGGGCAGGGGGCGCCGCCGCGATCGCCGGCACGTTCGACTACGTCGTGCTCGCGGACGCGGTCGGAGAACTGGACGACGTGCAAGCCGCCTTCTCGTCCCTCAAACGGTTCATGCGGCCGGAAACGCGTCTTATCATTACCTATTACAACGCCCTCTGGGAGCCGGTGCTGCGTGTAGCCGAGTGGATGGGGCTTAAGGCCAAGGGGCGCATTCAGAACTGGCTCCCCGTCGAAGACATCGAAGGGTTCCTGTCGCTGGCCGGCTTCGCCACGATCCGGAAGGGCTCTCGGTTCCTCCTGCCCGTCCAAGTGCCTGGACTGACCTGGCTCTGCAACAGCGTCCTGGCTGCGCTTCCGCTGGTGCGTGCCTGGTGCCTGACCCAATACGTCATTGCGCGGAGCGGCCGCGAACAGGCTCCCAAGCAAGCCTATCGCTGCTCGGTGGTGGTGCCCTGCCGAAACGAAGCGGGCAACATCGACGAAATCGTCCGGCGCACGCCGAAGCTGGGCGAGGGCACGGAGCTGATCTTCGTGGATGGGAATTCCACCGACGGCACCGTGGCCCGGATCGAAGCGGCGATGGCCGACTACCGCGGACCCCATACGATTCGGCTGATCCATCAGGGACAGGGGCGAGGCAAGGGGGACGCCGTCCGCAAGGGCTTCGAGGCCGCGACCGGCGAGGTGCTGATGATCCTCGATGCCGACATCACCGTGGACCCGGAGGCCCTGCCGAAATTCTATGACGCGATCGCCCAAGGCCACGGCGAGTTCATCAACGGCAGCCGCCTGGTCTATCCCATGGAACAACAGGCGATGCGGTTTCTGAATTTGTTGGGCAACCGGTTCTTCAGCGCCGTGTTCACTTGGCTGTTGGAGCAGCGGTTGCGCGACACGCTCTGTGGCACGAAGGTCCTGTTCAAGCGGGATTACGAGAAGATCAAGGCCGGCCGCGCCTATTTCGGTGAATTCGATCCCTTCGGAGACTTCGACCTCCTGTTCGGCGCGGCCAAGCTCAACTTGAAACTCGTGGAGGTGCCCATCCGGTACCGGGAACGGACCTATGGGGTCACCAAAATTCAGCGATTTCGACACGGCCTGCTGCTGTTCAAAATGTGCGCGGTGGCCTATCGCCGATTTCGGATGTACTGATGAGACTCACTCGCGGAGAGACAGACTGGCCGCTGGTCCTGATCATCGGCCTTTCGTTGTTCGTAACCGTGGCCGCCGCGGCCGCCGGACGGTTCGATGCCGTGACCGGCGTACGGCCGGTCACGGCGGCTGATCGACCGCTGGATCGAGCGGCATGGCGCAATCCCGGCGAGATCCGCTTCGACGGTCTATGGACTGCCGGGGCGGAAGGGCTGAGTATCCGCGGAGGCGACTCCGCCTCGGTGGCCTTGCCCGTCTCAGTCGGGCGCGACGGGCGACTGAGCCTGTTCGTGCATGGCCGCAGCGCGTCCGGGTTTCACCACACGATCGAAGTCTCAGAGAATGGGCGCCAGTATCGAGAGGTCTTGCGGGATGTCTCCCTCGATGGCCTACGCATCGATCTCACGAGGTCGGCCGGCCATCTTGAGTCGTTCTGGATGAAGGTCTCGATCTCGGGCGCAGGCGCGGACAGGGCGGCGCACTTCAGCCTGTCGCGAATCAAGCTCGTGGAGGTGAAGCCGCCTCTCGCCATCCCCAATCCATTCGTGGCTCTCATCGCGTTCCTGACTCCCGTGATCGCCTATCACATCCGTCGATCCCTGGTGGGAACCGGGGCGTTAGGTTTCGCGGTCGGCGTCCTGGTCGGGATGGCCGGATTGGCGGAACTGTCCGGTTGGCTGAAGAGCGCCAATCCCCTTCGATGGTGGGAATTGGTCGTCGACGGGCAGGGTCGGGACGCCTACTTCTTTATCCCCTTTGCCGTCCTCCTGGCTCGATGGGCTTGGCTGGCCGGCCTGACCGATGGTCCGGCGTTTCGATTGCACAGGTGGTCGGCATGGGCCTTAGGCGGCCTGTTGTTGTGGGGCGCCAGTCTACGGCTTGGAGCCTTGTTGGAGGTCGGGTGGGGCCCGTTGAATCCCGATGCCATCACCTACATGAAGCTCGCGGAGCTGATGACCTCGCCCTACGACACGGGACTTCGAGAGCCCATGTGGATTTGGATGATCTGGGGTTGGTTCAAGCTCGTGGGGGCGTCCCCCCTGTCGCTCCGATGTCTTACGTTTGTCTTGTCGTTGGCGGTCATCGTCGCCGGTTTCGCCTTCGCTTCCCGCTACACGGGGAAGCCCGTGATCGGGCTGCTGGTGGCGGCGAGTCTGGCCATGAATCCGTTCATGGTCGCCCTCAGCGCGAGGGGATTGCGGGAGGAGGCCTATCTCTTGGCGGTGTTGGCGCTCGCAGGCCTGCTCTTGACGCCGCAGCCTCGACTCCCGGCTCGGCGTGCCGCCATAGGACTGGCCCTGGCCGGTGGAGTCGCGCAGCTCTTGCGGTTCAACAGCTACACGATTTTAGCGCCTCTCCTCATCTGGTGGGTCTGGCGGAACCCCAAAGAGCGATTGGCCCTGGCGGCCATTCCGGTTCTGTTCATCGCGGCGGTGTCCGTTCCGCATCTTCAGCACAACGCCAGGCAGTTCGGAGATCCGCTCTATAGCGTCAATGCCCACTTCATGTGGTCGCGCAATTACGAATTCGTCGTGCTGAAAGAGACGGGATGCGCCGGGTGCCCGAGCCGGGAGGAGTTCGAAACCAACTCCGTCAGCGGGACGAATATCGGCGCCTTCGAGTACGTCTTCGGCATGCATACGCTCGGCGAAGTGGCGCGCTACACCGGCGAAGGCTACGCCAAGATGTATTTCGCGCCGACCGACCTCTTCGAGATTCAAAGCGGGACTCAGTCGCGCTGGCTGTTCCTGGCCTACCTGGTCGGCCTCGGCGTGGCGCTGTTCAGTTCCCAGCGCGAAATCTTTGTCATGATTCTAATCCTGGCGAATGGTGTGCCTTTCGCCATGTCCTTGGGCATCGACGCCCGATTGGGGATTCAGACCGCCCCCTTCGTGGCGCTGATTCTCAGTGCCGGTATCTATTGGCTGGCCGGTCAGGCCTGGCGGTACGGCGGCGAGGCCATGAGGCGACTGGAATCCGAGAGCTGGGGGTTCAAGCGAGTGAGGGTTCCGATTGGAGGATGAGATGCACGGGGCATCCGTAGGGAACTCAGGGACGACGACTCAGGCGGCCGATCGCCTCCACTGGTGGTCCGCCTTGAAAAGTCTGGCCGCGCGACGTGAGTTGATCTGGTACCTCACCGTCGATGCGATGAAGAAACAGTTTTCCGGATCCATCCTGGGGCTCTGGTGGATGCTCATCAAGCCCATGTTTCTCGTGGGCTTGTATGCCTTTGTCTTCACGGTGGTGTTTCATCCGGCCCAAGGCCGATCGGCGGACCATGCCTATTGGGTTGTTCTGTTGACCGGGTTGGCGCCTTGGCTGCTCCTGGCGGAACCGCTTGTGGCGGCTTCGAGCGCGATCGCCGCCAATGCCCCGCTCTTGAACAAGGTTCTATTCCCGACCGAAGTGTTTCCGATTTGCCGCGTCCTGAGCGCGGCCATGTCCGGCCTCGCCGTGCTCGTAGTGCTGGCCGTGGTGCTGGCCTGGAACGGGCAACTGGGGCTCTGGGCCTGGGCTCTGCCGCTCGCCCTGTTGGTGCAGCTGATCTATGTAATGGGACTGGGATGGAGCCTGGCCGCCGTCTGCGTCACGGTGCCGGATTTCCGTCAGGCGCTCCCCTTCTTGCTCAATATCTGGATGTTCGCGAGCCCGGTGGTCTACGTGCCGGCGATGGTGCCGGAGGGGTGGGACTGGATCAGTCAGGTCAATCCCATGTGGACGGTCATCGGCATCTATCGCAGCCTGTTGCTGGACAACGCTCCGCCGGCTCCCTGGCAAGTGGCGTTGCTGATGGGCTGGGCGATCGTGACGTTCATGGGCGGCTACGCGGTGTTTCTCAAGCGGCGGGCCATGTTTGCGGATCTCGTGTGATGACGGCGATTCAGCTGGACAACGTGACCAAGGTCTACCGGTACTACCCGTCACGGGGGCATCGGTTGAAGGAGTGGCTTTCGTTGGGCCTGTGCCACTATGCCACCGAGGTCGAGGCGCTCCGCCGCGTGTCGATGTCGGTGGAGGCGGGGGAATCGGTGGGCGTCATCGGACGCAATGGGGCCGGCAAGAGCACCTTGCTTCGAGTGCTTGCGGGGATTTCGTCGCCGACGTCGGGGACGCGCCGCGTCGAGGGGTCGATTTCCGCGATGATCGAATTGGGGGCGCAGTTTCACCCGGACTACACGGGACGGGAAAATGTGGCGATCAGCGGCATCATGATGGGTCTGTCCCGCCGGGAGGTCGATGAGCGGATGCCGGCGGCCATCGAGTTCGCGGAACTCGGGGAGCAGATCGACCACCCCCTCCGCACCTATTCGAGCGGCATGCAGGCGCGGCTGGCCTTCGCGGCGTCCACCATGATTCGGCCCGACATTCTGCTGGTGGACGAGGTCTTGGCGGTCGGCGACCAGTACTTTGTCGGAAAATGCGTCCGCTCAATCGAACAGTACCGGCGATCCGGTCGAACGCTCGTATTGGTCTCGCATGACCTCATGTTGATCCATGCCCTTTGCCGGCGGGTAGTCTGGATCGATGGAGGACGGATCGTCGCCGATGGAACGCCTCAGGACGTCTGTGCGGCGTATCGTCGTTCGGTCGTGGATCAGGAGAATGAAAAGGCCAAAGCGCGTGGCGTGGTCGCCGACGTCGGCCGTGCGACGGATCGCGCGGGCCTCCTGGCCGGGCAGATCGTGATTACGGACGTGAAATTGTTGAATGGCTGGGAGGAACCTCGAAGCTATTTCATGGCCGGCGACACGCTCATGATTCGTATCACCTACAAGTCGTGCGTCCACTATGTCAGGCCGAACATCTCCGTCACGATCGAGCGAAGCGATGGAGTGAGGATGACCGCCCAATCGACCAAAGAGGCGGACATAGATACCGGCGTCGTGGAGCCGGGCGAGGGGGGCTTTGATGTCGTGTTTAGCCCGCTCATGTTCGGTCCCGGCGTCTACCGCGTCCACGTCGCCATGACCCTCGATGATCTGCTGGCCTATAACGATACGAATTTTGACCGGATCGAAGACGCGCAGGAATTTCACGTGATGGCATCAATCCGTTCTTATGCCGTGGCCATCGAGCACCCAGTCATCTGGAAAAGGGATGGGCGCCCGCTGTCGCCGGCCCCGGGGCAACGTACCTTCCGACTTCGAGCGTCACAGTAGGGAGAAGGAGGCGCGTGCGCATCCTCATCATACAGACTGGAGAGTTGGCGCACTGCCTTGCTGCCGCGGAGGCGGCACGGACCCGCTACTCAGGTGCCGAGCTGATCGGTGTTGTCCGTGAGCCCGATTTGCGTCGCGCCGCTTGCAGCGGCCGATTTGTCCGTGTGATCGGACGACCCGAGCGGGTGGCCGGGTGGACGCCGTGGGAGGCGAGCAGCGAGCGCTGCCAACTGTGCGTGATCCCATTTGAGAGCCGGCTCGGGGTGTACTACTGGCAGTACCGACGGATGCCGCTCCAGCTGGGGATTCCCGCGATCGCCTCGTTCAATCGATCCGGCACCTTGCGCATACGACGTCAGGCGGGTTGGCTGCTGGCGACCGCGGTCTCTTGTCTGCTCGTTCGGGCGGTCCACGCGCCGAGCGTCAGGTTGTGGGGAGTGCTGCGCCGTTGGCTCGACGTGGCGCTGCTGTTCGGGTTGGCCTTGGTCGCGCTCGTCGTCCGCGGGATCCATGTGGCGAGTCCGCGCCGGAGGGGGGCCTCCGCCGTGCAAGACGAACCCCGTCCCGAGCGGGTGGTTCTGTTCATTCCGAGCATGGGAGTCGGGGGCGCGCAGCGGCAACTCGTCACCTACCTGTCTCGGATGGACCGCAGGCGGTGGAGTCCCGAGCTGGTCACCCTCAATATGCCGGATAAATTCTTTGAGCACGAGGTCCGGGCGTTGCACGTGCCCGTGACCTATTTGAATCCGGTGCAGGACTATTGGCTCTGCGGGGTGGTCGTTCGACTCATGCAACACTTGCGCAACCGGCCGGCGGCGGTCGTGCACGCCTGGCTGCACTTCGCTGCGATGTTAGGCGCGATCGCGGGCGCCTTGGCGGGCACGCCGGTCATCGTCGGGTCCTTCCGCAGCGAACGGCCGGGTCGATTCCCCTGGTTTTACCCGCCCTGGCAACGAGGCATCGATATCCTGACGGCGCCGCTGCACACCGCCTTGATCGCGAACTCGGACGCCGTGCGGCTGGAGCATCAGCAATGGGCTTGGGTCGCGCCGTCCAAGATGCTCACCATCTACAACGGGATCGATCAGATCCCGGACCCGCCGTCGGATCAGATGCAGGCGCTCCGCACGGAACTTCAGGTCCATCCTGAAACGGCCTTGGTGGGAATCGTGGGGCGCCTGTCGCCGGAAAAAGATCATCGCACCTTCCTGGATGCCGCGCGCTTCGTCCTGAACCGCCGCGCGGACGTGCAATTTCTCATCGTGGGGGAGGGCCCCTTGCGCGGGCAGATCGAGGGCGATCTCCAGCGCTGGGGGCTGACCGGATCGGTGAAGGTTCTGGGTGAGCGGAAGGACGCCGTGGCCATCATCCGCCTGCTCGATGTTTTGGCGCTCACCTCACGGAGCGAGGGATTTCCGAATGTGCTGTTGGAAGCCGCCGCGGTGGGCACGGCGGTCGTGACGACGGCGGCGGGCGGGGCGGCGGAGGTGGTGGAAGACGGGCGCACGGGCTTCGTGGTGCCCTGTCGCAACTCCTGGGCCGTCGGCGAGCGCGTGCTCCAGCTCTTGACCAAGCCGGATATGCGGTCGCGCTTCGCGCAGGCGGCGCAACGGCGGGCCGAGACCCTCTTCGCCGCCGGGCAGGCGACCGCGGCGATGGAAGCCTGTTACGAGGATGGGCTTGAGCGGGACCGAAGGAAGCCGGTCGAGTCTCGGGCCGTGCGCGCTTGCTTGATTTCGCCCCACGTGGGGGCCGTGCTTCGCGGGACGTCTCGTGGCCCGGTGGGAGGGGCGGAGATTCAATTGAGCCGATTGGCCCACGCGCTGGCGAACGACGGCCGATTCGCCGTGACCGTCGCGACGAGCGACGGCGCGCGTACAGGCCATGAACGATTCTCGAACCTGAAAGTCGCCTTCACGGGGCTGTTCGGCCAGCCGTCTGGAGAACGGCGGTCCGAGTTGTTCCCGGCGGATGCAACGGCGGGTCGATCGAGCGGCCCGGCTTCTGCGGCGCCCTGGTTTCCCGCCGCGGTCGCGGCCCCGGTTCGATGGGCGCTCCATCGAGGCCGCGAAGTCCGCGATGTCGCGAGATGGATTCGGCTGCTCAACTCCATCGATGCGGATGTCTATCTGATGCGCTGCGCCTCCCCGCAGGTGGCCTACGTCCGGGTGGCGACGAAATTCCTTGGGCGAACGCTCGTCTACCTGGCCGCCCATGATCACGATGTCGACGGCGGCTATGTCGCCCAACACGGCGTCTGGGGCCGTCGCTTCGAGTGGGGGCTTCGTCGCGCCGACGCCATCGTCTGCCAGCACAGCGAACAGGCCATACAACTCCAGCGTCGCTATCGGCGGACGCCCCGCATTATCCGCTCCTTCTGTCCGGTCGACGCGGGCCCGGCGCGGCCCATGCCGCGCACCTACATCCTCTGGATGGCCCGGCTGGATGAGTGGAAACAGCCGTCGCTATTTATCGACCTGGCGGAGCGATTTCCGCAGGAAGTGTTCCTCATGGTGGGGCCGGCGAGCGATTCCAATCCCCATGCGCTCGATGAGTGGGGAGGGCGCATGGGAGCGCTGCCGAATCTCCGATTCGAGCCGGGCGTGCCGTTCGAAGAGACCACGGCGCTCTTCGCACAGGCCAAACTGTTCGTCAACACGTCGCGCCGAGAGGGATTCCCCAATACCTTCCTGCAGGCTGCGGCCTGTGGCACGCCGATCGTCTCTTGGCGCGTCAACCCAGACGGGATGCTGACGCGGCATCAGCTCGGCATCTGCGCCAACGGCGATCCCGCGACCTTCGAGCAGGCCGTGAGGGATCTGTGCGGGGATGAGGAGTTTCGCATGCGGTTGGGTGACCACGGACGCAAGTATGTCATGCGGCACCATGGGACGGGGCCGATCGCCGAGCACTATGCCGAGCTGCTGTTGGAATTGGTGGGCCGTCGGCCGGAACGGCCGACGGCGGAGGTCGAAGCGCCGATCCCGGACAGCCAGCCGGAGCCGGCCTTGGAACGGAAGGTCGCGGGCGGACGTCGGTAAGGAAGGATGGATCGATGAAGGATTCTTTGCTTCAGCATCTCGCCTGTCCGGAATGCCGGGGCGAGTTCTTGCTGACCGTCGATCGACGGGAGGACCTCGAGGTTATGGAGGGCGCTTTGCATTGCCGGAGCTGTACGCTCCGCTATCCGATTTTGCGCGGGGTCCCGCGCTTCGTCCCTTCTGATGCCTACGTCGGGAATTTTTCCTTCCAATGGCAAGTGCACCGAACGACTCAGGTGGACTCGCTGGCGGGACACGCGGAGTCGCGGCAGGCCTTTGGCGTGAAGACAGGATTCACCGCAGAAGAGTTGAAGGGGCGTCTGGTGTTGGATGTCGGATGCGGGACCGGACGCTACGCGGAAGTTGCGTCTCAGCTGGGCGCCGAGGTCATCGGCCTGGACCTCTCCTTCGCGATCGACGCGGCCTATACCAACATGGGGCGCCGGCCGGGCATGCATTTCGTGCAGGCCGACATCTTCAAGATGCCCTTTCGCCCGGCTACGTTCGACGCCGCGTACAGCCTCGGAGTTCTCCATCACACGCCGAGCACGCGGGAGGCCTTTCTCGCCATGCCTCCGCTGGTCAAGCCGGGGGGGCTGCTGGCGATCTGGGTCTACAAGTGGGGCGGCGACTATTCCCGCGATCTGGATCGGCTCCGGGGCGTGACGATCCATGTGCCGAAGCTCCTGCTCTATGGACTTTGCTGGATGGCCGTGCCGGTGGTTCATGCCATGGATCGCATCCCGGGACTCAGGCGCCTCTCCCGCCACATTCCAACCAGCATTCAAGGACGAGGGCTGGCCTGGGATGTGCTCGATACCTTTGATCTCTACGGGCCTCGCTATCAGTGGAAGCACCATGAGCCGGAGGTGCGCCGATGGTTCGAGGAGGCTGCATTGGATGCCGTCACGGAACTGTCATTTCCGGTCTCGTTTCGTGGGCGCGTCGTTGAGACGTCCCTGACGAAAGAGCGCAACGTGCAGAGAGTGGGAACAGCCAGAACGGAGATAGGTCAAGTCTAGCCGAGCGAAGGTAGGGTGCAGGTGGAGCAGGCGCCAGGTTCCATCGAAAAGTTCGACGTCATTCGTCAGCACCGCCGCATGCTGGCGAATATGAACTGCTATCTCACCCGCGAGTCTCGCATTCTGGACTTCGGATGTGGGGCGGGGGAACTCGTCTATCGTTATCGCGACGCCGGATTTGATGCCTATGGATTCGATATCCGGCCCGCCCCGATCTATCGCCACCGCGGCGACGAGCAGTACTTTCGATTTGCCCTCACGGGCAAACCGGTCGATGTGCCGGAGTTTGGAATCGACGAGTCAAGGTATCGGATACCTTTTGAGGATCGGTTCTTTGATTTCGTATTTTCCACGAGTACGTTGGAGCATGTGCAGGACCATTCCTTGGCATTCAAAGAAATCGCCAGGGTGTTGAAACCCGGAGGCGCGGCCATTCACAGCTTTCCGCCTCGCTACACGTTGATCGAGCCGCATATCTATGTCCCGCTCGGCGGCGCCGTTCGCAGCTATGCCTGGTATCTCCTCTGGGCGTGTCTCGGAGTCAGAAATGAATTTCAAGGGGACATGAGTATCGTCGAGCGAGCCACAAATAATTGGCATTACGCCCGAACAGGCATCAGGTACCCCAAATTGAAGGCCATTCTGAAGATGGCGTCCGCGCACTTTCGTGAGGTCCATCAAATTCCTCATCTGTGGGAACTCAGGGATCAGGGGATTGGAAGTTGGTGGGCGGGGGCGCTGGTGGCGCCGCGTGTCAGTCGATATGCTCGATGGCTGTATGGTCGATTTGTCAACATCGTCTTGTTTCTGCGCAAGTAACGGGTGATTGCCATGTGCGGCATTGCCGGACAAGTGAACGTGGATGGGCGGCCTGTCGATCGCCGGACGCTGGAGGCGATGGCACTCCGGCTCCGCCACCGCGGACCCGACGACGGCGGCGTCTACGCGGACGGATCGGTGGGACTGGCGCACCAGCGTCTAAGCATCGTGGATCTGAGTCCAGCCGGCCATCAGCCCATGTGCAACGAAGATGGGACGCTCTGGATCGTCTTCAACGGCGAGATCTACAACTTTCAAGAGCTGCGCCAGGAACTGAACGACGAGCATACCTTCCGGTCCCGGACCGACACGGAAGTGATCCTCCATCTCTATGAGGAGTACGGTCTCAATTGCCTGTCGAAGCTTCGCGGGATGTTCGCGTTCGCCATCTGGGACGCCCCTCGCCGCCGCCTCGTGTTGGCGCGGGATCGGGTCGGCAAGAAACCCCTCTTCTATTCGGTGAGTGAGCGGGGGATGACCTTTGCGTCGGAACTCAAGGCCTTGCTCGCCGATGGCGCAGCGCGCGACGTGGATCCCCTCGCTGTGCACGACTATTTGACGTTTCAATATGTACCGGGGCCCCGCACCATCTTCCACGACATCAAGAAACTCAAGCCGGGACACTTGCTGGTCTATGAAGAGGGGAAGGCCACGGAGAGCGCCTATTGGACGCTGGACTACGAACCCAAGACACAGCTGACGGAGGCGGAGTGCGTGCAACAGTTTCGTGCGCTCCTGGACGAATCGGTCCGACTCCGCATGATCAGCGATGTGCCGCTCGGCGCCTTCCTCAGCGGCGGCGTCGATTCGAGCAGCGTTGTGGCCGTCATGAGTCGGCTATCGCCGGCGCCGGTGCGGACCTTCTCGATCGGATTCAAAGAGGCGGCCTACAACGAGCTGGACTATGCGCGTCTCGTCGCCGCGAAGTTCCGAACAGAGCACCATGAGTTCATCGTCGAACCGAAGGCGATCGACATCCTCTCGACGCTCGTGAAGGTCTACGATGAACCCTTTGCCGATTCCTCCGCCATCCCCACCTATTACGTGTCGCAACTCAGCCGACAATTCGTGACGGTGGTTTTGAACGGCGATGGAGGAGATGAGTTGTTGGCTGGCTATGGACGGTATGCCCTGGGCTCGATCGACCGGCTGGCGGACCGGTGGCTGAGCGGACCGACACGGACTCTGTTGGGAGAGATCGTCGCGAGCCTGCCAGCGGGGCTGGGTCGGATTCGGAATCGCCTCGAGCGCGTGCTGGCCCCATTCAGCCGCGCCTATCTGTCCCGAGTCTGCTACTTCTCGCCATCCGAGAAGCGGGCCATGTATAGCTCGGAATTCTCGGAAATGGTGGGCGAAGAGGATTCTTACGGCCTGCTGGTGGAATGGTTCGAATCGGCTCAGGCGTCAGATTTACTCGATCGATTGCTGGCGGTCGATACCCGGAGTTACTTGCCCGATGACCTGCTCGTCAAAGTGGATCGAGCGACGATGGCGCACGCCCTGGAGGGCCGCTCGCCGTTATTGGATCACCGGCTCTTGGAGTTTGCTGCGACCTTGCCGATGAAGATGAAGGTGAACCACGGGATCTCGAAATATCTCATGAAACGGGCCATGCGAGGGATCTTGCCCGATGCGGTGCTGGATCGCCCGAAGATGGGGTTCGGTGTGCCGATCGACCAGTGGTTCCGGGGGCCCTGCCGTGAGTTTCTTAGAGACATCCTGTTGTCGGCGAAGGCGAGGACCCGCGGCTACTTTGCCCCGAAAACGATCGAGCGGATGGTCGAGGCCCATCAACGCCAGGACGCGAACTTCGGCTATCGTCTCTATGCACTGCTCATGCTGGAGTTGTGGCACCGGGAATATGCCGATCGGGCCATGGCGGTGAGGGCCGCATGATCGCCGCCGGACGCCGGGAGCGCTTTCTGGCCTATGTTGAGCAGAGCCATGCCAAGGACGACAAGTCCCGCGTGTTAGAGCTGCACATGGATTCGATCCGTCGGGAACTCATGGCGGATGATCGATGGCGTCCGGGTCTCAGACTGTTGGATGTCGGATGCGGGATCGGCCGCTACAGCCAGTTTTGGAGTTCACGAGGATTCAGGGTGACGGGGTTGGATTCCGAGCCGGATCTCATCGCGCGGGCCAGGGCCATCGCGAGGTCCAACAAACTGGATATCCGATTCGAATTGGGATCAGCCGACCGGCTTCCGTTCCAGGATGCGTCCTTCGATGTGATCTATGCCAATTCGCTCCTTGAGCATGTGCGGAACTGGCAGGCCTGTCTCGATGAATGGACCAGAGTCCTTGCGCCGGGTGGATTGCTGTGGGTGGAGACCACCAATCGCCTCTGTCCGCGGCAAGGGGAATATCGGTGGGTGCCGCTGTTCGGATGGTGGCCGGGCTGGGCTCAACACGTGGTGTATCGCTTGGCCAATGGGCCGCTTCCGGCGATCGCGAACTATTCGCCCTGCCCGGCCCTACATTGGTTCTCATATTTTCAGCTGACCCACATTCTGACAGCCAAGGGTCTGGTCGTACGAGACCGCATCGACAATTTGAATGTCGCACAGGCGGGCGGGTTGAAGCGAGTGGCCCGAAGTCTTGCCCTCTCCTCGCCGGTCCTGCGATGGGGGGTATATCTGTTCATGACACCGCTGGTCATCATGGCCAGTCGACCGCAAGAGAATCGGGCGTTGGGGACGGCACAGTCAGCATGAATGTGGCGCAATGGCGATGGACAAGCACCTGCTATCTTTATTGAAGTGAAGGAAAGGCGCATGGGACACAAACGGGCACTGATCACCGGCATTACGGGCCAGGATGGGTCCTACTTGGCGGACTTCCTGCTCACGAAGGGGTATGAGGTCTATGGGGTCATTCGCCGAGCCAGCACCTTCAATACCCACCGGATCGATCATCTCTACGAGGACCCCCATGAACCGACGGCGAGCCTCCGCCTCCTCTACGGGGATCTGACGGACGCCAGCTCGCTGAATAAGATCATCCGGATGGCGCAGCCGGATGAAATCTACAACCTTGGGGCGCAAAGCCATGTCCGGGTCAGCTTCGACATTCCGGAGTACACGGCGGAGGTCACGGCCTTGGGCGCCACGCGGCTCCTGGAGGCGATTCGAGAGATCGGCATCGCGCCCCGGTTCTATCAGGCGTCCAGCAGCGAACTCTACGGCAATACGACGGAGGTGCCGCAGCGCGAAGACACGAAGTTCCAACCGCGGAGCCCCTACGCGGCGGCCAAGGCCTATGCCTACTACATGACCGTGAACTACCGGGAAGCTTACGGGCTCTTTGCCTGCAACGGGATCCTGTTCAACCACGAGTCGCCTCGCCGAGGGGAAACCTTCGTGACGCGCAAGATCACGCGGGCGGTGGCCAACATCGTGCTCGGTCGGCAGCGCGAACTCTTTCTGGGAAACCTGGAGTCGCGGCGGGATTGGGGCTACGCCGGTGACTACGTCGAAGCCATGTGGCTGATGCTGCAACAGGAGCAGCCGGACGACTACGTGATCGCCACCGGGGAGACCCATTCGGTGCGGGAGTTCCTGGATGAAGCCTTCGGGTACGTCGGCTTGGATTGGCACGACTATGTGCGGATGGATCCGCGCTATCTCCGACCGACGGAAGTGGATCTCCTCTGCGGCGACGCGAGCAAAGCGCGACGGCAGCTCGGCTGGCGTCCCCGCGTGTCGTTCCGGGAGTTGGTCCGCATGATGGTGGATGCGGACCTGGATCGCGAGAAAGATATGGCGGAGCGGCGCGAGCCGATCGTCGCGTAGCGCGCAAGCGGACTATGGGATTCTGGGAACACAAGCGGGTGGTGGTCACCGGGGGCGCCGGCTTTCTTGGTTCGGTCGTGGCGGCCAAGTTGCGCGCGCGCGGCTGCCGCCAGCTCTTCGTGCCCCGCAGCCGCGAATACGACCTGGTTGACGGCGAAGCCGTGCGCCGACTCTACCGCGACACGCAACCGGATCTGGTGCTCCATCTGGCCGCCCGCGTCGGCGGCATCGGGGCGAACCGGGACCATCCCGCCCGGTTCCTCTATGACAACGTGATGATGGGCGCGCAAGTTATCGACGAGGCCTATCGGTCCAACGCCGAAAAGGTGGTGATCGTCGGCACGGTGTGTTCCTATCCGAAGTTCACGCCGGTCCCCTTCGCCGAGTCGGCGCTTTGGGACGGCTACCCGGAAGAAACCAATGCGCCCTACGGGCTCGCGAAAAAATTGCTCCTGGCGCAGGGACAGGCCTATCGCCAGGAATACGGCTTCAACGTGGTGCATCTCTTGCCGGCGAATCTGTACGGGCCGGGCGACCATTTCGATTTGCAGACGTCGCACGTGATTCCGGCCGTGATTCGAAAGTGCGTCGAGGCCGTCGCGCGCAAGGCGCCCCGCGTGACCATGTGGGGGACCGGCGCCGCGACGCGGGAGTTTCTCTACGTCGACGATGGGGCTGAGGGGATCGTGCAGGCCGCCGAGCGGTACGACTCATCCGAGCCGTTGAATCTCGGCACCGGCGCCGAGATTTCTATTCGAGGTGTGGTGGAGAAGATTGCGGCTCTCACGGGGTTTTCCGGCGAGATCGTCTGGGATGCGAGCAAGCCCGATGGCCAACCGCGTCGAAGTTTGGATGTCTCCAGAGCCGCGGAGGCGCTCGGGTTCCGGACTCAGGTCAGCTTGGACGAAGGATTGGCCCGAACGGTGGAGTGGTACCGCAGCCATGGGGAGGCGCGCGCCGCATGATCGGATCGGTCGTCACACTCTGCTGTCCGCAGTGCCGGGGATCCGTAGAGGCCCGTGGGGGAGGCCACGTCTGCCGGGACTGCGGCGCGCACTATCCCGTGCGAGACGGTGTGCTGCGGATGGTCACCGGCCTGGATCGGGATCAGATCCAAGTCCGGGATGCCTTCGATTTCGAACACCGTCGGTTCGAGCGGGCGCGCTATCTCCGCATCACGCCGCAGTTGGTCGGCGACTGGCTGGCGGACGTCCGGATGCCGCGGGAGTATTTCAAGGGGCTGACGGTCCTGGATGCGGGATGCGGGACAGGGCGCTGGACATACGCCATGGCCTCATTGGGCGCCCGAGTGGTGGCGGTGGACCTGAGCGACGCCGCGGTCGAGCAGACCCGGCGGATCACGCGAGGCCTCGGCGAGGTTGAAGTCATCCAGGCCAGCCTGTTTGCGCTGCCGTTCCGCCCCGAGCAGTTCGATTTCGTGGTGAGCTGGGGTGTGCTGCACCACACGATGGAGACGCAGCAGGGATTTCGCGCGATCGCGCCGCTGGTTCGGCCCGGCGGCCATCTGCACGTGATGGTGTATGAGCGCCGGAATCCGGTCAAGGTGGTCGGCACCGAGCTGCTGCGCCTGATCTTGCGGCGCCTGTCCCCCGAAGCGCGGTACCGCTTCTGCGGCAAGCTGGTGATCCACAATCCGCTCCTCTTCAATCTGGTTCGAGGGGTGATCGCCTGCATCCCGGCCACGGATCTCACGCCGCAGCTGGACGCCGAGACGGCGCAATTCGGGCTCTACGATTGGTACTCTCCTCAGTTCAACCATCTGCATTCGATCGCCGAAGTGCGCGGGTGGTTCGAACGCCAGGGGTATGACGATGTCACCGTGACGAGCCCGATCAAATATTACCGCCCGTTGGATGTCTTTCGATTCGGAGAGTGCGGAGGCTCCATTTCGATCCGAGGCCGCCGACGTGGACTCGCCAAGCAGGCGGTCATGGGGAGGGTGGCATGAGTCCGGCGATGGGCGCGGCTGTCTCGGACATTCCGCAGATGGAAGCGCCTGGGCCGGCCTGGATGGACTCGCCGGGAACCGGGTATGGACGGGGAGGCGAGACGCCCCGGTCGTGGGGAGGCCTGGGGCGGCCTCTCAAGGTCTGTGTCATCTCTCCCTTGGGGTACGGCCTCTATCGTCCGGATCTGGGCAGACCATTCGGGGGCGCCGAGTTGCAACTCTATTGGCTCGCGACCAGCTTGGCGCAGAATCCTGCCTGTGCGGTCACCGTGCTGACGACCGTGGAGCGGGATCCGGGTGAAGAGCAGTATGGACCGCTCCGGTTGATCAAGCGGCAGGCGGGGAAACGTGTCGGCGGTGCGCCGGGAGCGGAACCTGTCGGGTGGCTTACGGCCCTGCGCGGCTATGGATCGGCCTATGCGGAGATGCGGCGCCTCTTTCGCGCCATCGATGCCGACCTCTACATCCATGCCGGCTCCGGCGCAGAAGTTGGGGTGTACGCCTGGCTCTGCCGCCGCCTGAACACGCGGTTTGTCTTCGTGGTCGCCTCCACGGCCGATGTGGACCGTTCCTGTGGAACGGCGACTGGACCGTTCCGCTGGCTCTCACCGCTCGGCATCCGTTGGGCGGATGCCGTCGTCTGTCGAACGCAGGATCAACAGCGACTCCTTGGGCAACGGTTTGGCCGCGACGGCGTCCTGATCCGCACCGGCCATCCGCTCCCTTCTGCTCAGCACGCAGCACGCAGCACGCAGCACTCGAAGTCGTCTGTGCTCTGGATCGGCCGCCTCCATCCGGTGAAGCAACCGGAGCGGTTTTTGGATCTCGTGGAGCGCATGCCGGATCATCCCTGCGTCATGATCGGGATGCGGGATCCTGCGCATGTCGAGTTGACGCGGGCGGTGGAGCGTCGCGCAGTGCGGCTCCGCAATCTGACGCTGATACAGGATCTTCCCCGGGAGCGCGTCGAGGACTATCTGCGGGCGACCAAGGTGCTGGTCAATACCTCGGTCTATGAGGGGTTCTCGAACACCTTCGTGCAGGCCGCCATGCTGGGGGTGCCGGTCTGCTCCTTGACGGTGGATCCGGATGGATTGCTGACTCGGCGCGTGCTTGGGCTCTGCGCGGGCGGTAGCGGCACACTGTTGACCGCGTCGGTGCAGAGTCTCTTGGTCTCCGATCGTCAGCGGCGGGAGATCGGTCGGCGCGCGATGGCCCATGCCCTGTCGCATCACGATCTACGACGTATGACGGCGGAGTTCACAATGTTGGCGCATCAATTAGTGCCCGGCGGACAGGAGGCGCGGCGATGACTTCCGGGCTGAGATTAGCCTATGTGGGGCCTGCCGCATCGGTCACCTTCCGCCGCTGGGCCGAATGGTTTGCGGCGCATGGCCATGAGGTGACGGTGCTGACGGTGGAGCCGGATGGCGCTCCGCCGTTTCGACAGATCGATCTGAGCGAATCGCGCGGCTCCCGGCGTGTTGGGCGACTGGTGTCGGCGGTCCGCCTGGGGCCAGCGCTCCGCCGGCTGCAGCCGGATGTCGTGCACGTGCACTACGTCAGAGGGCTGGCGTGGGGATCGGCTTGGAATGTCTCGGCCCCTCTCGTGGTCTCACCCTGGGGAAGCGATGTGCTGGAAGAGCAGGGCGCGTTCAAAGAATGGTACAGCCGCCCGCTCACGCGGCGGGTGTTGCATCGCGCCGATCTGGTGACCGCGCACTCAGCCTACATGGAAGGCCGTGTGCGGCCATTGCTCAAGCCGGGCCAGGCGGTCGCGCGAATTGGCTGGGGAGTGGATCTCACGAAATTCAAGCCGGAGCTCGGCGTCGGCCGGCTCAGGCGCCAATGGGGATTGCGCGGTGATCAGCCGGTGCTCTTCAGCCCGCGGCTGGCCCAGCGTCTCTATCGGCACGACCGTGTCATCCAGGCCATGCCGGAGATTCTGAAACGGGTGCCGGAGGCGGTGCTGGCGATCGCCGAGCACTGTCCCGATCCTGCGTACGTCGAGGAACTGAAACAACTGGTCGCCGGCCTGAAACTGACCCAGCACGTGAAATTTATCGGGTCGCTGACCTATGAGCAGATGCCGCTCTGGTACAACCTCGCCGACGCGACGGTGATGGCGCCGGCTTCCGACGGCATGCCGAATTCGCTGCTGGAGGCCATGGCGTGCGGGAGCATTCCGGTCCTGGCCAAGCTGCCGCAGTATCGCGAGGTGGTCACCCCCGGCGTGAACGGCTTTCTCGTGGAGCCGGACGCCGCCTCCATCAGCCAGGCGGTCATCAAAGCCATGACGGAGCCGGTGCTGCGGCGCGAAATGGCGCACCGCAATCGAGCGTCGATGGAATCTTCGGCCGATCAGAACAAGGAAATGGCCCGCATGGAAACGTGGTACCGGCGGGTGGCCGGGCGGGATCGGGAGCGAGTGGAGTCATGTGCGGCATAGCGGGGATCGTGCAAGTGGACGAGCGACCCCTGGACGTGGATCTCCTCGAGCGGATGACCAGCGCGCTGGCGCACCGAGGGCCGGACGGCGAAGGCTATGCCTTTTTTCACCCGAACGGGAGCGAGAAGCCCGTCTTGATACCGGGGCGGTTGCGGGACTCCGTCGGACGCGTGAGTCGCGATCTCGGACGCGCGCGCCTCGGGTTCGGGCATCGCCGACTGGCGATCATCGACCTGTCGCCTCTGGGCCAACAGCCGATGGCGAGCGAGGACGGGGCAATCTGGATTACGTACAACGGCGAGGTCTACAACGCGCCTGAGCTTCGGCTGGAACTCCAAGGGCTGGGGCATCAGTTTCGGTCGGTGACGGACACGGAAGTGGTGCTCGAAAGCTATCGCCGGTGGGGACCGGACTGCCTGCGCCGGTTCAACGGCATGTTTGCCTTCGCCCTCTGGGATGAGGGGGCGCGGCGGATCTTTTGCGCGCGGGATCGCTTCGGCATCAAGCCCTTTTATTATCGATGGGCCGGCGGGCGGTGGCTGTTCGCCTCGGAGATCAAGGCTCTGCTCGAAGATCGGGACTTCGTCCGGCGGCCGAATGACCGCGCGGTCTACGAATTCTTGAGCCGAGGGCGACTGGACTTCAGCACGGAGACGCTCTTCGACGGTATCCGGCAACTCGGTCCCGGACAGGCGCTCATGCTGTCGCTCGATCGACCGAAGTCGGCAGCGGAGCCGGTGGTGGACGCCTGGTGGCGGGTGGACACCGAACCGAGCGGCGCGTCGTACGCCGAGGCGGCCGTCCAGCTGCGGGAATTGCTGGAAGACAGCGTGCGCCTCCAATTGCGGGCCGACGTGCCGATCGGCAGCTGTCTGAGCGGGGGACTCGACTCCTCCAGCATCGTCTGCCTGATGAGCCGCCTCATGCCCGCCGGCGCAGCGCCGGTGAAGACGTTCACGTTGAGCCACGACGACCCGCGCGATGACGAGCGGGCCTATAGTCGCGCTGTCGTCGCCCATACCGGTGCGGTCTCGCAGGAGATTGGTCCGGCTCCCGATCGGCTGCTCGCGGACATGGCGGCCATCCATTGGCATCAGGATGAGCCGATGGCGGGCACCAGTGTGCTGGGCCAATGGGCGGTCATGCAGGCGGCTGCGACCGCAGGCGTCAAGGTGCTGTTGGATGGGCAGGGCGGCGATGAGGCGCTGCTCGGCTATCCGGGATTCTATGGCTCCTACCTGGCGGACCTTGCGACACGAGGTCAATGGATGAAAGGTCGGCAGGAATGGCAGGCCTGGCGGCGCGTGCATGGGGGGCTGCCGTCCACGGCGGTCGCGGCCCTGGTACGCGGCCTCTTACTCGACTCGGCGGCCAACCGGTTGCGAAGGAGAGTGACCGGAGAGTCTGCCTGGCTGGCGCCTGCGTTTTCGAAAACGGCTGCGTCCATGACCGACTCCGTGCGGCTTCCTCATCGCAGAGGTGTCACGGCGCTGCAACGGCATCAGTTGCGGACTCTCAGCGAGGACTTGCCGGCCCTCCTCCACTATGAAGATCGCAATGCCATGGCAATGGGAATCGAAGCGCGTGTGCCGTTCCTAGACCATCGGCTGGTGCAAAGTCTGGTGCGGTTCCCGAGTCACTATCATCTGGGAGAGGGACGGACGAAGCGCTTGCTTCGCGAGGCCATGCGAGGCCTTCTGCCCGAGGCGGTTCGCCTCCGATCCGACAAGCTGGGCTTTGTGACCCCCGAGGCCGAATGGTTGCGAGGCCCCTGGCGCCCGTCCGTGCAAGCCCTCCTGCATTCGGACCGCTTCCGTTCCCGGCCCTATTGGAAGGCCGATGTCGCTCGGTCGCTCTTCGATCGATTCTGCCAGGGACGCGCCGCGATCGCGCCGACGGTCTGGCGCTGGGCATCAATGGAATGGTGGTTGGAGCGGATGTGTGAGGGGGAGGTCCCGGCCTCGCTCCAGCCGGTTGGAAGGGGATGACGCCATGAGCGCGCGCGCGGGAATCGCCATCGTGCTCATCAACAACACTCAGGTGGGTGGGGCGGAGCGCCGCTTTGCACGCGTCTGGAAGGGGCTGTGTCGACGGGGCCGTCCCGCGACGCTGATCATCAATCGCTCGCTCTCCGAGCATTTGGTCCGCGCCGGGATTCTGCCGGACAGCGATGGCGCGATGGTGACGCTCGCCGAGCCCTTTGGAACGCTGGCGTCGTTACTCTTCGGCCTGCCGGATCGGCGCGCGGGGCTGGCTGCGCGCTTAGGTTTCTGGCTGAGCAAGCTCGATTACCTGTTGGGCGCCTGCGTGTTGGCTTGGTGGTCGCTGCGCCAGCGCCCGCGCCTGGTCCACTTGGTCCTTGGAGGCGCCTATCTGGCCTGGCCGGCACAGGTGCTGAGACTCATGCCGCCGGCGGTGCTCTCGATTGTCTGCCAGGACCTTCGTGAGATGGTCGGCTCCGCGGTCGGCGAGCGGCTCTATCGACGCGCCTTGGGGCGTGCGGCGGTGATCGATGCGTTGACGGAACCGATTCGGGACGGGCTCGTGCAGTCGGGCACGTCGGCGCACCGCATCCGGGTCTCCTCGGGGAGTTTTGTGGATACCGATCGGTATCGCCCGGTCGAGCAGAAGGAGCCCTGGGTGGTGCTCGCGGGGCGGTGGGTCGACGAAAAGAATCCGCTGCTGTTTATCGAGGCCTGTGCGTTGATCCGGGACCGGTTGGCCGACCACCTGTCGCAGCTACGGTTCTACCTGGTGGGCGACGGACCGCTTCGCGGGGAGATCGAGCAGGCGATTGCTCGCCATGGCCTTGCCGCCCGGATCGAAACGGGGTGGCGGGATGATGTCGAGACGATCCTCGGCGCGGCGCAGGTGTTCGTGTCGCTTCAGCGGACCGACAACTATCCGTCGCAAGCCCTCTTGGAGGCCATGGCCTGCGAGTGCGCCGTTGTGGCGACGGATGTGGGACAGACAGTCAAGTTGGTCGATGATCGAGTCGGAACCCGCGTGTCGCCGGACCCGAACGCGGTCGCGGATGCGGTCTGCCGATTCATGGAGGACCCGGTGCAGGCCCGGGCCTTGGGTCGGGAAGGACGACGGCGGGTGCTGACGACCCATTCGGCCGAGGCCTACTTGGACTACGTCGAGTCGCTCTATGCCGCCGTTACCGGCGGTTCATCTGAGGTCAAGGTGACCGGGCTTGCGCCCTCACGCCTCACACCTCACGCCTAACGAGACGAAGATGTGCGCCATTTACGGCATGGTGGAGTTGAACAAGCGCGATCGGCGCCCCCGTCCGTCGCGCGGCCTCGCGGCCACCCTCGAAGAGATGGGCAAGGCGCTGGCGCATCGCGGGCCAGACGACCAGGGCGCCTATGTCGAGCAGAATGCCCAGGCGTCGGTGGCGATCGGGATGCGGCGGCTCAGCATCATCGATCTGGAGGGCGGGTATCAGCCGATCACCAACGAAGACGGCAGCCTGGTCGCTGTCTGCAACGGCGAGATCTACAACTACCGGGAGCTGCGCGCCGAGCTGACGGGGAAGGGCCATGTGTTTCGCAGTCAGTCCGATGTGGAAGTGCTGGTGCACCTCTACGAGGAGCATGGCTGGGAATGCGTCACGAAGTTGCGGGGCATGTTCGCCTTTGCGATCTGGGATGCCAAGCAACGGACGCTGGTGCTTGGACGGGATCGCATCGGCATCAAGCCCCTGTTTGTCCATGAAGGGCGCGAGCGGATCGCGTTTGCCTCGGAAGTGCGGGGCCTGTGGCCCGCGCTTGAAGAGCGGCCGGCGCTCAGCCACTCGGCGCTCTTGCGCCTGCTGATCCTCCAATACGTGCCCGGGCCCGAGACGGCCTTCAAACAGGTCAAGAAGCTCATGCCCGGGACCGTCATGCTGGTGACCGAACGCGGATCGGAACTGCGGCGCTACTGGCGGCCGCCCAATACGTGTTGGAATGAGGGCGGACGGAACGAAAAAGAGATTCAACAGGCCGTGCGCGAGAAGTTGCGCCAAGCCGTCGAATCTCACCTGGTGAGCGACGTTCCGGTGGGGGTGTTCCTGAGCGGCGGTGTGGACTCCTCGGCCATCGTGGCCCTGATGAGCCAGATGGGCCAAGGCCGGTTCAGCACCTTCTCGGTCGGGTTCCAAGGTGTGCCGAATTTTACCGAGCTGCCTTTCGCCAAGAAGGTGGCCACGCAATTCGGCACCAGCCATCGGGAGTTGGAAGTCGGTCCGAAAGATCTGGTGGCGACGCTGCCGACGATCGTGGGCCACCTGGATGAGCCCTTGACCGATCCGGCCCTCGTGCCGACCTACCTCTTGTCCAAGATGGCGGGGGCCTATGTGAAAGTCGTGCTGA
The DNA here is from genome assembly GCA_964481215.1 of uncultured Nitrospira sp. Lineage (GTDB taxonomy): Bacteria > Nitrospirota > Nitrospiria > Nitrospirales > Nitrospiraceae > RSF151. The sequence goes on along the minus strand of CAYZTJ010000003.1, from coordinate 15,951 downwards.
GCGGGGAGGGGGCCGATGAGCTCTTTGGCGGCTATCGCCGGTACTCCTTGGATTGGCTCGCGAGCTGGTATCAGCAGGTGCCGACCGGGGTGCGGACACGGATGCTGGATTGGTTCCGCAAGAGTTCGGTCGACCGAAAGGTCGTGCAAGGCGTCCGCGCCCTGACCCAGGACTCGCCGGCCAAGCGACACATGGAATGGGTCGGGGCCTTCTCGTTCGAAGAGCTCTGCGAGGTGACCAAGAGTCCCGAGGCCGTGGAGGCGGAAGCCCATCGACTCGAAGCGCTCTTCGAGCCCTATTTCACGGAGGGCGGCGATCAAGCCGCGGCGGTGGCCGGCATGTTGCGCGCCGACCTGTCCACCTGGTTACCCGACGATCTGCTCACCAAGGTCGATCGCATGACCATGGCTGCGTCGCTGGAGGCCCGCGTGCCCTACCTGGATCATCCTTTGGTGGAGATGGTGGCGGACATCCCCGCTCGTATGAAGTTCAAGGACGGGGTGTCCAAGGCCGTGCTCAAGACGGCGGTCGGCGACCTGTTGCCCAAGGAGATTGTGACGAGACGGAAGATGGGCTTTGATGTGCCGCTGGCACAGTGGATTCGCGGCCCGATGAAGGACTTCATGGTCGAGGTCTTACGGTCGGAGGGGCCGCCGGGGTTGCTCAATCCCGCCGGCGTGAAGCGCTATCTGCATGAGCACCTCGAAGGGAAACAGGATCGCAGCCGGCAGCTCTGGAGTTTGGCGGTGGTGACGCTCTGGTTTCAATCGGCGGTGAAGGCGCAAGGCGCGGCCTCCTCCGCGGAGAAGGCCGCATGATTCTCCTCGTGCTGACCTTTGTCCTGGCCTTCGTGCTCTCGCTCTATGGCGTGGGCCTCGCGCGTGAAGCGGCGCTCAAATACGGGATCGTGGACCGGCCGGATGGGCGGCTCAAGCATCAGCGGGAGCCGATCCCCTACCTGGGCGGACTGGCCATTTATGTCGCGTTCCTCGTGAGCCTCGCCTTCACCTTCGAGTTTCGGCACGACGTCCTCGGGATCGTCTTGGCCGGCACCCTGGCGATGTTGCTGGGGCTGATCGATGACTTCGGTGTCTTGTCGCCGCGCACCAAGCTGGCCGGACAATTGCTGGCGGTGTTCGTCCTGATCAAGAGCGGCATCCGCATCGAGATTGCGGCCTTCCCGGAATGGTTGGATGTGGCGCTGACCGCCTTCTGGATGATCGGCCTGATCAATGCGTTCAATCTGCTCGACATCATGGACGGTCTGTCGGCCGGAGTGGGGCTGGTAAGTGCATTGTTTTTGCTCGCGGTGGCCCTGATCAACGGCGATACGACGATCGCCTTCATGGTGACGGCGCTCGCCGGCAGCCTGTTGGGTTTTCTGCGGCATAATTTTCATCCCGCGAGAATTTACATGGGTGACGCCGGGGCCCTGTTCCTCGGGCTGATGATCGGGGCCTTGGCCATGATCGGCAAGTACCAGGGGAGCCATCCGGTGGCCTTGATCACGCCGGTGTTGATTCTCGGCGTGCCGATCTTCGACACGCTCTTTGTCATGTACATCCGCTTTCTCCGCGGTCTGCCGATTCTCATGGGGAGTCCCGACCACATGGCGATCCGCCTGCGGCATTGGGGGATGACGGTGCCCCAGGTGGTGCTCGTGAACTACGTCGGGTGCGCGGTGATGGGGACGGTGGGGCTCGCGGTCATGTCGGTGGGAGAGCAGGCGGCACTGGCGCTGACCGGCATAGCGGCCCTGGCCTTCACCGCGCTGGCGTTGCTGCTGCAACGCGTCGACGTTCGGCGTCCCGGCGCGACGGCGCTGCGCGAGGCGGTGGCGCCGCAAGGAGGCTCGTCGCATCCATGATCCTCATTATCGGCGCCGGCCTGGCCGGCCTCAGCACGGCCTATCATCTGCGGCGGACACCGTATCAGCTCTTCGAAAAGGAGAAGGAGGCCGGAGGGCTCTGCCGGTCCTATCAGAAGGACGGCTTCACCTTCGACTACACCGGCCATCTGCTGCATTTTCGTCAGCCTTCCATCAAGCGGATGGTGGAACAACTGCTGCCGGGCCGGCTCGACCGGCACGATCGCCGATCCTATATCTATTCGCACCAGACCTATACCGAGTATCCCTTCCAGGTGAACACCCATGGCTTGCCGCCGGAGGTCGTGCGCGAGTGTCTGATGGGATTCATCGCGACGCTGACGGCCGGCTCTCCCGCCTGCGCTGCGGAACCGTCGTTCAAAGAGTGGATTCTGAGTCACCTCGGCGAAGGGATCGCCACGCACTTCATGGTGCCGTTCAATGAGAAGCTCTGGCAGGTCTCGCTCGACGAGCTGACCTCGGAGTGGGTCTCCTGGCTCGTCCCGAAGCCGGCATTGAAGGACGTCATCAATGGGGCCTTGGGGATCAAGGACAAGGCCTTTGGGTACAACCCCTCGTTCCTCTACCCGAGCCGCGGCGGAATCGGGTCGCTGCCGAATGCCTTCCTCGCGCACGTCTCGCCCCCGGCCTACGGATACGAATTGGCGGAGGTCGACACGAAACGGCGCAAGGCCGTCTTTCAGGACGGACGGGTCGAGCGCTACGAGACGTTGGTGTCGACGATGCCGGTGCCCGAGCTGGTGCGTCGCTGCGTCGATCTGCCCGCCGAGATTCGCGACGCGGCGCGCGGACTCCGTTGCGTGTCGGTCTACAACATCAATCTCGGCATTGCCCGGGAAGGCATCTCCGACAAGCACTGGATCTATTTCCCCGAACCGGCCTATCCCTTCTATCGAGTGGGATTTCCGATGAACTTCGCGCCCAGTCTCGGGCCGGCCGGGTGCAGCTCGTTGTATGTGGAGATGTCGCATCAGCCGAGCGACGTGATTGCGCCGGCGGAGTTGATGCGCCGGGTGCGCGGCGGATTGGAGCAGGCGGGCATCCTCACCGCGGCGGACGAGATCGTCTGCACCGACATCAAGGATATCAAGTATGCCTATGTGCTCTTCGATCGCCACCGGGCCCGCGCGATCCCCGCAATCTTGGCGGAGCTGGAACGGCGGGGGATTTACTCGATCGGGCGCTATGGACGTTGGGAACACACGTCCATGGAGGATGCCATGGCGCAGGGCAAGGCCGTCGCCGAACGACTGACGGGGACCGGCTCCGACTTCTGAGTCGTCGCCCGTTCCCGTCGGGCCCACGTATCTCGTCGTTCGTGTCTCGTCCGGACGGAAGGCCGTCCCGCGAGAAACGAGGGACGAGATGCGAGCGACAGCGCAGGGGAAACCGCCGGCATTCGGCGGATGATAGAGCGAGTCGACCGCTAGTCACGTAAAGGGCTGTAGGATGCAAGCCACGGTCTGCCATATCATCACCAAGTTGGAGCTGGGAGGGGCCCAGCACAACACGCTCTTTACCGTCGGACACCTGGATCGGACCAAGTTCCGACCCGTGCTGATGACCGGCGAAGTGGGCCTCCTCGATACGGATGCCAAAGCCATGGCCGGCGTCGAGTTCCATCAGGTGCCCGTCATGGCGCGCGAGATTCGGCCGTGGAACGACCTGCGCGCCGTCGTGGCGATGACGACCCTGCTGCGCAAGATCAAACCGGACATCGTCCATACGCACAGTTCGAAAGCGGGCATCTTGGGCCGACTGGCTGCGCGCCTAGCCGGGGTGCCCGTCATCATCCATTCGATCCATGGCTATGGGTTCACGCGATTCCAGCCGTCGCTCCAGCGGCGCCTGCTGATCGCGGCGGAGCGGATGGCGGCCCGGGTGACCACCAGATTCTTTTCAGTCTCGGAGGCCAACCGGCGGCTGGGATTGGACTTGGCGCTCTTCCGCGCCGAACAGTGCCGCGTGGTGCGCAGCGGTGTGGACTTGGCCAGGATCAGGAATGTCCGCATCGATCCGCATCGGAAGAAACGGGAACTGGGGCTCGATCCAGACCGGCCTGTCATCGGCATGGTGGGGCCGCTCAAACCGCAGAAGGCGCCGCTCGATTTCGTGCTGACGGCCGCCCGCATCCACCGGATCAGGCCCGATGTGCAGTTTCTGCTCGTCGGCGATGGCGAACTCCGTCGTAAAGTGGAGCAGACGGTCGATGAACTCGGGATTCGGTCCGCGTTTCATCTGGCCGGGTGGCGCCGCGATGTGCCGGAGATCCTCCGCGCCCTCGATCTGTTCATGTTGACGTCGTTATGGGAAGGGCTGCCGCGCGTGTACCTGGAGGCTGTCGCCAGCGGCGTGCCGGTGGTCGGCACCCAGGTGGACGGCGCGGCCGAAGTGATTCTGAACGATGTGAATGGGTATCTCGTGCCGCCGGGCGATGTGGAGGGTCTGGCCGATCGCGCGCTGCGGCTCTTGAGTCAGCCGATGGTGGCCGCCCGGATGAGGCAAGAGGGCGACACCTTGACCGCCGAGTTCGACATCCACGAAATGGTCCGCCTGCAAGAACGCGAATACATCCGCCTCCTGGCCGAGCATGCGAAGGGGATTGCCTTGAGCCCCGCCGCGTAATGTGATACACACAATCAAATTTGACCATTGATTCATCGGATCATTGATCCGGTGGCGATGAACAAATGATCCAATGGTGAAATGAACAAATTAATGAACGTCCCCCTCCTCGATCTCAAAGCCCAGTATCAGAGCATCCGGAGTGAGCTCCTGGCCGCCGTGGAGGCCGTGTGCGACGAGCAGGGGTTCATCCTCGGCCCCCGCGTCGTCGAGCTCGAAAAGGCCTTGGCGACCTATCTCGGAAGCGCCCATGCGATCGGATGCGCCTCCGGCAGCGACGCCATCTTGTTGGCCTTGACGGCGGTGGGCGTGGGACCGGGCGATGAGGTCGTCACCGTGCCCTTTACCTTCTTTGCGACGGGTGGCTCCATCTCGCGATTGGGGGCCAAGCCGGTGTTCGTCGATATTCAGCCGGCCACGTTCAATCTCGATCCGGCCAAGCTCGAACGGGCGATCACGTCAAAGACCAAGGCGATCGTTCCGGTGCATCTCTTCGGTCAATGCGCGGATATGGAGGCCATCAAGGCCGTGGCGGCGAAGCGGAACATTCCGATCATCGAGGACGCCTGCCAGGCCATCGGCGCCGCGCGGAATGGAGTGAAGGCTGGGAATCTCGGAGAAATCGGCTGTTTCAGTTTCTTCCCGTCAAAGAATCTTGGCGGCTTCGGAGACGGCGGGCTCATGACCACCAACGATGCACCGTTGGCCGAGGCGCTGGCCATGCTCCGTGTCCACGGCAGCAAAGTTCGCTATGTTCATGAACTGATCGGCATGAACAGCCGGCTGGATGCGCTGCAGGCGGCCATCCTACGGGTGAAGCTGAAGTATCTTGACCAGTGGACCAAGGGCCGGCAGCGCAACGCCGCGCGGTACGAACAGCTCTTCAAGGCTGCCGAGTTGGACGGACGCATCACCCTGCCGGTGACTGAGAAGGGCAACGAACACGTTTTCAATCAGTACACCGTTCGCGCGACGAAGCGCGACGATCTCCGGGCCTTCTTGAAAGAGAAGGGCATCGGGACGGAGGTCTACTATCCGATCCCGCTGCATCTGCAATCCTGCTACCAGTCGCTCGGGCATCACAAAGGCGCCTTCCCCGTTTCCGAGCAGGCTTCCGAAGAAGCCCTGTCCATCCCCATCTTCGCCGAGCTCGCCGACGCTCAACAGACCTACGTCGTCGAGACGGTCCGGCAGTTCTACACCCGTGTCTAGCCCGCATTATTCATGACGGTTCGTTGCGAAATCGCGCAGTCGCCAAGCGAGACGGGCACGCGGAGCCCCAAGAGGCCGAGGCGTACTTGAAACAGTACGTTGAGGCCGCGCGGGGCGAGCCTGCCCGCCGGCATGCCGCCCGGCTGCATGCCGGCTTGCCGCAGCGGCGAATCCGCGATTGCAGCAGAATCGCTCGTGAATAATGCGGGCTAGGGCCTGCGTTGTGAAGGGGAGTCCCTGGGACGCCAGACGTCTCTTGTTCCCATCATACGATGCGGTATGGAGTGGGGTGCTAACGCGCTTGCCGAAGGGGCTGGCCGGTGGCGGTTTGGTAGGCTTCGGGCAAGGTCAGCACGGGTGTGATGCGCACGCCCATCCGGACCTTACTGAGGGCCAGTTCGAGCGACTCCTGATGGGCTGAGACGATCAGTTCGCCGAGGATCGACTGCCGACATCCTGCGATCTTCTCTTCCAACTGCTCCACCGACGCCAACTCCTGACCGGCAGTCAAGGCGCTGAGGATCGAGGTCTCCGACCGGAGTGCATCTCCGAGCAGGGCGGCTGCCGTGCCGACAGCCCAGGCCGCGCCCGCGCCGGTGGCTTGTACTGTTGCGTTCGGGCCGAAGGCCTTCAAGGCACCCCCATTGATCGGGACCGTGAGCCGTACCCCCAGGTAGCGGGGATCGTAGCCGATGGCGCGGGCGCCGGCGGCGACCGCCGTGCGGAGTTCCGCTTCGGCGGCGTCGCTGAGCAGATGATCGAGACTTGTGTGTGGGCCGGAGCCATCCGGGACATGTCGGATGGAGAGGGAATAGGCCATGACTTCGCAGTGGAAGCGAGCTTGGAATCGGTCGACATAGGGTTGGGTGTTCAGACGAACGACACCGAGGCCTGTCACCTGCCGCGTGATGGTGGGAAAGGCGTGAGACGCCAAGGCCTTCGTTGTCGGGGTCTCGATGGGGCGAAAGGATTCTTCGTGCAGCGGCCGCAGGATCGCCGGCTGCGTCTTCTTGTGGATGATCCCGACCCCCGAGGCGGGTGACTGCTCGAGCTCATGGAGTTTCCGGGTGAGGTCCATCGGCGGACTCTTGTCGGGAAGCGGCGGCTGGGCCGTCGCTGGCCTCTCGCCCTGTGCGGGTCCCTGGGGGCCCGCCAGGCGCCAACGCCTCAGCAAGTTATCTTCATCGAGAATCAGCGAGAGGCCGAACCGCGGATATTCCCAATGCGTTTCTTTTCCGCCTCGCATGATGGTGATGAATTTGGGGCGGCCGAACCGGTCCAGGATCTCGTCTCGATTCATCCCGATGCGGGGCGTGAGGTCCTTGGGGTTTGGCATAGAAGGGGAGCGGAGCTCCTCGTCCAATGATTTCCGCGTCGGACCCTTCGGCAGTTTGGCGACCTTCTCGGCCTCGGCGCGGAGGAGTCGCCAGACGTTCACGGTACCGGAGGGGCAGCCGGGCGCGTCGGTTTCTTCGAAGACCATCTGAGTCGCAATCTCGACGCCCGCGGTGCTGCGGGCCTGGGCATAGTTCATCAGCTCCTGCACGCCGTTGGCAAAGGCCCGTTGACGCCCCTCTTCGGCGGACTTGGCGCAGGTGGCCTCACCGACGAAAAAGACATCGTCGCCGAATCTGAACATGGCCTGTTCGGTCCAAAACGGTCGTTTGGGCGCCTCAGCGAAGGCGAAATGGGATGAGAAGAACGTCACACCGACAAGGGCGCTAAAGAGGTAGGCCTGTGAGCGTGGCGCATGTGGGAGGCGATGCGTGAGAGCCACCGGAGGCCGGTCCATAGGGTCATCGTACTCCTCGATCCTGTGTCCCGCAAATTCAAGAGTGATTCCGGCATCATCCCCCTCGAAAGTAGGGGAGGAAAGGCCGCGGCCCCCCCTCTTGAGGCATATCCCACCCCGGGAGGACTGGCTATGGTTTAAGAGATACCTGGAGGGCTGGACCATGACACTCCGCGAGAAGACACAGGGCCGATCGGCTGTCCGATCCCGCTACAAACGGCATGACCGCACGGAAAAGGACCTGCCCGAAGACCCCACGCCGACGAATTAGCGGCGCGCGCGACTCACTTCCAGTCCGCCGATCCATCGAGTGACGGCGTCCGTCTGCTTCCAGATAGTTGACACCCAGCCGGGAATCTTAGGCGGCGACCTTGAGCCGATGCTCCCAGAACAGCAGGAGCATCAGGCGAATGTCGTCGAGGGTGAGTCGCGTCGAGGGGGACTGCTTGCGGATTTCTTCGATGATGCGTTGCGTCAACTCTTCGATGCGCGAGGAGTCGATCAGGACCTCGCAGGCCGCGCAGGCCGCCCAGTCGCCGCGATAGACGACCACCGGGAACCGGCTCCGGTCGATCTGCTCGGCGTCCACGTGGAGAAAGCCGCCTTCGTTCGTGAGCGTGTCGACTCCGGATTTGACCGAGGCCGCGGTCGTCAGCGAAAAATCGCGGCAGGGGTAGGTCGTCACCGAATCCGGGTTTGCGCAAAAGTCGCAAGCCCGCGAGCGTCGGCTTGAGGCCACTGGCACGTATTCGGTGAGGTGATCTTCCATCGTTGTCCCATCTGTATCGGTCTCTCCATCCGTGGAGTTGATGCTCGTGGCGCAGTGAATTTTCGCCGCGCCTGCATGCCGCAAGCCCGCTCCAGCGGCCTTCCGCGGGCCTCCCTGCCGGTTGCTGTCGATTGATGCGAGGCTCGTCCGGTTGTCTTGGTTGCTGGCGATTACTGGCCGGCAGGTGGCGGTTCGGCGATTGGCTGGCTACATTTAGGAGGTTGGCCGAGGGATGCGGCTCGGCGGCGGGGCCAAGGAGGGGCGGTGTCGATGCCGGAAGGGTTCGAGAAAGAAGTCCTCATGCTCAGCGGGACGCTGGCGGGGTTTGTCGCCGCGGTCCTGTCCATCGTGGAGAAGTTTCTCAATCTCCACAATCGGATGAAAAACGGGAAGGCGCAGGCCGCGGCCGCGTCGGGCGCCGACGAGCGCGCCAGCGAGCCTTCGATCCGCACCGAGCCGTGGAATCCGAAATTTCTCCAAAAAGTCTCTTACCTGCTCTTGTATGAAACCGGCGTCATTGTGGCCGCCGGTATCTTGCTGAACTACGTCGGGCTGACGCTCAGCCGCCACCTCCAGAGCATCTTGTTTCTCGACATGACCGGCACCGCGCTGGTGTCGTTCCTGCTTGGACCCTGGTGGGGCGCGATCGTGGCGTTAGTTTCGAACTCCGTCGTGAACTGGCTGCTCTTTCCGGAGAACGGGTCGGAAGTGATCATTTTTCCCTGGTCGCTGGTGAACATGACGGGCGCGCTCTTCTGGGGCTACATGGCGCGCTTGGCCGGATTCTCCCGCTACCTCAAGGCTGGGCGCACGTCCGCGTTCGCCCACGGCTGGTTCCTCTGTGTCTTCGGCGTGTTGGGGGCGGTGGTGATGAGCGTGCCGGGCACCTTCGTCCAGGCCGCCTTGGGCGAGAAAACCATTTTCGCCTTGAATCCCGAAGTCGCGGAAGTCGTCAGTCAGCGGGTGACGATCTGGGAAGACGCCGTGCGCACCCACCTCAGTGCGGTCTTGGGGTTCAGCTGGGGCGACAGCCTCGCCTGGATCATCGTGAACTGGCTCCAGAATTGTATTCGCTACATCCCGGATAAGACGATGAGCGCCGCTATCGCGCTCGTGGTCCTGAAGTACGCCTATCCGCTCTTCGAGCGAGAGCTGATCCATGCGGGGGCGGAGCGGAGCCGGCCGGGGGATGAACGGGCGCTGCCGCTCGTATTGGGACTCCTGTATGCCCCTTCGTTCGCAACCTTGATGACCGCGGATCACTACAGCGGCATGGCCTATTGGGCGCTCTGGTCGAGCCCCTGGGTGGTCATTCTGATCGGCGTGTTTCTCATCAATTCGTGGGGACGTTCTTACCAAGAGCTCTGGGACGCCCGCCTGGAACGCTCGGCTCGCTATGCGAAAGCCCTGCGCCCCATCGGGCGTGAGCCATCCTATGAGTTCTGTCGCCGGCTGACGTTCACGACGTTAATCGCCAGCTTGCTCTTTGCCCTCTGCCTGCCGATCTTGCTGGTGGACTTTCACCGGGTGACATTCAACTTCTTCTGCGTGGTCTACGGCTTCCTCCTGGCGGTGCACCTGGTGCGGGTCGCCATCGCCCAGAACCTGTCCATGGCCAGAGCCGAAGACTGACCCCGTCAGGCTGACGACCGCCTCGGCAACCCTCTCTATGGTCGGCCCTGGGGTTCAGGGCTTGAGTAGGATCGAGTATCAACCGATAGAGTAGGGAGCGAGTTATCATCAGCCTACCCGACGGGCTGGCAGTTGTCTGGGGCGGGACGCAGTACATGTCTAGCTAGGCTGGCAGGAATGGCGAGCGAGGGAGAGCGCCTTTCAGCGGGCCCATCGGGGAGTGCCGAGGATCAGCTCGATCCGGCTGTGCTCAAGGGCCTGGAAGAGCTCGGCGGTCCGGACGATCCTGAATTTGTGACGGGCATTCTCTCTGCGTTCCTCGCAGAAACTCCGCAACAATTGATCGCCGTTGAAGCCGCCGTGGCCGGAGGCGACGCCGCGGTTGTCGCCACGTGCGCCCACGGGCTCAAGGGAAGCGCGCGTGGCATCGGCGCCACGCGGCTGGTCGAGCTGACGTTTGCGCTGGAACAGAAGGGCCGGTCCGGGAAAGTCACCGCCGCAAAGCTCTTGCTGGCGCAGATCAAGGCGGCGCTGGAGGCCGTGACCCTCACTGTGAAACGAGAAATCGCTCAGCGGCAAGCCACAGCGAAGAAATAGCGGCGACGGCTTGTTCGTCCAACCTGCCCCGCGCCACAAGTCCTTTCCGAACCCAACCTAGGTCGTGATCGCGCCTTCAGACGCCGACGACACGTGGCGGGCGTATTTCGCCATCACGCCGGACGTATAGCGCGGCGCCGGCAGCTTCACTTTCTTGAGCCGGGCCTTGATCTCTGCCGCGGATAGCTTCACGTCCAATCGTCGTTTGGCAATATCGAAGGTAATCAGGTCGCCGTTTCGAATTGCGCCGATCGGCCCGCCCTTGACCGCCTCCGGCGCGACATGGCCGGCCATCAAGCCGTGCGTGGCGCCGGAGAAGCGCCCGTCTGTGAGCAGGGCGACCGAGTCGCCGAGGCCTGCACCCACGATGGCGGCGGTGACGCCGAGCATCTCCCGCATCCCGGGCCCCCCCGCCGGCCCCTCGTAGCGTATGACCACGACGTCGCCGGCCTTGATCTGGCCGGCTTTCACGGCCGCAAAGGCGTCTTCCTCCCTGTCGAAGACCTTCGCCGGTCCCGTGAATGTCATGATCGAGTGGCCCGCGACCTTCACCACGCAGCCTTCCGGGGCCAGGTTTCCCTTGAGGATCACCAGCCCGCCGGTGGGCTTGATGGGGTTGGAGAGCGGGCGTAGCACTGCCTGACTCGGCGTTTCTTGCGCCTTGGCGGCTTCTTCGCCGATGGGTCGGCCGGTCACCGTCGGTTGAGCTACATGGAGCAGCCCCGCGTCCAGCAGACGCTTGGCGACCAGGGTCGTTCCGCCGGCCGCGTGGAGGTCCGCCGCGGTGAACCGGCCGCCCGGTTTCAGATCGGCGAGCAATGGAACTTTGCGATTGATCTTGTCGAAGTCGTCGATCGTGAGCCGGACGCCCGCTTCGCGCGCAATGGCGAGCAGGTGAAGCACCGCATTGGTGGAGCCGCCGGTCGTGGCCACGGCCGCGATGGCGTTTTCGATGGATTTTCTCGTGATGATGTGGCGGGGCCGAAGATCCCGCGTGATCAGGTCCATCACCATCTTGCCGCAGCGAAAGGCGATCTCATCCTTTTCGGGATCCATCGCCGGCACGCCGTTGTGCCCCATCGGCGAGATGCCCAGGAACTCGAAGGCGATCGACATCGTGTTCGCCGTGAACTGCCCCCCGCAGGCGCCGGGTCCGGGACAGGCGTGATCCTCCAAGTCCTTCAGCTCGGAGTCCGTCATCCGGCCGGAGGCATGCTTGCCGACGGCTTCGAACACGTCTTGGATCGTGACGTCGTGGCCTTGAAAGCGGCCGGGCATGATGGAGCCCCCGTAGAGCATGAGCGACGGGAGGTTCAAGCGGGCCAGGGCCATGACGGTGCCGGGAATCGTCTTGTCGCAGCCGGAGAGGGCGACCACGCCGTCGAACAGATGGCCTCTCGCCACGAGCTCGATCGAGTCGGCGATCACTTCGCGGCTGATCAGCGAGGCCTTCATGCCCTCGGTGCCCATCGAGATGCCGTCCGAGACGGCGATCGTGTTGTATTCGATCGGAGTGCCGCCCGCGGCGCGAATGCCGGCCTTCACCTTCTCCGAGAGGCGGCGCAGGTGATAGTTGCAGGGCATAACCTCGATCCAGGTATTGGCCACGCCGATCAGCGGGCGTGAGAGGTCGGCATCGGTAAAGCCGATGCCCTTGAGCATCGCCCGGGCCGGGGCCCGGCCCGGGCCCACCAGCAGATCGTGACTCTTCAATTTCGGATTCGTCGGCATAGCACTCCTCCGCGTCCAATTCGGGCGGGCACTTTCTCACAGTTGAGTACGAACGGTCAATCGGTGGCATACGCGGGGAACGGCGCGTCATTCGAGCGATGTGGATCGATCATGAACGGCTCAACGTGCCAATGGTGATTTCATCTCCGACACGCCGAGGCTGGACGGGGCAGGCCGACAGGCGCTCGCCCTGGCGGTGTGATCAATGTTCCGATGCCGAACTCGCACCGCTCGACGACTTGCGGCTTCAGCCGCGCCTGTAAGGCGCAGCGGTCAACCAACAGGACGACAAGGAGCGGAGATCGGTGAATCACGCATCAGGGCGAGCCCTGGAGGTCTGCCCGTCGTCAGCCGAAGGCGATGCATCTCTGTCAAGACTGGATGACAAAGAAAAAGGGGGGAGCGGGCGGGCCCGCTCCCCCTGCGCGCTCGAGGTCTTCGCGCCTCAGTGCGGCGACTTCTTCTCGTCCTTCTTCATCGAGCCGTGGGGACTGTCTTTGGCGGCCCCGTGGCCCATCATGCCCCCCATGTGGCTCATCATCTTCTCGTGCTCGGCTTTCTCCTTGGCGCGCTGATCCGGCGTCAGCAGAGCCCAGGCCTCGCGTTTCGTCTTGATCGCCGCCATGCGGAGGTCGGCCTCCAAGCCTTCGCTCTGCTTCACCTTCGCTTCGATGGCGCCGATCTCGGCCTTCTCGTCATGAACCAAGGCCTCTAGCTCGCGCTCCGCCACCTGAATTTCCGCTTCCATGCGGATGCGGGTCCGGTCCAGATCGAGTTGCATGGTCTTGATCTTGTTCACTTGATCGTCGGTGAGCCCGATTTCCTTGGAGTGCTTCTGGAGGTGACGGAGGAAGTGCCCGGTGGTGCCATGATGGCCGGACTTGCCCATCATTCCCATCATGCCGTGCATCATGCCGCCCCCGCCGTGGCCGCCGTATTCCCCGCCGCCGTATCCCTTCCCATGCCCCTTCTCCTCGTCGGCCCAGGCGCCGGCGACCCCGACGACCAGAGCCAGGAACAGGGCCATGATGCTGCTGACACAGGTCCGATTCATGCGATCCTCCTTGTAGTGGTCATGAGAGTAAACTCTTTGTACTAGCTTGCCAGACGATGGCGCTGAACGCAACGTGTGGGTGCGAACGGCGGCGCCCCGCCGTCAGGCTTGCCCGGCCTTTCGCAGCAGGTCGCCGCGCGGGTCGGGCCGAGATGAGCCCGCCATCTCCTCATACAGGCGGCGCTCATGGTCCGAGAGGGGCGAGGGCATGACGATCTGCAAGATGAAGTAGAGATCGCCGCGGGCTCCTCCATCGGCCGGCAGACCCTTGCCCTTGATCCGCAATTTGTTTCCCGACTGGCTGCCGGGCGGGACGCGGACCTTGATGGGGTCGCCCAACGTCGGGGCGGTCACCTCTGCGCCCAACGCGGCCTCCCAGGGCCAGACCGGCAGCACGGCTTCCAAGTCGGCGCCCGTTCGGGTAAACACCGGGTGGGCGCTCACCTCGACATTCAGAAACAGGTCTCCGCGCCGTCCGTTCCCGGACGCGGGCGCGCCCTTGCCCGGCACGCGGATCCGCTTGCCGTCTTGAATGCCTGCCGGGATTTTTACGTCGATCATGCGCGTGTCGGATTTGCGTCCGGCTCCGCCGCATTCGGGACAGGGACGACGCGAGACGCGGCCGGTCCCCTGGCAGCCGGAGCAGGGGATGGGCTCCGTCAACTGAATGCGCTGGGTGACGCCGGAGAGGACGTCGCGGAGGCTCAGCCGAACCGCGGTGATCAAGTCCTCGCCGCGTTCGGCGGCGCGGGTCCTGCGGTCTCCGCCGAAGATCGATTCGAAGATGTCGCTGAAGTCCGGCCCGCCGCCCTGGCGTTCGTCCTGAAAGCCGGGGCCGGCGCTCCGGCCCTGCTGTTGGCGGGCCCGCTCGAAGGCGTCGGCCTGTTCCCATTGGTGGCCGAAGCGATCGTACTTTTGCCGCCGATCGGCGTCGCTCAACACCTCGTAGGCTTCGTTGAGCTCCTTGAACTTCTTTTCCATTTCGCCCTTGCGGGCGCCGGCGTGCAGATCGGGATGGTATTGGCGGGCCAGGCGGCGGAAGGCTTTCTTGATCTCCTCCGCCGTGGCGGAGCGGCCGACGCCGAGGAGTTCGTAATAGTCGCGTTGGGACGTGGCCATAGCTCGGATGTCGCCGTGATGCGTGATGAGTCAAAGAAACGGGAGGGGACGGCCTAGGGCGACCGTCGCCCCTGCCGAAGCCATGTCCTTACGGATCACTCGTCCCTGATCACCGATCACTGCTTGCAGTCAGCTTACGGGGTGCGGGCGACCTTTGCAAGCAATTGACGGAAGCGCGATCGGCCGTCAGCTCTTCGCTTTGGCCGTGGCGCGCGCCATCATCTTGCAATAGCTGCAGACCTCGGCGGTCGTCGGCTGCCCGCAAGACGCGCAGGGGTGGAGCGAGCCCTGATCCCGTTCGGCCATCGAGGTGGCCGGCGCCGTTCGGCCCTGCTGATCCAGAAACCCCCAATAGAACCGCTGCTTGGTTCCGGGGGATTCCATCTCCAGTCGATTGAGCACGTCCTTGTACGCGAGCATTTTCGAGCCCTTGGCCATCGGACACTCTTCCACGATGTAGTCGATCTTGTTCAGGATCGCGTAGGCGGCCAATTCGCGCTCGGCGAGCCGGTACAGCGGCTTGACCTTCTTGGCGAATCCTTCCATGGAGGCCGGGAGCGAGGGCCCCTGCTTGTCCAGGTACTCCTGCTGCCAATGGAGCACATTACCGAGGAGGCGCGCGGCCTCGTCGTCGAGATTGTGCCCCGTGGCCATGACATCGTAGTCCCGCTCGACCGCCGTCCGGTTGAATTGATAGCGTTTGATCGTGCCGCAGGTCGAGCAGGTCGGGCGATGCAGCAGATTGGCGAGTTCCTGAATGCCGGCGCCCTCCTGTTCCGACACCGTATGGGTGAACAACTGGGCGCCCGCCGGCTTGGCGACGGCCTCGGCAAAGCGCGCCACCTTCTCGTGAGACGCGGTCGAATAGCCGGGAATGCCCAGATCGACATAAAGGGCGTCGGCTCGGTAGCCCAGCGTGAGGAGAATGTGCCAGAGCGCCAGGCTATCCTTGCCGCCGGAGACCGCCACGAGGATGCGGTCCTGGGGCGTGAACATCCGCTCGGACTTGATCGCGCGCGCCACCTGATCCTGCACGAACTGCGTGAAGCAGGAGGCGCAGAAGGCCGCGTTATGCCGAGGCAGGTCGATCGCGGCTTTTCCGGGACACTTGAGGCATTTCATGGGTTGGCGCCTAGGCGATAGGTGATGGGCAAGGGGCTCACGGCAGGGGGAACTCTCTCTCTGCGTCTTACCTCTAGCCTCTCGCCTATTGCCGCTAGCCTTAGCCAGCGCCTCCCGAGATCACCGGCCGGACCTCCACCGCGTCGGCATCGGCGAGCAGTTCGTCTTCCGTCATGAGTTCATCGTCGCGGATGACGAGATGGGCCTCGCGGACAAGGTTCAGCTCGCGCAGGAGGTCCTTAACGCGCTTCGGGCCCTTCACCTCCACCTGCCGGCTGGGATGGCTCAGTTGGACGTGCATGCGCCGATGATACGGCGGGGCTTGCGGGGAATGCAAATGCTGGGGAGGCGTGATCAGTCGTCAGTGTGCAGTTTTCAGTAGGGATCCGAGACTGAGAACCGATCACTGA
>CAYZTJ010000002.1:59201-70470 GCA_964481215.1 uncultured Nitrospira sp. | reverse complement strand
TTCGCCCCAAGGTTCGCCCCAAGGTTCGCCCCAAGGTTCGCCCCAAGGTTCGCCCGAAGGTTCGCCTCAAGGTTCGCCTCAAGGTTCGTCCGAAGGTTCTCCCCAAGGTTCGCCCAAAGGTTCGCCCAAAGGTTCGCCCAAAGGTTCGCCCGAAGGTTCGCCCGAAGGTTCGCCCGAAGGTTCGCCCAAAGGTTCCCCCCAAGGTTCGCCCCAAGGTTCGCCCGAAGGTTCGCCCGAAGGTTCGCCTCAAGGTTCGCCTCAAGGTTCGCCTCAAGGTTCCCCCCCTGCGTCAATAATGCCCTTGCAAGCGTCCCGGTCGCTGGCCCGTCGCACCACCAGAAATAAGGCACGCTCTTGCCGATAGCGGCGTACATCGCGGCTAACGCAGCTTCGGCGACTGGCCTGTCTGCTGGCTCGCAAGACCTGCCGATAGCGAGCCACTCGTCACGATAGGCCAGCATCGCTTTTTCTTGGCTGCTAGTCAGGGCCATAATCCGTGGATGCCTGGATTCGCTGTTCTTCATTCCTCAACCCCTACGTTTAGCGGGATGGTCAAGCCTTGGCCTAGAAGAGTCTTGCTTCTCTTGGCCTGGAAGAGTCCTGCTTCTCGTTGACTAACAGAACCTCCGTGGCCAGCGCCTTGTTCTGCGCATCGCGTTTGCCTTGCGAGGCCATCGCCCTGTTAACGACGATTTTCCGCTGCCGCCAGCCTGGATATAACTCGGCGAGATGGGGGTGGTCGTAATAGCTCACCACGACGCGAGCCAGCCGGAAGCGGGCGAGGGCCTCGGCCAACTGCTGATGTTCGCCTGCCGAGAAGTCATGGCGGTATTGGTCGGCCTTGTCGATATACGGCGGGTCGCAGTAGATGGCTGTCTGCGGCACGTCGTCAATGCGCGGCAGCAGCTCAAAGGCATCCCGCCGCAGCATCGTCACGTTCTTGAGCCGCCAGTGCCACGCCGGAATTGAATCGACGGCCGACTGCCAGCGGGTATGCGGAGCACCGCCGTTGTTGGTGTATCGCACGCAGAATGTATGGCCGCCTTTTTTTGTTCCGGCGGCGCCGTTTCTACCAAACCACGATTTCACCATGAACGCCTCAGCCCGCGCCACGTCCGGGCAGCAACCGTCTTCCAGCGGTCGTCCGTGGAGGACATCTTTGGTTTCCTCGTAGAGCGTTTCGTGAAATATGGTCATCTGGAGACGGGCGCAAAGATCGACGGCCTGCGACTCGACTTGCAGAACGCGGGCGAGGTTGATGAGATCGCCATGCAGGTCGTTGGCTGTTTCGCTGCAGGACTTCGGCTTCGCCATCAGCACGGCTAGCGAACCGCAAAATGGCTCCCAGTAGGCGCGGTGCGACCCCAGCTCCTCGACGATGGCCGGCGCGAGGTTGCGCTTACTTCCGAACCAAGGCGCGATAGCGTTAACTTTTGGTGCGGCGGTCATGGCTCAATCTCCCTGATCTGGACTTCGACGTGCGGCTGCTCGCCACCAGCCGCCAACACGATCTGCACCTGGACGTTGCTGATCTGCGCATCATCTCTCCAGGCCAGCTTATTCAAGCTGTCGCATACGGCCTTGCTGAAGTTGTCCCAGTCTCCGCGCCCGCTCTTCCGGTACTCGCGCGGCATGGGCCGCGTCTTCCAGATTTTGTTCTTCGGTCGCGGCAGCACGAAAACCATCCCGACCTGAACGGCGCCTTCGATGGGAGTTCCGCAGCACATCTGGGACCACGCCGCCTGGACGGCCGCCTTGAAGGCGTTCACGGGATGCTTGGTGGGCGTGTAGTTGTGCGCGCGCCCGGCGATGACCGCCACGCGCTGCCGCGGCTGCGCGACAGGAATCGCCGGCACGTTAAGAACGTATTCCCTCATCCGCTTGCTCCTGCTTCCGATGCCTGATCGCTCGCTCGATCAGTTCCCGTAGAATCTCCACGCACGCTGCGCCGTCGCTCATGCGGTTCTCGGCCCAATCAATATCCGCGTCTGATAGTTCGCCGCGACGCCAGCTCCACAGGATCGCGTCACGCACCTCAACTGCTGCTGGGGTCAGTTGTGTTTCCATAGCTCCAGCGCCATCTCGTCGGCTTCTTCCAGCCGCGGCGTTTCGTAGGATGGCTGCCGCTGCCTGCCGGGGTCGTCGATCAGCTTCTGCCGACTCGGCAGGAAGCAGCACTTCACCACCCGCTGCCGGATGTCGCCGTTGCGGTTCTTGCCGATGAACACCAGGAACTCATGCGGGTCTTTCTTCTCGTCGATCTTCCACGGCCAGCAGAGGTGCAGGATCACGTCAGCGTCTTGTTCGATCTGGCCGGAGTCACGGAGGTCGGAGTTCTGCGGAATGAACGTTGGCCGCTTCTCGACTTCGCGGTTGAGCTGCGCCAACACGAACAGCGTGATGCCGGTTTCCTTCACGATCTGCTTGAGTGTGATCGACGTGGCCGTGACCTGCTCGTACCGGCTGCGGCCGGGGCCGCTCAACAACTGCGCGTAGTCCACCACCGCGACCTTCGCGCCATGCGCCTTCACGGCGTGGCGGATTGCCGCCGCCGCCCGGTCCACGTTGCGACAGCCCTCGAAGATCATGCACTCCGCCCGCTGGCCGAAGTGGGCGTCGAGATGGCTGGCCACCAGATCGCGGCGCACGCGCCAGTGCTCCTGCGGCACGTCCGAGGCGTACTGCACCGCCCGCTTCCCCAGTGCCAGCGCGCTCATCTCCTCGGAGATCATCACGCACGGTAGGCCCTGTGCGGTGAGGTGGTGGATGATCTGGAGGGCGAAGGCGGTCTTGCCGTGGCTGGGGCGGGCGGCGATGACGACGAACTCGCCTTCCTGCACGCCACCCGCCAGGGCGCGCTCGACATCCGGCTGGCCCAATTCCACGAACAGGTCGCCCCGCTCCGCCCGCGCCATGTACCGCTCGGCCGCCTGTCGCAACGTGCTGACCTGCGGACCGTCGGTGACAGCCGCCCTGGACAGCAACTCGCTGGCGGTGGTGATCGCCTCGGCCGGTTCCTTGCCGCTGTACGAGTCGCGCAGCAGCCCTTTGCTGAGCGCGATCAGCGACCGCAGCTTCGAGGCCCGCAGCACCACGGCGGCGTACTCGCTGGCGTTGCTGGCCGTCGGCACGGCCAGTAGTAGGCGGCTGATTTCATCGGCGTCCTCCGCCTGCTTGGCGATCACCAGCCGATCCCGCAGCAGCACGCGATCGACGCGCTTGCCGGCGGCGTGAATTTCCAGCATCCTCGCGAAGATGTTCGCGTGCGCCGGCAGGTAGAAGTCTTCCGGCCGGATGGTCAGCGAAAGCTCATCCAGCTTCTTGGGGGCCAGCAGGATGCTGCCAAGCAAGCTGGCCTCGGCTTCCAAATCGTGCGGCGGGATGCGGTCGAGGATTTCCGAAGCGTTCGTGCTCATAGGGCTCCTGTGGTGTTAAGGCGATAGATTTCTTCGTCGGTCAGCGGTCGGGCTTTCTGTTCGCGCAGCGGCTTGCCGTTCCGGCCGCCGGCGCCGCGGTTCTGCTCCTTGGTGAGCCAGGTGGTTAGGAACCGCCCCATGCCGGTGGCCGTCTTCCGCTTCTCGCGGTTGTCGAGGCACCACTGCCGGGCGGCGCGGAGGTGGGCCATCACATCCAGATCAGGGAAGCTCTCCTGGTATTCCGCCAGCTTGGCCTGGGTCAGAGACCACTCGGCCAAGGCCCCTTTGGACTTGGGGATGATCGGGAAGATGAGCGCCGGCGGCGGCTCGGAGCTTGGCTCCGAGCAAGAAGCGCTAGCTTCTATAATACTCTTCTCTTCTCTGCTCTGCTCTGGCGCGTTACGTAACGTTACAGTAACGTTACTTTTTCCACAGTCCTGTTTGCGTTCCCGGTAGCGCCTTTGTCGCTCAGCGTTCCTGGTCCGCTCGGCCTCCAAGTCCGTGTTCAGTTCCTCAAAGAAATTGGGGAAAACAAGGGTCTTTTCGCGCTGGATGACCCAGCCGACGTGCTCCATCGCCTTACCGAAATCTACCATATCGGCGATGTCGTCCAGGGCCGAAATG
The DNA here is from genome assembly GCA_964481215.1 of uncultured Nitrospira sp. Taxonomy (GTDB): domain Bacteria; phylum Nitrospirota; class Nitrospiria; order Nitrospirales; family Nitrospiraceae; genus RSF151. The sequence goes on along the minus strand of CAYZTJ010000002.1, from coordinate 66,430 downwards.
GAATGCGCTTTGAGCACGGCGTCGTCGCCCTCTCGCTTGCCCCGATGCCTCAACATGCCCCACACTGGAACAAGCGCGCCGACCACGGCGTTACGCATAACGTTACGTAACACGTTACTCTTAAAGTTCAGGAAGTCTGCCATCCCGCAAACCTTGGTGTCGCGGTAAAGGTCAGTGCGCATCTTGACCCAGGAGTCGCAGGTCATGGCTTTACACCTCCCGCTGGCGGTGTGCAAGACGACCTTCACGCATAAGACCACAGGGTCGAGCCAGAAGCGGCGGCAGAGGCAAGGAGGGTTTCATCGCTTTGATCCGTCTCCCGCGTTCTGCGGGCGCTACAGGAAGCTGGGCGGCCCCCCACGCGAGCCGCCTCCTTAACAGACGGGGCTCATCATCCCCGTCCGAACTCAGTGCCCAAGGCTGGGGTGCGTCTGCTTTTCCACCACTTGGGAGAAAACGGTGGGTGTCCTGCCACTAGACGACGGCCTGGGCTGCCCCTCGCGGCCGGACGGGAATCGAACCCGCACTTCCCACCTTCCACCTTCAGTCGCATGGATTCACGCCGCCGCGCCGTTCTCCTTGTGTTCGCCGTTCCCCTCGCCAAACAGTGGGAAGGTCTCGGTCATGGCCTTGGCCAGGTGCTCTTCGCAGCCCTTCAGCTCGTCCTTGGCCGAGTCCAGTAGGGCCTTCTGCTTGGCCTTGCGAAGCGCGGCGTTGTGGACCTTCTTCTGGGCGTCTTGAATCTCTGCTAGGTCCGACGAGGTGGCGATCAGGCCATTGCGCTTGGCCACGGAGATCAGGTACTCGGCTTTGGCTAGCGAATGGGCGGCCTTAGCCTCCTCGAACTTCAGTCGCGCCGCTTCGCCGTTGTTGCGCCACCGCTTGGCGTCGCTCAACCGATCGTCGTCCATCGGGGCCGGCGGCTGGCCGTTCGCCTCCGTCCTGCCGCGCCTGGCGCCAGGCGCCTTGCGGGACGCGAGCGGCTTACTTCTGGTCTTGACGGTCATCTATCGTCTCCTGGTTTGGGCAATGGCGTTTGCGATCCGCGCGGATTCGCTCAAACACCTCCTGCCGGTGCACGGGAACTTCCTTGGGGGCCTCGATGCCTAGCCGCACTTGGTCGCCGCGAATAGCTATCACGACGACGCTAATGTCTTCGCCGATGCGAATGCGCTCTTCCTTCCGCCTGCTGAGTATTAACATGCCTGCATCCTTTCTGGTCAAAGACTCCTGGACCACCACTCAATTGCTATCCGCGATCGCCCGCCGCCGCTGCATATCCTCCTGCACTTCGCGCCAAATCAAGTGCATCATCGCCGTGCATTGGCTGATGGCCTCGCGGTTCTCCGGCGGCTCGTCCACGTCGAGCTGGCCGGAAAGGAACTCGCGCAGGGAGCGGACGATCAGCACCATGCCCACGCCGCGCTCGTGCCCCAGCTCGTAAGCCGGCGGCAGCTTGGAGCACAGGGCCTTGCCGAAGTCGTGCAGGAACACAATCAGCTCGCTGGGCGTCATCTCACCGGGGAACTTGGTTTTCATGCCACGCGCTCCTTGGTCACCAGCGGAAACTCTCTCAATACGGGCACTTCTGCTGGCCACTCAGCCGGGTCGCCGCCTTTACAATCAGTCAGCTTAATTTGCTTGACGTGCATCTCGTCGAGGTGGCGCAGCGGGCGGCTGCCGAGCTGTTTCACAAAGCAAGGAACGCCGGACGCGCGGCACTGCTTCGCCAGATCGCAGATCCAACGCATCTCGCACGGCCTCGCCTTCTGCCCGCTCTCGCCGCCAACGATCACCCAATCAATTCCTGGACGGTATTCAAGCCACGCATCCAGATTGATCGGCCCCAGCAGCGGCTCGCACGACAGGAACAACACTGGCGCCAAGTCTCGGCACTTGAGCAGCTCAGGCACGTAGCAGTCGGCTGTCGCCTGGTCGCTGACGGAGCAGCCAAGCCATACGTTGTCGCGGTGTTTCAGCGTCTGAGGCGAAGCGCTGCGGCTCGAAGTGCAAGGCCACATGCTTTCGACATTCTCCGGCCGCTTTGTCAGCAGCAGCCAGTCGAGGTGTGGAGTCTCGTCAATCAGCGCGAAGAGGTCGCGGCGGAGATGTTCAACAGTACAAGCTACACCAGCAGGCGCTTTGTCTTTGTGGACGCCGCTGGAATTGTAAAACAACGGAAGCCTGCTGCTGTCATAAACGGTGCCACGCCAATCTTCAAACACGTCCGCCACCGAAGCGCAAAACACCCGCCGCCGCTCGCCAGCCTTCTCGGCCTTGCGGTTCCACTTGAGCGGCTGCCGCCAGGAGTTCTCGCTCGTCTTGACGCGCGTGCCGTGTGGCCCCCAGGCGGCCTTGTTGTACTGCTTGGCGAAGCTCTCGGCGTAGCAATGCGTGCAGCCTGTCGCGACCTTGGTGCAGCCGATCCACGGGTTAAAAGTGTGGTTCGCCCATTGAATTTTCGTGTCTTCAGCCATTTTCGTCCTCGGCCCGCTCGGCCTTGGCCCGCAGTTGCACAGCCAAGCAATCCATCGCCAGCCAGTCCACTAGGCAAGGCCGCGGCTTGTCGCTGTAATCCGGCGGATCGTTGATGTGGATGGCCTGCTGAAACTCGATTTTGTCTTTGTCGCTCCAGTCCTTCGGCCACTCATAATCGTTGCAGGAGTTGTTGCTGAACTGGTCTGATGCCAGTTCGAGCAGATCGGCGGCGAGTCGTAGCCACTTGGGATTCATTGGGTCTGCTCCGCGTTGTTTTGCTCGTGCTCCACCCGGTGACATGGCCAGATCGTCGTCAAGCTGGCTGCGGTCGAGACTAGCCTTCCTCGTCGTCCTCATCCTCTTCCGGCTTGCCGCCAAGTTTATAGAGCTTCGGCGCCGGCTTCCGCTTGGGAGCGCTCTTTGGTTGCCGGCGACCGAAGCTCATTTTGCCATCCGACGAGAGCACGTCGGCATCCAGGCTGTCGCCGTGCCCGGCGATCAGCGACCGCAGTTTCTTGACCTTAGCCTCCAGGGCGATCAGTTGATCGACCGCCAGGGTTGGGTTGTCCTTCACTTCCCGCAGCGGCTCGGAGCACGCCGGGCAGGCCAGCGCCACGTCGCACAGGCGGCACTTCTCGTAGGTCGGCCAGGCCGGGGGCGAGAAATCTTCCAGGTCGCGGTACTGCTGCCAGATGGCCACCGTGCTGGCGATCCTGGCGGCGATCTTCGGCAGTTCGCTCCGCCGGAACTCGCACGACCACGACCAGCAATTGAATCGCGTGTTCAGGATGCGCGTCCGCAGGCAGTTGGCCTGCGGGTAGTTGTTCAACACAATGAAGGCGTGGAAGTTGAACTGGAAACTGGCCCTGATGTCGGCCGCCGTCCAGAACTTGTGCCCGCTCTTCCAGTCGGCCTCGTTGATGACTTCGATCGAGTCCTCGTCGGCGTAGAGGAAATCCACTTCGCTCGTCAGCCGGGCGCCAAAGGCGTCGTGCGACAACTGCCCGCACTTCTCCCCTTCGCCCCCGTCGTAGCGGATGATGTTCAGCGGATTAAGGCCCTTCACCAGATCGACGATCTTCCAAAGGGCGCCGGAGGCGGCGGCCACCGCCTCCGGCTGCACGTCCGGCCGCGCCGCCAGCAGATTGTGCTCCAGCTCTTTCTTCAGGTCTCCTGGCATCATGGGCGTGGTGATGTACTCGCTTACGCCGGCCGAGATGGCGTCGTGGATCGCCTGGCCCACCTCGGCGGCCTGGCCGACCGCCGTGGCCTTGCCAGCTTCGTGGAGCGCGGCCTGCGCGGGGCAGATGCCCCAGCGCTCGACCGTGGAGCGGTCCAGCCGCGGCGGAGCGTCCGTCTCGGGCACGTCCACGAAGGCAGTCAGCGGATCGACGGGGATGTATTCGGCGATCACGGCGCACACTCCAGTTCCTTGATCGTGCCGTCGTCGCGCAGCGCGATGAGTGCCTCGATCAATGGGACCATAGCACAGCCAGCGATGAAGAGTGTCTCGTCCTGGCTGAATGGCTCTTCGTCGCCGCTGGCGACGCCAGCCACGTGATCTATCACATATAAAATGCCGCCCAAGCCCCGCTCGGCGTACATCTCTTTAACCGCCTCGCGCGCGGCTGCTCTGTGGTGGTCTGCCATGCCAGCCAGCGACAGGACGTATTCGCGCACACTGTTCATTGAATCCCCCGGGCCGCCTCTGGACTGAGCAGCTTCAGGCCAATCAGAAACCCACGCGCCTCCGCCAGCGTCTCAAAAGTCACGTGCATTAGGCTGCCGGGGTAGTTCTCGTCGCCCAGGTAGCGGATATGCTCCCGGCCGTCGGTCGGTTCTCGCCACCACACCAGTAGCTTTGGATTCATCGCGCAAACCCCTCGTCTAAGGCCGCCTGCGCGGCGGCGATGTCCGCCGTCGTCCAGTTGTCCAGGCTGCCGGGATTCCAGTTCGGTCCACGCCCCACAATCTCTGCCGACCAACTCAGGAACCTCTGCTTGGCTTCGGCCTGCCGCTGCTTGATGACCTCGCGGTCGCTGGGCTTCATGCGGGCCAGGGCGCTGGCGTCCGGGTAGGCGTCGTCGTAGCCGTGGGCCTGCCGCCAGGAGAGCACCAGCTTGTTGAACGGCGGCTTTTTGCTCTCGTTCGTCTCGCCGCGCGGCGGGGCCTTGGGTGCGTTCTCCTGCTGGGCCGGATTGCGCAGCGGCACCGGGTGGCCATCCTCCATATCCTGCGTGAACAAATCAGAGAGCCGGTAGGCGTTCAGCACCGCATCGACGAGACTGCGCTTCTCCGCCATCTTGATCGTGGCGTTGATACCCATGCCCTTGCGCTCGCCGAGCGTGTACGCCCCCCGCCCTTCGCCTACCAGATTGCCGTGCCTATCCCGCAGCAGGCACTTGAAGACGATGGAGTTCTGCGCCTTTTCGCCCAACTGCTTGATGACCAGCTCATCGTCGATGTACTCGGCCCGCACGTGCATCAGATCGGCGACCAGCTCGGCGCCACCTTTGTAAAGGCTGGGCTTGGCCTGCCACTGCGCCGGATCGACGTTGCGAGGCGGCTCGCAACCAGGAGGAAAGCCGTAATGCACGCCCTGCACCAGATGCGACAGCAGCCAGTTGCGGAACACCTTGCGGTTTTCGGCGTAAGCGTCGAGGCCGCGCTGAAGCGCCTCCGGGGTCATGGCCCCCATCGCTACCGTGCGCAGGTCGGCCAGGGCTTGCAGCGGCGCAGGCTGCTCCACAAGCGCGCGATTCGTCGCGCGAGGCAGTTCGGCCAGCGCTTCAGCGGCGGCAATTGTTGCTTCCATCTTTTCATCCTCTTCCCAGGGTGTGGGGAGCAGTGGTTCGTTCATGCCGCCTCGTCGTCGTCAACGACTGCCCCATCGCACAGCCGCGGCAGCGCTTCGGTCGGCGCCGGGCGCACATCCACCACGATCAGCCCGCGTCGCACGCCGTCGGACAGGATGCGCCAGGCGGCGACTTCCGGCGTGGTCGGCAGATCGCACGACTGCTGCGCGACCGCGCGGCGCCAATCGACTGCGCTGAATTCTCCGCGGGCGAACGCCGCCGCCAGTTCGTAGTGCTCACGGGTAAATGGCTGAATTGCCGGCGTCTTCCGGCCTTCGCGGGCGATGTCGACCAGTCTCATTGCGGTAGCGGCGGCAGATGCGCCGTCCTGGGGTCGGGGACAGGTAAAAACGCCTCGATTTCGGCTACGGTGACGCGCTCTGGCGCTGCCAGCACGCCATCCCGCGTGCCTTCGTCGCCCACCGGCAGCCAGGCCAGCAGGAACGCCGCCAGGCTGTCGTGGCCGCATCGGTCGTGCTGCCACTTCAGGGCCAGTTGCCGCGCCGCTGGCCAGCGCTCGACGATTTCATGGCACCTCAGCCAGCACAGCCGCATCAGGTTTTCGGCGATGTCTCGGTAGGGCCTGAACGACGTGCCGCGGCGCTGGATGTGGTGCGTAACGAGCCCCGCGTTGCCCTGCGTGGGCTTGGAGGGGTACATGCAGCGGCCCCCGCAGAGGAAGCAATAGCGATGGGTATTTTCCCATGCGAGCACGCTATCGGACCTGGGGTGGATGCTGCGATTCATCGGGCGCTCGCGTAGTCCTCGCGCTTCAGGAAAAACGGCTCTTCACCCAGCACGTCCGAGACGGTGACTTCCGGGCCGGCGTATTCCACAACCTCGTCGCGGTAGGTCCAAACGGACTTGTGCACGTGCCGCTTGCCGGCCAAAAACTCGTGACCAGAAAGCGTGATGTACCACACGCCCGGCGAGTCATTGAGGACCAGCCCCCAATGCTTCAGCTTCTGGAAGTTGTCCCACTCTTCGCGGCTGAGGCCGACTTTCTTCAAGTTGATCGGGCCGCCGCCGGCACGCGCCAGCTTCACCAGAGCGCTGACCAGCCCTGCCGTCAGGGAATGGCGGTGCTCTAGGGTGTTAGCGCCACAATGGGCGCACTGGCGCTGGTTGTTGTGGGGGCGCGACATTGGCGTCCGTCGCCGAGCGGCGCGGGATTGTCCAGGGCTTCGAGAAACAAAGCCTTGAGAGCAACAAGCTCAGAAGGCCCGTGTAATCAATCAACACAGGCATATTACCGTAGCGTTTACGCTACGTCAAGTCGCTCGCCCAGAATTTTTTCGGCGATTGCCGTTTCCGCTCCCATTGCCGTTCGCAGACAAGAGTTCGGACAACTCAAAGCCTAGCCGCAGAGCGATGCGCTCTGCCCTGTCGAGCGTCACGCCTTCCCGGCCGCTCAGAATTCGGCTCATGTTTGGCCGCGAAGTACCAACATCACGGGCGAAGTCCGTGATGCTGATGCCGCGACGCTCAAGCAGCCTGCGCACCGCGGTACGGAAATTTTCTGATGCTTCTGACATTAAAGTGTCTGGCATCCCCGTAGCTTATCTGCTACGCTTCGAGAATACAAGGCGCGGGGGGCGGTGTTGATTGAACACGGGCCGTTTGCACGGCGTATTCCCGCCCCCCGCGTGTTTCGAGGGTTTCTTTTGTTCCACGGTGCGGACAGGCGGCGTGGGATGCGGGCCGTAACTCGCATCCGAAGGCAGGGGGCCGTAACCCCCCGCCTTCCCGCCCGCCGCACCAACTTTCAAAGGTGCTAGGGAGTGATGCAAACGACGGCTGGGCCAAAGCCCAGCCGAGGGCCGACACGCGGGGGGGCGCCGCCCCCCCCCCCGCCCGGCGGGGCGCGCGGGGGGGGGGGGGGGGAGGGCGCCCGGC
>CAYZTJ010000002.1:0-59191 GCA_964481215.1 uncultured Nitrospira sp. | reverse complement strand
GGGCGAGGGTGTGATGCAACCGCCGGTGGGGCAAAGGCCCCGCCGAGGGCCGACATGCGGCCCCCCCCCCCCCAGCACCAACTTTTCCAACAGCGTCGGGGACGGTTGCAAACACGGCCCAGCCGTGGCCCCCGAAAGGGCACGTCCCCGGCGCCGAGTGGGCTCGACTGGATTTGAACCAGCACTCTGTTGCCAGAACTAGGCCCTCAACCTAATGCGGCCCAACCAACTCACCTTCGGCTCGCTCTTCGCTGGAATCGGCGGCCTTGACCTCGGCCTGGAGCGGGCCGGAATGAAATGTGAATGGCAGGTGGAGATTGACCCGTATGCCCTCAGCGTCCTGCACAAGCACTGGCCCAACGTGCCCAAGTACAGGGACATTCGCTGCTTTCTTGGCGGCAAGAGGTGGCGAAGATGCCGCGCGGCGTGGCACGTCGATGTACTCGCTGGCGGATTCCCGTGCCAGGACATCAGCTTCGCTGGAACAGGTGCCGGAATTGGAGGGAGCCGCTCCGGCCTCTGGTCTGAGTTTGCGAGAATCATTCGTCTTCTTCGACCACGATACGTGCTCGTGGAGAATGTGGCAGCGCTCCTTGTTCGGGGGATGGGAAGAGTTCTCCAAGACTTGGCCGCGTGCGGGCTTGATGCTGAATGGCAGAGTGTTCCAGCAGCGGCCGTGGGTGCGCCGCATATCAGAAATCGCATCTTCATTGTGGCCCACGCCCCGCGTGTGCAGCGGGAAGAGATCAAGCGGATCGAATCGAACGGAGTTTTATCGCCGCTTCTGGCCGACGCCCAGAGCATCGGACGGCAAAGGCGGGCGGGTGACGCCGCGCAAGTCACGCGAAGGAGGCACACTCACGGTAGCGGTTTCCGCCAGGCTCTTTCCCACGCCCACCGCGAATCGCTGGGACGGATTGCAGAGTCACGGGGTCAACGTGGTCACTGGCTCGCTGAACCCGACGTGGGTCGAGTGGCTGATGGGATTCCCAAGCGAGTGGACCGCCTTAGAGGACTCGGCAACGCGGTCGTGCCCCAAGTTGCCGAGTTCATTGGTCGGCTGATCGCCGAGCACGCACAAGCTGAAGAGACTGGCCCAAGCGTGCCAGGCGACGCACAACAAACCTAGCGCGGGTTGTCTGGGTTGTGCGAGTTGCGGGCGGTCGCGGCGCTAGGCGCGCAGAAGAAGAAGAAGAAGAAGAAGAAGAATCGCAAAAACAAACGTAGCATTCAACTACGGGAGGTGCCGCGATCCAGCACAACGAATTTCTCGCTGACGAAGCAGCGGGAAGAAGGAAGGGCACGCCACGACGGATCGCTCCGCAAAGGATTGGTACCCTTTTTGGAGCATCAACCGATGCAATTGGCGGAATTCCTGCAACGCTACTGCACGGAACGGGACTTATCACCAACCTGGAAGGAACAACTAGACATCGCCGTGCGGCAATTCGTCACGTATTGCCGCAAGCCGCTGGAAGAACTGAGCGCCGAGGACATCAACGGCTGGGCCGCGATTCTCGCCGAACAAGTCGAGCCGCGAACAGTCAAGGGAAAAGTGGGGGCCGTCAGGACGCTGCTTGTGGCGGCGGGCCTCGACACTCGCAAGATCAAGCGAGTCAAGGTGCCGCCCTGTGTGCCCAGGGCCTTCAGCATGGCGGAGATTGGCCGGCTGCTGGAGGCCGCCGCGAAGCAGTGTGGTTGGTTCCCGTGGGGGCTGAAGCGAGCCGATTACTGGCTGGCCATCATCCACGCTGCGTGGGACACAGCCTTGCGGGCGGGAGACTTGCTCGACCTGCGGGCCGACGACTTGCGGGAGCATCGGGGGAGCTACTTGGTGTATCGCACGCAGAAGAAAACCGGCCGCGTGATCCTCTGCCGGCTGCGGGAAGAGACGCACCAGAGCCTCAAGCGGCTGCTGACGCAGGGGGAGTCGCGGGCCGTGGTGTTCGCGTGGGGCTTCCGGACGGCGGCGTTTTTCGGGGAGTTCAAGAAATTGGCTGCAGCGGCCGGCGTGCACGGCACGCTGAAATACCTGCGCCGGGCGCGGGCCACACTGGAGTATCAGCGAGGCGGGCCGGCTGCTGCGGCTCGCGTGCTGGGACATGCGGACGGCACAGGACAACTGGCCTGGAAAAACTACATTGACCGCTCGCAGCTCGGCGACGACCTTCCATTACCACCACCACTACCCTACCGCTAGGAGGTCTCATGTTTGGGAAACTCGTGAAACTCAAGGGGCTGAACGGCCGCCAGATCGCCGTTGATCCGACTTACGTGGATCACCTCACGGAACTGGACACCGACGGCCGGCTGCACACGAACGTGCATTTTCACAACGGGCGGTTTGTCACCGCCGCCGTGCCATTGGACGAAGCACTGGCGGTACTCCGCGACAAGGGGGAGCAGGACAGCGAGGAAGACCTGGCCCGGTTGCGCAAACGGGCCGAATCACGCCGCCGTGCGGAGCTGGAAGCGCAAGCTGCCGTGACTGCCTGCGGCATCGACATGGAGCGCTTTAAGCGGGCCGGCTACGAGGTCGCAGACATGGCCGACGGCAGCAAGCGGATCGTCGTAACACTGGCGCCGAAGCCGGAAGGGGAGGCGGGGGAGCGATGAAGCTCAAAGGCTGCAAGGTCGAGCGGAGCGTGCACGAACACTTGCGGGTCGCGGGGCCGAGCGGGAAATTTTCGCCGGATTCCGCGTCACGTCCGCCAGATTCGTCGCTCAACTGTTAGACCAGCACGGCGGCCCGAAGTTAATGCGGGCAGCAACAATGGTTCCACGTAAGACCGCCCGGCTGTGGAGCCCGTTGACGGCGGAGGGCCGCCGCGCTGGTTTAGGGATTGGTCCCCCGGTGCTGATGACCCGAAAGGGACTGGCAAAGTGCCAGTGGCAGACCCGCCGAAGCCAAGGCGTACAAGAATTAGCCGAAACGCAAGCGTGGCCTTGAGCAAGCCGCGTTCACCGCCGCAAGACTCAAGCTGCCTCACGGGCCTTGCCCGAAGTGCGACATGGAGTGCTGATCGTCTTGCGGACGTTCACTGCCCTGCTTCCCGCTCCAGCTTCAAATCAGGCGTCTTACGCTCTCGACTGCGAAGGAGGCAGCGTTCACCGAGCCAGACAGGCCGCTATGCCCTAGCGAACGCGGCTGAGGCTCGCTCACATCTACCGTTTGCGGAAGTTCGACAAAATCCGCGTCACGTTACCAATTTCCGTCGCTTTAACTTATGGAGGGACCGATGAAAGAACTCATCGCTCTCGTCGCAGGGGCATTTGGCGTCCTGGTGGGCTGGTTCGTCGAGGACTGGCGACAAAGGAAACGCAAATAGCCCACTCGCGGCAAACCCGTAACCGCACGTCCGCGGCCCGTCCAGCCCTGCTGATGCACAGGCTGGCCCTGGTTCGACTCCAGGCGTGCCTGGGTTTGCCGCTGCGTTCACCGTTCATGCTCTGGCGGGCAGTCAGCTACTGCCCCTACTCATGGGAAGGTGAGGCGGGCCGAAAAATCTGGAATCGGCCGCAAGCGTGCCCAAGTAGGCGTGGCAAGAAGCCTGGAAAGCCGAAGCACGCTGGCCCAAGCCCTGGCATTTCAGGGCGGCCCGCCTCAGAAGAAATCGCGTTCACGCTCACGCTCACAAAGCTCCGGTGCGTTCACCCGTTACTTTTACCCTAACCGGAGGAACTACAATGCTAGAACTGTGTGTCGCAGTCGTTTGCTTGGCTATCGGTTTCGCTGGCGGCTGCTGGATGCGGCGGAATGCCATCGCTGACTTTGAACGCGGCGTGTCGCTGGGCCTCGCCCAACTTGGCACGCTCGTCAAGACGCAAGGCAACCCCCACCAGCCCCGTCACGAGAACCAGAAGCCACAGCAAAACAATCCCGCACAAAAGTAAGGTGACAACCCCCGCTCGCTCTCGCAGCCTGCGGGGGTTTGTTTTTGGACTCATCGCGTTCACGAGGTTTCGCTTTGCTCCCCTAACCCGAAAGGAACGCAGCGATGCTGACTCGATCGCACATGCACACATTCAGCTCGGACGATAACCGAGTCCTGGTTCGCATCACCGAGAGCGCCAAGGGCGCCAGGGTGGACGTGGACCGCTACGGCATGAATGCACGCGAGATCATCGACCTCATCGACGCGCTCGCCACGACCATCGGCGAGTTCGCGCCGGAGAATGGCCATTTGCTGCAAGCCGTGCTCGATAAGCACGCCCAGTCTTTGCCAAGCAGCTCGCGCACGTCGCAGTAAAACGAAACGCGCCCGCGCCGCGTAATCCGCGGCGCGGGCCTTTTGCCCCCCGTAGCTCAACTGGATAGAGCATCGGTCTTCTAAACCGAAGGCTGCCCGTTCGAGCCGGGCCGGGGGTGCTCAGCGTTCACTCAGACGTGGCCCCTTCAAGCTCCAACCCTAACTAAGAAAGAAGGTGCCCTATGCTCGTACCAAGCCAGATTTTCCCAATCTCGAAAGTTTGCGACACGGAAACCACTCGCTACGCCCTCGGCGGCGTTCGCCTCGAACGCGACGCCGAAGGCCCCGTAGCGATTGCCACCGACGGGCGACGATTGATCTTCGCCCGCTGGACCGAAGCCGCCGGTGAGGAATACCCCGCCGGCATCGGCGATACGGCCCATGTCGAGAACTTCGGGACGCTCATCCCCGCCAAGCAGTGGGATGAAGCCGGCAAGATGCTGCCCAAGAGCCGCATCACGTCGGTCAAGCCGATCCTCGGCAACGTGCTGGTGGAGGAACCCTCCGCCAACGGCACGGTGCGGATGGCGGCGACCGATCTGGAAACCACGAAGCAAGTCACGCCGCGGTCCCTTGAGGGCCACTTCCCGCGCTGGCGGGAAGTGCTGCCACAAAAGCAGCCCGGCTCGATCACGGTCACACTCGACGCCACGTACCTGGCCGAGGTCTGCACTGTGCTGGCCAAGATGGTCACTTCCGAAGAATCGCGTGGCGTGGACATCACGTTCACCCACGAGGAGAAGGCGGTGACGATCACCAAGACGCTCAACGGCGTCTCGGCCACAGCGGTCATCATGCCGCTGGCCCGTCGCAACTAGCCAGCAAGCCACGTCTGGAGCAGGGGGCCGCGGCCCCGCGTTCACTGTTAGCTCCAACCCTACCCTAACTGAAGGAGGTTCGCATGATCGCCTCGAACAATGGCCACCTCACGGTGGAACAGTTCCGCGACCTAGCCAACCGGAAGAAGTCCGTCTTGCGGCTCGACGAGCTGTGGCAGGACTTCAATCGACAACTCCCGCCCGAGGCAGCCGAAAAGGTGCTGCCCAAGGCCACTCGCGTCTACGAAACCCGCAGACGCGAGCTGGACACCAACACGAAGTCCAAGGCGCACGATGTCATCAACGGCTCGGCCGTCATCACAGCCAAATGCCTCGTCGGCAAGATCGGCTGTGCGGTGATGTCCAGCTACCTGAACGCCCAGGCCGCCGTGCTGGGGATGAAGGAACTCTTGGCCACGCAGCCTTCTCTGAAGGCCAACCTGGCCGACACCTACTTCCCTGGCACAAGCGTCCCGTTCGGTCTCATCACCGAAATTGCGGCGTTCATGTACGGCCTGGTGATTCCGTGGCTGGTGCTCCTCTTGTGGGCCGTGGCGGGTCACACGTACCTGCGCGGCCAACGCAAGCTGGCCATGTACTCGGGCGGTGCAGGACTGGCCCTGCTGCTGCTCTCGATCTGGCACTGCACGGAATCACTGCGGCTGTTCGGGCTGCCGTGGATCATGGCGGTGCTGTACGCGCTGGGGATCGACTACGGCCTCATTTCCTTCGAGGTCTCGTCGGTCTTCTCGCACGAGGCAGCGCCGGAGAAGTCGAAATAGTCCGGTTGGGTGGAGCCGGGGGCGGAGGCTACGAGCCTCCGCCCCCCATTTTCTCTAACCACGAAAGGACAACTGATGAACGATCCAAGAAAGTCCCACATTTGCCAGGACGCCTTCAACGGCGTCGGCGACATGCGCGGCGCTTACGAGCGCTGCGGCGCTCTCCCCACTTCGGAGAACGGGGACATCTTCCTGATTCGTTCGCACGTCGCGTACTGGTCCGGCAACAAGCTGGCCGAGTACGCGACGATCAAGCCGTCACGCGGCCATTCGTACCGTGTGACGGACCTTGGCCACGGCTTCGGCACTCGCGTCGTTCGCATCACTGATTACTACGATCACCGCGAAGGCGTGCAGGGCTGGAAGTAGGCCAAGCTGCCCGGCTTCGGCCGGGCGCGTTCACTTCCACAACTGCTCTAACCCAAGAAAGGAGAAGCCTTATGGCTCGCACACCTGGACCGTGGCGCACGCAACGCTATGGCGGCCGATGGGCCGTCGAGCGCGATGCGTCGAAGTGCATCGCCGACTGCGGCGCATTTGGTGGCTCGCTGGCTAACGCCAGGCTCATCGCGGCCGCGCCGGACATGCTCGAAGTCCTCGAAGTCGTGCTGCACCAAATCAGCGCAGACTCCGATTTGGACGAGTGCGTGTCGGCACCGGAGAAGTATGACCTGCTGGAGAAGCTGATTCGTCAGGTGATCAGCAACGCCGATCCGTCGAACCCGCAACTCCACTACGGAGACATCCCGGAGTCCACCCCATGATGACCACCAAGCGCCGCTTCACCGTCACGGTCAAACGCTGGCGAACAGAGAAGCCATTAGGGTGCGACGGCCCAGTCCGTCTCGTGGCCGAGCCGCCAATCAAAGAAGTTGTCGAAGTCGAAGTCAACCTGACCCGCATAGCCCAGAGCCTTGGCCCCAAAGCCTGCCGCTCCAAGGGAAAGCGGTCGCAGGCCCTGGGCGGACTCGTGGTAGTCCGCAAAGTTTAGAGCGTCGCGCGCACGTCGCGTTGTCGCTCAGCGCTTAGGGGCCGCAAGGCCCCGCGTTCATCTGCTCATTTTTCACCTCCCCAACCCAAAGGTGAACCCATGACAACTTGGATCGAAGGCGAAAACGGCAATCGCGCGTCAGTCGAGCGATGGGGCAGCGAAGAAAAAGCAAGGGAGTCACTGAAGAACCTCCCCGACTGCTCCGACTGCTCCGACTGCTCCGACTGCTTCTACTGCTCCGGCTGCTCCTGCTGCTCCAGCTGCTCCGACTGCTTCCGCTGCTCCGGCTGCTTCTGCTGCTCCAGCTGCTCCGGCAGGAAGTCTGTCGGCGAAATGCCGGAAATTCCGGTCATCGCGGACATCCATAAGGCTGTCTACGCAGCAGCCAGCCGGCCCGGTGCGCTGGACATGGGCAGATTCCATGCCTGCGAAACCACGCATTGCCGGGCCGGCTGGGCGGTGCATCTCGCCGGAGATGCAGGCTACGCCCTGGAGCGAGCCACGTCGCCAGTTTTCGCCGCGATGCAGATTTACGCGGCCAGCGGCTACGCGATCTCGCCCGTCCGCTTTTTCGACACTGACGAGAAGGCGATGGCGGACATGAAGCGGTTGGCCGAGTCCAAGTAACCCTCAATCCACGTTGGCCCGCTTCGGCGGGCCGCGTTCACTGCTCCGATCCTGCGGCTGGCGTGGCGCCGCCATACGCACGGGCCGACCGTCCTGCTAGTCGCGCGCTGGCGGCAACCGGAAGATGTGCGGGCCGCAGGATCGGGCGTTCACTGCTCAACAAAGACAGTACGGAGCGGCACCGCTTTGCCGCAACCCAACTGGAGACTCACCCATGAGTCAAACCACCCACAAGACCTACCTGCCGCTGGCGACGCCGGGCCACTTCATCGAGGTCCGCGTCTCCTACAGCAAGGGCGGTATGTGCTACTCGACCTACAAGACCAAGCCGCGTGGCTACTACCTCTCGGCCGGTCCCGTCGAGCGCGAGGATGTCCGCAACGGACTCACCGTAACCACCTACAGCCTCGGCAGCCACAACACCTGGCTGCTGGCCATGACCAAGCGGTTCAGCGCCAAAGACTTCGCGGGACACACCCGCGAGGTCGAGGCCCAGGTCGCCGCCAAGTCCGGCCCGCACTGGAACAAGATCGCCAGCATGTACCCCTTCACGGAGATTGCCCAGCAGGCCATCGAGGCCGTGCAGGCAGCAGGTTAACCACTCCGCCCCGCCATACGACGGACCACGAGAGCCGTCGTGCGGGGCGCGTTCACCGAGTGCTCATTCATTCGGCTCCGTGCCGGCGGATTCCGGCAATACCCAACTGGAGAAGAACCATGTCCACGAATCTGATGGAAGCCTCGCGTCAGTGGGCCACCCGACCTGACGACCAACGCTATCTCACCCTGGAAGACCTCAAGGCCGCCGTTTCCCGCCGCAAGCAGGAAAGCTGGACTGCCATCCCGCAAACGCGGACACTGACCGTCCGGCCAGACAACGGCCTCAAGGTCGAGGTCTTCGACCCCACCGCTGGCGAAAGTCGCCTGCTCGAACCGTCCCATTGGGGGTTCGGACAGTTGTGCCAGTACGCCGCTGCACCGGCCGCTTACCTGCGGACGCTGCCCGACGAACTGGCCGCGATCAACTTGCAGTGGGGACTGGAGCGTAACCCGCTCCGCGACGACGCGCTGCTGCTGGGCCAGTCCAATGGAGAGCGCCGCCTGCGGGCCATGACCAGCGCCAGCTACGGTCGCATCTGGGATTTGCAGGTCGTCAACGCCGTGGAGAACGTCAACCATGACGGCCGCTGGCAAGTGCCGGCGGCGAGCTATTCGGCTAGCCAGCCGAAGCGGGCCACGACGCTGTACGCTCCCGACCGAGACGTGTTCATCTTCTTGGTTGACCCCAAGAACCCCGTCGAGGTCAACGGGGAAACGCTGTTCCGGGGCTTTTACACCTGGAACAGCGAAGTCGGCTCGGCCACGTTCGGGCTGACGACCTTCCTCTACCGCTATGTCTGCGACAACCGGATCATCTGGGGCGCGACGGACGTGAACGAACTCACCATTCGGCACACCGGCGGCGCCCCAGAACGCTTTGCCTACGAAGGCGAGCGCTACCTTGAACGCTATGCGGAAGAGTCCACGGCCAAGCTGGTCGAGGGCATCAAAGCGGCCAAGGCCAAAGAGATTCCGGTCGGCAAAGACCAAACCGTCGCTAGCTGGCTCCAGGCCAGGGGCTTCACCAAGGCCCAGGCCACCGGAGCGGTCGAGGCGGCGGAAGAGGAAGAGGGCCAGGCGGCGAGCGTCTGGGACATCATCAACGGCGTGACCGCATACGCCCGCAAGCTGTCCCACACGGACGCCCGCATCGAACTGGAAACCAAAGCTGGCAAGCTAATGCAGCTTGCGGCATGATCTCAAGGGGGCCGGGCTTCGGCTCGGCCCCGCGTTCACGTCTAGCTCGAAAGGAGCAACCAATGATCGTAGATTTGTCCCATGCGGCCTGGGCTTTGCGTAAAAAAGCCGCCGGCACGCTGGTCATTCAGACAGCCATCGCGCTCCGATTGCCCAGCATCGCCGCGCATCATCCAAAGCCGAAAGACATCCTGAAGCACCCGCAATGCTTCAATGAGGCTTTCCACGGATACGGCCACGAGGTCGTCTTCCCGCACGACGACTGAACAACTAAACCCCGACCAGAGAAACCTGGTCGGGGTTTTTTTGTGCCCTAGTAGCTCGACTTCAGGCTCTCTCCCTCGAATAGCACTTTCAGCACGGCGCTGCCGTCCGACGGAGTGAACGTGAAGACATAGGCGTACCGCCGCTTGCCGCTCGGCGTCCACGTCGCCGGCGCCGCATAGAGGAAGTTGTAGCCCGTCGAGTCCTTCGTCCAGCGGACGCCCGTTTGCAGCGTGTCGAAGACCACGCTGGAGATGGTCAGCGTGCCGCTCGTGACCGGGTTTGTCAGATCGCTCAGGTCCGTCACGGCGTAGCCGATGCTGCTCAGGCTGGCCTGCGTGATGGCCGTGCCGGCATTGCCGTAGACGCGGGCCATGAACGTGACGCCGGCGTCTTCGATCACCACCTGGCCGCAAACACTCGGAACAGGCATTAGGCTACCCCCATTTGCGAGGCTGCGGAGCCGGCCACATAGATTTCCGCTGCGGCCGCCCCGCCCACGTACATTTCGCTCTCGGCGGCCCCGGCCACGTACATCTCGCCAGCGGCCGCTCCAGCGACGTAGACTTCGCTCGCCGCCGCCCCAGCGACGTACATCTCGGCGGCATCGACGTAGAACGGCCCGGCGACGACGGCCGCGGGCGGTCCACCGAACAACAGCAGAATGGCTGCGGCGCCCATTAGTCCAGCGTCCCCCCGTCGATCAGGTTCTCGATGGCCGTGCGGAGCTGGGCCAGGGTGCGTGTGCCCGGCTGCCGGCGAACCACCACGCGCCACGTGCCCGATGCCAGGTTGACTGCTCCGCCCGTGCCGTTGTGCAGACGAACGTTGACCGTGTTGGCGGCCGAGACGAAGCCTGTGCAGGTCAGCCCGGCCAGGCTGACTGGTGCCCCCACGTCCACGAAGTCTCCGAAGGCCGCCCCCGTGACGGTGAAGTTCGGGCTGGTGGCCCCCGCGGCATTGGCGATGTTGGGTGCGTCCCACGTCTGCGAGGCCGTGCCGATCACGTCCCCCAGAGTGTTGAGCTGCTGGCGGATGATGTCGCTCTGGCAGCGGAGCAGCTTGTAGAGCGCGTCCGTGGAGGTCTGGAACGTGCTCTTGGCCGCGTTGCGGTTGAGCGTGGTCTGCCAGGTGACGAGCCAAGCGTCAGCCGTGGCTGCGCTGTTGGCGGCAGCCACCACGGCGTCACTGGGCATCGCTGGCCAACTTGGCTTCCACAGTTCAGCCGGATAGCCAACGCCGCCGCGGCCAGCCTGAATGGCCTCGATCCAGGTCACGGTCAACTGGTCCGGCAGGTCTGTGAATGCCTGGTCCGACAGCCACTTCAGGAATTGCGTGATCTTAGCCATCCACCACCTTCCCTTCGACCAGCTTCCAGGTGTCTCGGCTGCTGCGCGGCGGCAGATCGGCCGCTCGCACGATGTGCCGCTCTTGCTCCGGAGGCAGCATCCTGGCGGCGATTCGTTCCGCAAACTCTTGATCGGTTTCGCCTTCTATAATCAAGCATCCGGTGGGCGGCTCCGAGCGGCCGATCAACTGGCCAAGCGGCACTCTCTGCGGAGCCGAGAATCTGGCGGCGCCAATACACGCGGCCGAGCAAAGCCGAGCCAGCGGCACCGGATGCACGACGGCAACCTTCCCTTCGGACTGCCCGTAAACGATGCAGAGTTCCACTACTACTGGTCTCCGAAGGCAATCACGCAGACGATCGTTGGATCAAGTGCCGTGCCGGACAGGTTATAGCAATACACCTGCGACCCCGTGGCAACTTGGCTGCCGGAACCAAGCGTATCCACAACCACTCGATTTCCGACCAAGCCACCAGTGGCAACCACCGCATATGTCGCAGTGCTGAAGTCGGTGTCCCAAACGATAGTGTAGCTGCCTGTGCCCAGGTCGGTGATACTGGCTACGTTCCAGCTAGCTTTGATGGATGGCGTGCCAGTGCCGTCGAAGTTGACCCACCCCTTGGCGGCGGCCGGGTGGTGTTTCTGCGTGCCGGGAGTCACCGGCACACTGTTATCGGTCGCCGCCTCTTGCTGGGCTTGTGTAGCTGCCGTGAAAGGACGGCCGTTGATCGTGCCGTAGGGCATGGCTTACCTCTGCTCGAAGCAAAGCTCCATCGAGAGGTCTGACGTGGACGCCGCGTTGTACGCCCCGTCGGCGATGATGAGCATACTCAGGTCACTGCTGGCCGATCCCATCAGTTGGTCGATGTTGCCGATACTGACGATGCTCTTGCTAACCAGCGTGTACCAGTCGGCCGTGGTGATCCGCACGCAGCCCACCAGGTTTCCCAGGTCGTTCGTGCCCCACACCAAGGCTGAGTTGTCCGTATAGGTGCCGCCCGACGGCGCCGCCCGGAAGAAGAGCAGCGACAGGGCCGGTCCTTGCCCGGCGGCATCCTTGATGGTCACCGTCTTTAACAGCGCCTGCCGGCCGCTGGCGCTCATCACGCTGCTGAGAGTCTTGGTCGTGTCGATCACGTCGTTGGCCGCGTAGTCGGGCGACGCGCTGATCGTGATCGTGGGGCGGATGATGACGCCGTTGCGGTCGGCCTGCTGCACGGCAAACGTGCCGTTGTTATCAATCGTCAGCGAGCCGCCGTTGTCCGTGACGGGCACGGCCGCCCCGCTGGCGTTGACCCACAGCTTGCCGGTGGAGTCCGTGTTGAGCGTGACGTAATCGCCGTCCGTGCCGCCGCTCGATGCCGCCGTGTCTCGCCGCACCGCCCCGGCCAGCGTCAGCGATTCGCCGCCGGCGCTGGCGCCGTCTTCGGTGTACTGCGTGCCGCCGCCGAAGCTGGTGACCTGATTGCCGGAGCCATCCACCAACTGCACGGACAAAGCCCGCTCGGAGCCGCGGGCGGCGCTGGTCAGCGCGTTGCCGCTGCCGTCCTGTGCCCGCACCGACCAGTTGCCCGATTGCGTGGCGGCCACTGTCCCATCGACCGTGAGCGACGAACCGTTGTCGTCCACGGAAAGCACGCCCGTGGAATCACTGGCCACGGTGACGCGCAGGGCCGTGGCTTCCGTGCCGCCACCCGTTGTCGAGAGGGGTGCCGGCACGCTCGTCACGTCCACATCGCCAATGTCCACGCCGCTGTTGGCCGCCAGCTTGCCAATGCTGGCCGTGCTCGTGGTCAGGGCCACGATGCCCGTGGAGTCGTTGGCCAACGTCACCCGCTGGGCCGTGGCCGCAGCGCCGTTCCCCACCACGGCCCCACTGTCCGTGTTGGTCTCGATGTCCGTGAGCCGCGTGAGAGCCGTGCCGTCCACCTGGACGGGGAACGTGCCGCCGTTGTCCACGGTCAACGAACCGCTGTTGTCCGTCACGGCTACCGTGCCGCTGACAGCGACGGTTCCATCAACCGTCAGTGAACCTCCGTTGTCCGATACAGCTACGGGCGTCATCGACGCCACGCCCTGCACGGTAATCACGTCGCCAGAGGCAGAGCCGGCGGTGCCCAGCGCTGGCTGCTTAGCCGCAGTCGATGCGCCAGATGGCAGGGGTAGCGACGACGCGCTGACGGGCTGCGTGACGGCCGAGCCGTCCACCTTCACCGCCGTCATGCCAGAGATGCCCTGAACCGAGATTACGTCGGTCGAGGCGCTGCCGGCCGTGCCAAGGGCCGGCTGCTTCGCGGCCGTTGCGGCCCCGCTGGGTAGCGGCAGTGAAGCGGCGCTGACTGCAACCGTGCCACTGACCGCGACCGTGCCATCGACGGTCAGCGAGCCACCGCCGTCATCGACGGAGAGCGTCGAGCCGCCGTCGTCCACCGTGAGCGATCCGCCCGCGTCGTCCACCGGCAGCGGATTGGCGTCCGACACATCGCCATCGTTCACGCCGTCCGCGCCGTGGATCAGCTTGTTGCGGACGTAGTGGACGCCGCCGATGTCATCGGCGCCGAGCGTGCCGCCTGAGCCTGGAGTGAAGCCAATATTGTCGGCCACGATGCGGCTCCGCTGGCTCTGTCGCGTAGAGCATGGACCGCCCTGGCCGGCGAGTTCTCGTCATCTTACTTTTGGGGCCGTGAATTAGAAAGCCGATCGCCAGCCAGTCACGACGCCCGGGCTCGATAGAACTCCCACTGCATCCCCTCGTCGCTGCCCTTGGAAACCTTCTCGTAGTTGGCCGCGATCCACCGCCTGGCTGGCTGCATGCTTCGCCAATGCACGTCGTCCACCACGATCAGCCCGCCAGGCACTACCTTGGGGCACCAGACCTGGGCGTTCCGCAGGCTGGCCACGGGCGAGTGCGAATCGTCCAGGTGCAGCCAGTGGAGAGCGTTATACTCGCTGGCCAAATCGTCCGGCATGGCGGTTCGCAGTTCGCACCACTGACCGAGCCGCCGGGCGTAAATTTCGCCACGGCAGCGGGCCTCCACATTTTGCAGATTGAGCCCCGACCACCAATCGACGTGCGCCTTCTGATCGCGGTCGGCCAGGTCGAATCCCTCCTGGCAGGCCGGCACGCTGCAGGGGTCAATGCCGACAACGCTGCCGCCGTGCGGCGAGCATTTGAGCGCGTGGGCCTGCACGAAGAGGCTCTTCCCCTCGAACACGCCCAGTTCGACGGCTTGCAGCGGGCAGCCGAAATGAGCCGACGCCTCCTGGATCACGTCGTACATTTCGAGCGCCTTGGCCTCGCAGCACCAGCCCCCCAAGTCCCAGGCGCCAGGCAGAGCCGGCTTGCCGTTGCAGGCATACGATGCGCCGACGATCTTTCGCACTTCGTCTCTCATGTGTACCCTCCCACCGCGTGCGGCCAAACCCCGTCCGCCGAGTGCTGACGCGCCAGCGTCGGATAGCTCGCGTACCACTTCAGGTGCGGCAGCCCTTTCTCGGCGATTAATGAATCGACGTGAGTATACGCGCCCACGCACTTGTCGAGCAGCACCGGCAGCGCACTGCGGCGGACCAGCATGCAGTGCGTCCCGAACGGATAGCCGCTGGGCAGCGTGCAGAGGTGCTTCGTCACCATCGTTTTCTTGGTCGTTTCCAAGTTGAGGCAGCCGCAGTACCAGACCTGCCAATCGCGTGGCAGTTCCGCGTGATGCTGGGCGAACCGCTTGCGGAAGCTGGGCAGGAAATGCACGTCATCCTCGCAGATCAGCGCCTCCTGGAGGTTCGTAAGCCAGGCCAATTGCCAGCAGTTCCAGTGGCTCAGACAAAGGCCGATGTGCCCGGCGTCGATGCGGTAGGCGTCGCGGTAGCCGCACAGCGGCCGGTTGTAGACCTCGTGGAGCAGGTGTTCATCGCTCGCGTCGCCTTCGCCGATCGCCGCGACTTGCCGGCAGCCTTCAATGATCTGCGCGCGGGCCGCTGAGTCCCGGTGGTGCCAGAGTCGCGTGTCCAGCCCCCACGTGCGGCCGTGCACACCGCGCACGAACGTCACTGGCAGGTTGTGCTCCGCAAAGTGCTCGGCCACGAGCCCGGCGCGGTTCGGCGGCTCGGTGGTTTCCGGGCAGTGGATGCAGTAGGTGGTGGGGAAGGTCATCCGATCACGACGGCGTAGGTGCGCTTGTCGTCGCCTTTACTTGTCCAGCCCCAAAGGCGAATGTACTGCTCGGTCATGTCGCAAGGCTGGCCGTCGCTGCACTGCTTCGTAAACAGCGGTGTCCGGCGGAAGGCGGGCAAGAATCTCCATTAGGTCTTTCACCGCCATGCCTTCACCAATTGCCTTTCCAGCCCCGCGTGCGAGAACTCCGCCACATCCACCCACGTGTCGTGGCTCCCGTAGCTGACGAGCCAGTTGTCGCCGCGCCGCACGGCCCCGCAGGGGAAGACCACGCTTACCCGCACACTGCTGGGCCGCGTCGCTTCGTCGGGCCACAGGAGCGGCTCTGGAGTATACCGCGTGGGCCGGAACGGCGGCTTGGCCTCAAAACAGTATAGCCCCAGCGAGTAAACTCGCACTGGCACGCCTTGGCGGTCAATAGCCCCGTGAAAGAAACACCAGAACTCGTCGCCCACGCGCACCGGCGAAGCCCCCCCGCGCAGGAAGCCGCCACTCCACCGTGGCGACCACTCCGTCTCGTAAGCCTTCTCCAGCGTCCGCTCGCCGCGTAGCACGACGTGCGGACTGGCCGAATAGACGGCGTGCAGCTCGCCGTCGTGCTCGAACCATCCCCAGTTCTTCTCCCAATGGGCGCGAAGCGGATACTCCGGACACCACACCTCTTCCGTCGCCGTGCCGGCTTCGTTCAGCCTGGCTAAGAGCTGGTGCGCGACGAGCCCGCCGCCTTTGATCTCCACGCCGCAGAACG
This sequence comes from uncultured Nitrospira sp., assembly GCA_964481215.1. Lineage (GTDB taxonomy): Bacteria > Nitrospirota > Nitrospiria > Nitrospirales > Nitrospiraceae > RSF151. The sequence continues at coordinate 43,394 of CAYZTJ010000002.1, read as the reverse complement.
AGACATGCAGCCGATCCAGCCAGCGGAAGACCCGCGGGTCTTCCCGGCCGGCCAGGCTCAAGGGATGCACGGCGTCCAGCTCGACGGCGTTCGCGCAGCGATAGTCGTCGTCCAGATCGCAAACCCACAGCCGTCCTCCGTGCCAGACGCGGCGCCAGCACATGCGCAGCCGGCCGTCCTGCTCGAAAATCGCCCCATTGAAGCTGCTGGGGGGCAAGATCACGCGGCTGATCTTAGTTGGTCCGAAGGGCTTGTAATCGCCGCACAGCCGGCAGTCGGCCAGCGTCACGTCGCCGTGCCCCGCCAGGCAGGCATACGTCTTCTGCTTCACCGTACCGCGGCAGCTTGGGCAGTCGCGGAAGCCGCTTGCGGCCCCCAGGTGGACACAATGCTGACGAATGGGATCGGGCTTTACCACGTTCGGCAGCAGGCCGCAGCAGCGGCGGCGAATCCGCGAGCCGGCCGGCGCGCGTTGCGGCCGTTGGCAGACTTGGCACAACTGCACGGCTGGATCGTCGGTAGCGGTGAACACGCACAGCGTCGTCATGCAGGCACCGAAAGGGTGACCGTGGAACCGCCGGCGGGGCAGCCGGCCGGCGCAGCGCCGCAATTCGTTGCCGCGTAGCTGAGCACCACGCCGTCGAAATTGCACGAGCCTGTAGGAATGCTTCCGCTGTACTGCACTTGCCACGCAGCGCCGCCGCAGCAGCAGGTGACGTAGAGCCGAATCGAGATGGTCGGATCAGTGCAGGACGCGATCAAAAGGATGGAGCCGCCGTATACTTCTGGCACGTACCACTTCATGGGTCCGGCGTTGGCGTCGGTGGTGGGGCAAGCGCAGCCGCCCCCGTCCGTGACATCGAACGCCCCCGTGCCGAAGTACACGAACCGCAAGTTGTGCGGGTCGAGTGCCGGCCCGCAGGAACAGGCACAGAGGTCAGCTCCCGTGATGTCGGCGATTAGGTCCATCGAAAAGTCGTCGCCGCAGCACGCGCCGGGGTCTCCGCAGTCCGCGCCATCGGTAGAGATGGTGACTGTTGCCGCACTGGTGCCGCAGAGAAGAGTAGGGTTCTGGCCAAAGGCGACTGGCTCCGATTCGTGACATCCGCTGCACGCAAAGCCATTGATTTCAGACCGCAAAAATCCAAACAGCAGCGGAGTGACAACAAATGAACTGTCGTAAAAACCTAATATGACATCAACACACCCAGAGCCTCCTATGGAGAATATCACTAAGTCGTATCCGCACGTCTCGGGGATAGACAGTTCCCATACGCACGAAGCGTTGAAAGGTCCTGCCCTAACCCAGTCGAGAACGTAGGTTCCATTTAAGTCTTCACAGTCGGCGCAGGTGCCGTTGGCGATGCCCTCAACCGTCACCGTCCATGTTTCCGGCGTGATGTAGCCAACGCAGCAATGGCAGTACCTATTGCCGCCGCCGCTGCTCGACGCGCTGCAACAACATGGGTATCCGCCGGCCATCGCGCGTCCCTACGGGCAGGATACCTGGATCACTTCGTACTGTTGGCTTTCCATCGACCACAGCGCCCAGCCGAAGTCGCCAATAAACGCCGTCTTGTCGCCGATGTTATCGTAGACCACAATCTCCGCCGTGCCGCCGTCCGTGGCGTCGCTCTCCCACGCCGCGGCGCGGAACATCGTCACGTAGGCCGTGGCTGTGCCGCCGGGCACCAGATCGTCGGTCAGCTCAAACCGCACCCAATGCTCGACGCTGTGTAGCCGCTCCAGCGTTACCGGGTTGGCGAACTTCGTCGGCCACAGGTCAACGCACAGCTCCGGCCGTTTGATGACCGTGGTTCGCCACGTGTCGCCGCCGTTGCGCCATTCGACGGCGCGCACCTCTTCGCCGGGCAGGATGTCGGCCACGATCCCGCCGTACACCTTGCGGCCCCGCGAGACGTTGTGGATCGCCAGCCAGTTGTCCTTGACCTCCGTGGCCCGCGTGCTGAGCGCGGCAGAATTCGAGAGCGTGGCCGTGCCCGCGTCGTAGCGGGCCGGCATGGAGTCCCAGATCGGCAGCACGGAGCCAGCGACCACCCCCGCGACGCCCGTGGCCTTGTCCACCGTGTAAGCCAGCGTCGTCCAGCCATCAGGCCCGTTCTCGTGCCGATAGCGGAAGTGAACGCGGATCGTCTCCGGGATGCGCGTGGCCTTGGCCGCCTGCGGATCGAACGAGTGCATCCGCGGGCAAGCTTCGTCGTACTTGTCCTCTTTGGCTGCCAACCCCGCCTGCGTCTCGCCGAGCTGCACGATGCTGAACGCACCATCGTCCTGCGTGGGGTCCAGCGCCGTTGTGCAGCCGATCTGATCCAGCACGTGGTGGAGTGCCCACCAGGCCGTCACGCCCACAAACCGCATGTCCTCCGGCGTTCCGGTCGGCGTGTAGGGCAAGCCGGGATAGGCGCCAAGCATGTCTTCCAGCGCGGTGTCTTCCCAGATGTTCTCGCAGAGCGTGTCCCAGGTCCAAAACGCGCCGGCGTTGAGTGTCGAGGTGTAGTAGCGGTCCTCGTCTTCGCCCGCCGCGCCGTAGGGTGGCCCCGGCTTCCGCAGGTTGTAGGCCGCGTTGATGCTGCTGAAGTGCTTGGCCAGGAACCGCACGTCGGTGATCTCGACCAGATACAGCGAGCCGGGCGCGTCGTCGCCCGTGGTGTCGATGCGGATCGGATCATTGACGATGTAGAGGTTCTTCAGTGTCAGCGTCCGCTCGCCCTTGACGGTCCTGTCCTTGGCGATCAGCCCGCGCCACTTCAGCTCATGCGGATCGGCGAGCGTGAGCTTCTCCAGGTCCGCCCGCTCCATGACGATCCAGCCGCGGCCCGGCTCCGGCCCCACGGGGCAGGTGAACGAGTTGGCCCCCACACGGAGCGCGTAATCGAAGCGGCCGTCCGCCGGATCGGGGATGATGAGGTCTTTGCCGCCGAACGTGCAGCCGGTGGAGGTGTTGGCCACCTAGCCCTCCTGGCCCAGGATGCGGCGGAAGTAGGCTTCGATGGGGGCCGGAAGTCGCGGCGTGTTCTCGCTGCCGTAGTCGGGATGCGTGAAGGCCGCAAACGCCTCAGCAAATCCCTCTGCCGGGTGCGTCGTCGCGTAGTGCGAAACATTCTGGGCGTACTCGGGCTGATTGGCCATCTGCTCGCCGTGCGCCGCGTCCCACGCCTTCGCTTCGTCGTCGTCCAGGTGCCACCAGAGATGATGGCCATACTCATGCCTGGCGGTGGTTTCCGCATCGTGTTCGCCTCGCATCGGCAACGTCAACGGCGCGTTGCGGCCGCGCTTCTTCCAAAGCGGCATCCGCAGATTGTGGTGGCCAAGCCCGATGAGTAACTTGGCGACATTTGCCTTGTGCCCGCCTCGATCCATTCCGCCGCGATCCCGCGCGGAACTGGCCGACAAGATCACGGGACTGACCCTGCCAAGTCGAGGAAACCGCTCCCGCATTCCACCGATCGCCGACACTACATGCCGCACACTGGCCTCTGGGCTGGGCGATACGGCTGGAAATCGGCCAAGCAAGACGCCAGATTGCCGAGCGTAGTCGGCCAGCTCAGGTGACCACGATGGCTCTTCTTGTTTGATCGTCGGCGGCTTGTTGTAGGCGGCCACGCTTGGCGTCCGCCAGGATGGCGACATTCTTTGCCGCGGCTTGTCGCTGACCCTGGCGGTAGAGGCGGATCGCGTCTTGCCAATCGCCACGCCGCGTGGCGGCGTGTCGTCGAAGTAGGTGCTCGGCGGCTGGCGACGCTCCGGCATCAGCGCGTGCGGATCGGAGTCCAGGTCTTCCGGGCCGAGGAATAGGTTGTCGTGCGACTTGCTTTCGACCGCCACCTTGCCAGGCCCCTGCCACAGCTCAGGGTTGGCCCGCATCACCGCCAGGATGTGGGCGACGGCCCTCGGCGTCAGCGAGTCCACTTCAAAGCTGCCGGCGTTGGTGCGAATCCAGCCGCGCTGCTTGGGGGACTCCTCGCCGGCTTTCTGGGCCGCCTGCCAGTGCGTGGTGGCGTCCACCGGCACGATTTCCCCGTCGGCGGTGATCCAATTCCGCGGCGTGGAGAGCGGGTCCGTGAGCTTGCGGCGGCCGAGTCGCCGGCCCTTGGCCTTATCGGTGGCCCGGAACTCCCAATGGGGCCTGGCCAGGTCGGGCGCCGCGGGCGGCACGCTGCCGACGCTCTGGACGACGACAGGCTTCGGGCGTCGCAGCAGCCCTCGCCGTGGCGGGAACGCCGGGTTGGCGATGCTGCCCGCGTCGAACTGCTGCGTCGGTCCCTTTCCGCCCTCCATCTTCTTGAGCTTGTCGTAGTACGCCTTGTCTTCGCTCAAGTGGTCGCGGGCGATCTCCCTGGCCTTGGCCGGGTCGCTGGTGTGCTCTCGCTCGACCTTGGCCCCCTCGGCGACCTTTTGGGAATCGAAGTCCCCATGCGGAATGTCATCCGCCTTGCCGCCAGCCAAGTAGTCTTTCTTCAGCACGATGTCCTTGATGGCGGCCGTCTGCTCCGGCGAGAGCTTGAGCGTCTTGGCCAGCTTCTTGACGGCGATCCGCTCCGGCGACTTGCGGTGCCAGACCTTGCCTTCGTGGGCCGCGGCCGTGACGCCGGCCTTGCGCCACTGGCGGTCCTGCGGCAAGCGCTGCTCGGCCGGCTTGCGCTTGGGGCCGGGGGCCATCGGGTGTTCGCTGCTGGGCTTGCCCGGCACGTCTTCCATGTCGCGCGATGTCGGCCCTGGCGCGTCGTCAGCCGCGCCGTAGAGGTCGTGGATGATCGGCGCGATCTTGGCCCTGGCGCGCTCGGCCGCTTTGCGCTGCGCCGGCGTCATGCGTGGACTCTTGGGGCTGCGCTTCAGGCCGTAGCGGGCCGAAAGCACCCTGGCCTCCTTGGGGTGCTCTTGCGCCAAGACCTCCAGCGCCTTGCCGATCACTTCCTCGGGGTCCAGGCCGTGCCGCTCGGCGGCCTGCCCGGCCACTTCCCAATCGCTGTCCAGGCTCACGGCGGGGCGGTCGCGGCCGTGCTTGGCTGCCTTGGCCCGCTTGAAGGCGTCCAGTAGCGTCTCCTTCGTTTTCTTCCGCAGCCAACCGTGAGCGTCCGTCACCTCCAGGTTGTCGGACTCCTTGAGCGCGCGCGCCATCGCGGCCTGCACGATGTCTTCCGGGTCGATCTGCGTGCGAAGCCCCTGGCGGCCACTGACCTTGCTGGCGATGGCCACGAGCTGCTCGCGTAGCTCCGGGTCGTTCATCGCCGCCTCGACGGCCTGGCGGCTGGTGGTCTTGGGGCCGGTGTCACGAGGCTTCCGCTCGGCCCGCCGACGCGCCCGCTCGTTGGCGTGCCGCGTCTTGGCGTGCTTGCTCTTCTCGACGAATCGCCCGCCGTCGCCGCGCGGGTGGAAGCGCTCAAACTCCTCGTCGAACTGCGGCATCAAGATCGTGTCGGCCAGCTCGAGCGCGCCTTCCAGGTCGCCCCCGTTGCGCTCCAGGCAAGCCGCCACGGCGGTGCAGAACCGATCGGGGTCGGCCGCCCTTTCGATCCGTTGAGCCAGGGATTCAATAGTCATGGCACCGCCTTCTGGGGGTGAACCGCGCGACTACTCGTCGTCGTCCCAGTCGTCATCGTCCCAGTCGTCATCGTCGTCGTCGTCATCGTCGTCGTCGTCATCGTCGTCGTCGTCATCGTCGTCGTCGTCGTCCCAGTCGTCGTCCGACTCGTCGTCGAGCAGGTCGGAGCTGCCTTCCTCGTACTCTTCCCGCTCGTCCTCATCCCCCTCCTCGTCATCCAGCTCCTCCATGAGGTCGGAGTCCTCTTCGTCGTAGTCGGTGTTGCCCTCGTCGTCCCCGGACGACGAGTAGTCCGTGCCGTGGTCGGCCTTCTCCAGGTAGTCGATGTCGTCGAATCGGTATGCCATAGGGGCACCTGCGGGTAAGAGTTGCTGAAGCCGGTCGAGTCGTCGGTGGACGGGCGCGGCGTCGGCCGGAATCCCCGCGGCCTTGAGGAGCCTGGCGGCCGGGATCACGCCCTCTTCGGAAAGCTGCGCCGCGGCGGCAAGGACGCGCGCGCGACGGGCCGATTGGTTGCTCACTCCCGCCCGCCGCGCGATTTGCACGACGGAGGGCAGGCGCTCCTGGCTCTCGGCCAGAGACGTGTCTTCTGAGAATTGCCGCGGAGCGACGGCGGGCTGACCCAGCGCGCCCCCCATGCCCGCCAAGAGCTGCTGCAGCGGCAGCCCCTGCGCCATCCCGCCCCCGCCCACGGCGGAGCCGGCGCCGCCCATGAGCTTCTGGATGAGCTGGTCGACTTCGACGACTTTGATCTCATAGTCGGGCTTGCGGGCAAAGTTCAGCCAGCAGATCGGCCGCAGGATCATGCGGTCCACACACTCGATGTATTCCGCCAATTCCTTGAGCACCGCGGAGACGAAGCCCACGAAGGGAATCGAGCGGCCGGAGAAGCCCGAGCCGGTCCCGCCGGCCTCGATCACTTCGCGCGGCACGCCCAGGCCCTTCCAGATTTCAACGTCGCACGCCTCCACCCACTTGAATTGCTGGGCTTCGCCGGGAATCGAGACGGGGGGCTCGTACTTGACTAGCTCCTTGCCGTTCTGGTCGTAGAGCATCGGCAGGACCATCGTGGCCCCCGACAGCCGGTTCTCGCACGCCTCGCGGCCCACGTCGCGCCAGGAAACCTTCGATCCGTCCTGGTTCGTCACCGCCTGGTTGGCCGGATACCACAGCCGGTCACCGATCCAGGCGTCTTTAATCATCCGCAGTTGCAGGGCGCGATAGGCCCCGTGCTCTTGCCACTTGGCCCACCAGGAGGCGTAGGCCCGCTCCAGCAGCGGCTCGCCGAAGGGGTTCTCGAAGCGCGACTGACAGGTCGTCCACAGCCCCTTGGGGGCCATCAGCACGTAGGGGTCTCGCTTAATCTCCGGCTCACGCCCCGGAAGCTGATAGGCCCAGCCGAACGAGCCGGTGGGGCGGACGCGCATGCCCTTGACTTCGTTTCCCTGCGTAAGCGGGCGGACCATCGAGGGGTGCAGGTCTTTCAGCCGCTTGAAGCCGATGAAGCCGTTGGGCTCGTACTGGTACATGACCTCATAGCCCATGTAGCCGAACAGCTTGGTCTCCAGAATCTTGTGGCCCGAAGAGTTCCAGATGCGCTTCCACTGCTCGGTAACGAAGTTGGCCATCTCTTCGTCTTGGGAGGCGACAACCGCGTCCGCGGCCATCAGCACGCCGTTGCGCAGATCCAGGCCGAAGGCCACCTGCTGATCGCGGCGCATCAGCTCGCTGATCCAGATGTTGAACGGCGGGAGCTTGTCGATCCGCCAGGCGGAGAGATGGTAGTGCGTCGCCGACTGAAACGGGCGCGCAATGTCAGCCGTGATCGACTGCGTGGAGGCCAGCTTCTGCTTGGCCTTGTCGATGAGCTTGGAATTTTGCTCCGGCACGGCAGCAGGAATGCCGCGCTGGTTGCGTCAGCGTGGTTCTGCGGCCTGGCCAGCCGCCGTATCTCGCTCTTCCGCGTTCATCTGGTCGCGCTGCGAGCGAATCCGCAGCACAATCGCTTTGTAGTCGTCCGGCGACATCTCGGCCATCTTGGTAACGATGGAAATCAAGGCCGAAAGGTTGTCGGTGACGTTCTCGCACCAGTCTACGAATTCGTCTTGGGTCATCGCGCCCTCGCATCCGCTTCGACTTGGGCCATCAGCCGCTTCGTGTACACGTCGGTCATCACCTGCTCGCCCACCTCTTTGCTGCCGGACGCCTTGGTCACCAGGTCGCGGATCGCCTCCAGTGCCATCTTCGAGCAGTCCCCTATCAGCTTGCGCTCGGCTTGGAATCGTTCGAGGTTTCTGAGGTAGGTGGCAAGCTCTCGCTGGCTGAGGCCGCTGGGGTCGATGCCGTACCAGTAGGCGACTCGGCAAAAGGGTGCGCTGCCTTGGCGTCCTCCTCAGCGATCTTCTTGAGGGCCTCTTGGACTCCCACGTAGAAGTTGATGGCCTGCTTGAGCGTACACCGCCGGGACTTTTGAAACCACCAGAGCTTCAGCCGGCGGTTCACGTAGTCGGCGACTTCCTGCCAGCGCCTCTCCTGGCCGGCGGCGCTGCTCCCCGGCGCGTCGGCGTACTTGGCGTCGATCTTGCCCAGCGCCAGGTCGGCCTCGCAGGCGTCCACTGTGAAGCGTCGGCCGTTGACGAGGAACTCGACATCACTGCGGGCTAGCTCAATGGGCATCCAGTTGGCTCCTGTACGCTCGTACCGCTTGCCATTCTAGGGGGCGGCTGCGGAAACTGGAAGTAGTCCCCACTTGTACCTCTTGGAGTTAGCCCGTGAGAGCCTCTGAATTTGCCCGTGCCGGCGGTGGCCGTGGTCCCGGCCTGGGAATTGTTTTCCTCCTGCTGCTCGGCGTGGCCGTAGCATTCTTCGGCGCTGTCTTCCTCTCCAGACTCTACCTTGCCGGCCGCCCTGCGGCGCAGCCATCGCTACGCAAAGCCGAACCACGGCGACAGCCCGCGTCGTCGCCGCGACCACCCGAAGAACAGGCGGAGCACGCAGCGGCCCAGGACGAAGAGATTGAGCCGCCGCCTCGCCCCTACGACCCAGTTGGCTGGTGGGCATATCGCGGCTACCATGTGCGAGGAAGCGAGGCCCCTGACGGAACACCGTACTACCGCTTGTCGCCGCACGATGAGCCATACGAAGAGACGGTCTCGATAGACCGGGACTTTTTTCGGGCGTGCTCCGTCGCGCGTGACGAACTCGGCCGAGCCATTCCCGGCAAATTCAAGCCTCCGCCCGGCTGGACGCGCGAAATACCTCCTCCTGGAAGCCAGGTCCCCAAGAGGCCGGTCAGACATCGAAGTGAGGATGAGGCATCGACAGGGAGTCGCCCCTGAGAAAGCCCTGCGGCCGGTAGTAGTGCTCCCAGCTTCCGTAGTACATTGGCACCCCCTCGATCATCGACGGCCCACGCACGTTATCGGTGCTGCCGCCCAGCCAGTCCAGCTTCACGCCGTTGATGGCGGAAATCTGCGGGATGGACACCTCGTAGCCCACGCGCACGGCGCGTCCCGCGAAGCACAGCGTCTGTTCCGGCACGCCGCACGCCGTCACCTTGTCGTCCGTGTTCTGGTATTTTGGGTAGCTGGTTGAGGGGCTGAGCATGGACGCCTTGGGGTCGGTGGGCGTCGGCAGCGTGATCGTCGTAGTCACGTCGCGCTTGTTGACCACCTTGCGGTCATCTCGCTCCAGCGTCATCTCCGGCGCGTAGGCGATGTACGAATTCTGCGGCGTAATGTCGGCACCGCTGTAATACCCGGCCGGTCCAGAATCAGGAAATCCGCCGCTGAGAGGGAACAGCTTGGCGGCCCCTGGTATTTCCACAAACCTCTCCGACGCGCACAGATCGACAATATCAGAGCGCGGCGTGGTCAACTTGCTCTGCCCACCGGAAGACCACAAGTCCCGCAGCGTGTTGAATCCGTAGGTGGACCCGACCCATTGATCGTAGCTTGCGTCGGGAAGCGGCGAATAGAGCACCTGGCTGCCGATGAAGTACGGATTGCGCTTGGCGACTGCGGGGATGTAGAATGCCGCATTGAACTGCGACGCCCTTCCAAATGCGCCGAATCGCATGTCGAGCGCCACGGGCAAGACGGCCACCTGGGGGCCGAGCTGATACTTCATCGTCCTGACGTACGAGGCGACGATGGCGAAGAACCTGGCCGCGGCCCAACTCTTTGGGAATCCGGGCAGCGTCTCCATCGTGCCGGCAACCGTCAATATCCACGCCGGGAAGACGCCCCCCTTGTCGGATCGAGCGCTCAACGACACGTCCACTTCTGCCTTGGCGATCCCGGTGGGCGGCGCCTCGGTCTTGAGCTGCTCGTCAACGATCAAAAAGGTCAGTTCGTTTTGCGCGGCGTTCTGGCCCCATTCGTTGCGGATGCGACGATAGCCCCTAGGCACAGAGACCAAGATCGAATCCCGATAATCCAGCGGCACGTTCGTTACGACCCTTCCGCTGCGCGGCTGCGGAATCATGGCGGTCCCGCTGATCATGCGCGTGGTGAAGCCCCATTCGTCGTTGGAGTAGGTCACGTCGTAGTTGAAGGCCATCAGCGGCCTGCGCCCTGTGGACGAGACGGCGCTGCGGGTGGTGCATTCGTTAAGGCGGAAGTCGCATACCCAGTCGAGCTGATAGCACACTCCGCCCCCCAGCGGCTGAAACTTGGCTTCGCGCGGCTGCGGCCCCCACACAATGTCCGGCAGACCTTCGAGTTGCGGTGTCGGACCCTCGGAGGGAGCCGTGCCGCGCCCCTGGCCGTTGGTTGCGGTGTCACCGAAGCCGATCCCGCGAATGATGAGCGGCTTGCCGGCCTCCAGCAGCTTTTGGCGCACCGTCAGCATTTGGTTGCCTAGCGCGCTTTCGGTGCGCTGGACTCCACCGTCCACGTAAGGGGAATACTGGATGCTGCGGACGCTGAGGGTGTAGAGCGTGTTGACCGTGGTGCGGCGCGCGCGGTCGTATTCCGGCGCGGCGCGAATGTGGAATGATGTCAACTGGCCGAACTCCACGCCGTTGTAGCTGACATCCTGGGCCGCCAGGTCTTTGATAGCGCTATCGGCCATTGACTTGTCCGTTTACTTGATGGGGATAAATCCGGGGTGCTTGGGCGGGTCTCCCTTGCGTTCCTTCTCGCGTCTTCGCTTTCTGGCTTCGCCGGCGTCCATCATCCACTGCTGGATGGGCGCCAGGCCGGCTGCGGCTGCGGCCTGCGCCTGCTGCAACTCGGCATCACGCTGGAGATCAAGCATTTGCTCTAGCTGCTTATCCAGTAGTTGGTTCAGTTGCTTGAATTCGTCGGCGCTGGAATTGCCGATCAGTTCGTTCAGTCCCTTGAGGATGTCCGCCAGTCCCTGCTCGATCATCGTCGTCAGCGGGGCGAAGAACATCGTCATCGAGTTCGTCAGCTTGTCGAATTCGATCCCCAGGTCCGTCCTGGCGCTTACCTGCTCGGAAAGTTGCTGGCCGTACTTCTCAGCCTCGTTCATCTCGAACATTGTCTGCTTGATTTCGCGCTCCGCCATCGCCACGGAGACGTGGGGCGAAAATGCCCCGTAGCGCTTGGCCATATCCTCCAGCGCGTCCGAGGATTTTTTTACCCACTCCGCGAACTTCTGGAGCGCCCCCACCGCCATGCCGACGCCGCCAGCCAGCTTCGAGCCGACTCCGGCCCCTTCCAGCAAGGCCGTGGTCTCACCGGCCCCCTTGGCAGTACCGACGTACATCCCCAGTGCCCGCTTGCCAGCAGCGAATGCCCCCGGCAAATTGCGCGTCATCAGATTCCGCAATGCGCTGCCCGTTTCAAACGCCATCCCAGTTCGCCGCGTGGCCTCAAATGGCTGGTATTTGCCGCGCCATGCCTCGCGCTCGGTCGTGAACTGATCGTCGTCGTCCGGGCTCCATTGGCCTCCGCCAAGCCAGTGGCCGCCACGTCCCGGCGGAGGCCCGGCCGCCATAGCAGGGCGAGGCGGCGGAGGCGGACCAGCGCTCTCGTCCGCCAGCGCAATCGTGATTTTCAGCGGGTCGGCCATAGCTCACGCGGAGGCGAATTGCAGTTTCCACCACTCGGGGTCACTGGGCGTCGGCTTCGGCGGGCCGGGCTGTGCCGGCTCCGCGATCGGCGACAGGTGCTTGGCGTAGAATTCTCGCAGCTCCTCGAATCGCCGCAAGATGGCAGCCCGCCTTTCGGGGTCGCTGATATGCTCCAGGGCGCTGGCGAGTTGGCCGTGAATCCGCTCCATCTGGCCGCGAACCTCGTTGTCGCCAGGCTGCGGCATGAGGATGTGTAGCAGCCTCAGCGCGCTGGCGTCGCGATAGTCTTTCCACATGCCGAACTTAGGGTCCATCCCCTCCGTGCCTTCGTCGATCCACCACAGCTTGCGATCAGCATCAACGGCTTCGTTGCCGGCCTTGTTTGGGTACAGGTCGATGTTGCCGATGACCGCGTGGGCGACGGCCTGGTTGCGGGCCTGCTGCACGATGTCCTCGTGGCCAGGCCGCGCCTTTGGCTTCTTGCCCAGGAAGACGTGCCGCAGGATGTCCCGGACGTGCTCCATGCGAGTGCGCGGCGGATAGATGGGCTTGAAGCCAGACACATAGTCGGCGACCTTGCGTCTGGGGGAACTCGGATCGCCCACTTCGCTGTGCGGGTAGCTCGACCGCGGGATCGGCACGCCCAGCTCGCGGAGGAAGTTTTCGTTCTGCCGCTCCTCTTCGAGGAACTTGCCCTTGGAATGCCCGCCCTTGCGAATGAGCTTCTTGGGGCCGGCCTGCGTCTGGGCTGTGAGCAAGTCCACCGTCTCGCTGCCGCCGGCCAACGGCCGATCTCTGGCAATCAGGAGCTTGTGGGCGTAGGGGTAGTCCTCCCTGCGCATCCCGCGGACGGCGTTCTTGCGGTCCTTTTCGGGCAGCGGAGGCCGCTCTTGGCTCTGCAACATCCGCCACGTCTGGCTGGGGTGCTGGATGGCGAACTGGCCCGCCACGCCGCCGCGACGCCGCTTCCCGCGCCTGTGGAAAACGTCCGACGCTCCGCGCCTGATCGGGGCCGTGCGCGGCGGCGGATTGATGTCTTGCTGCTCTTTCTCGTCCCCTGGCTCTCTATGCACGATCTTGCCGTCCGGCCGCTGGCGATAGCGCGGCCGAAAGAGCGGACCCCTGAAGATCGGCTGATCTTCTTTGGAGAACTGCAAATCCGGGTTGGGGGGCGGCTGCATGGCCTGCATGATCGACAGCGCCGCGGCCCGCCCGTAGTCCTGCCCGAAGCCCGGATCATCCTTCAGGGTGTTCACCGCCCTGGTCAGCGTCCGCATGGCCGCCGTCTCAGAGCCGTTGATGCTCTTTCCCAGCGGGTCGCGCGAGTGCCGCCGGAAATGGTCCTGGATGTCCGGGTGCAGCGTGGCGTAGAGGAACGCCTTCTGGATCGGCACCTGGCTCACGATGCCTGCGTCGTCGCCCAGGATTTGCGCCACGCCTTTGCCGAACCACTTCCCGAACTTGTGCCCGCGATTGCCGAGCGAGTGCAGGAGAGCGCCTGGGAGCGTCTCCGGGGACAGACCCATCGAAGCCCAGGCGTGCTCGTCGTCGTGGTGCGGCAGCGGCGGCGTCGGCTGGCGCAACCACGCCATCCCGGCTTGGACTTGGTGCTCTGGCTCATCCCCCAGGTAGGGGTAGTCGATGACGCGCTCGCGGAGCGGTCTGGGGCGAGGGGGCGTGGCCTGGACCACCGGCTGCTGGCCCGCTGCCTGGGGCGGCGGGCCTCCGCCCCCTTCGTCGGGCATGAACTGGCCGCCGGCCGTCGGATCGTAGCCATCATCGCCCGGAGGCGGCGGCTGGAGCGAGCCGGAGTCCTCGACTTGCTGGGCGCCGGACACCCGTGGGGCCTGCGGCGGGCCTTCCGCGCCGGGGGTGTACTTGCCGCCGGCCCGCCAGATGCCGTCGGGGCCGTACTCGCCGCCGGCCGAAGCCCGCAGGCGGCCGTAGTTGGCGACGCTCCGTCCCGCCCGCGACCGCGAGACGCTGCCGGCAAGGTGCTGCGCGGCGAACTGCGCAGGCTCAGCCTCCCTGCTGTCCCAGGTGAAGGCGGGCGCGAAGGCGTCGGGGGGGAAGAAGGACATTCATTACTGCCAGGCGTTGCGCGGGTAGTAGGCGTCGAGGTCTTTTCGCATCCTGGAGAAGCGGGATAGCTCCGCTGCTTCTTCTGGCGTTAGTTGCGTTGGCTCTCGCTTGGCGAACTTGCGTTTTTTGTCCAGCAGCTCCCAGAATCGCCTGTTCATCTCATCGGTATAGATCGAATCCTCATCCAGCCCGCCGGTCTCATCCCCCTCGAACGGCTCGCTGTGGCCGCCCCAGAAGGGGGACATATCGACTGCCGGACCCGCTGCGGAAGCGCGAGCCGCGCGTGAGAGGGCGCTGTAATACTCGTCCTGTAGAGGCCCTGGAAGCCGACGGGTGCCGTATTCGCTGCCGTGCTCAATGCCAAGATCGTTGGGGGGAAATCCGCGCCCGCCGCCGACAGGAAAAGCGCCGCCTCGCGGCAACAAATTCCGGGGGATGCGCGGCTCGCCAAACTGCGCCGCGCGGTACGTCTTCTGCGTGCCCCACGTGAAGGCCACGGAATTGACGGCGTTGGAAAAATGGGCGTTCATGGTTGCGCCTTCTTGGGAATGAGTAAATCCAACTTGGCTTCCACGCGGGCCATCGAATCGGCGAACCGCCGGCCGTCTGTCTCGTGGCGTTCCAGCGCCTTCTCGGCCGTCAGCAGCCGGGCTTCGATATTGGCCTTGTCGCGGGCGTAGGGGCCTTGCTTCTCCAGCAGGTCTACGACCGCCGCCCGGTCGATGGCTTCACGCTTCAGTTGGTTCAGGTCGCCGCTGACGGAGGTGCACCAGGCCATGCCGCCGGCCAGCATGGTCGTGGCCAGGGCGCACATAATGCCCCAGGCCCAGCGTGGAATGGAGATCGTGGTCTCTTTGGCCACATTCATAGGCACGCCACTCCTTAGCTGGTTACCCAATGGACCTTTGTGCCGCTGGAATCGTACAGCAGCGCCTCGAACAAGATCGGGATGTTCCGGTGCACGTTCCCCAGCAGGAAGCTGATGCGATTCTGCGGCGCCACGCCGGCCTTGCCGAACGTGAAGGTGTTGTTTCCCAGCGTCGCTGCCGGCGTGCCGGACTGCGGCGTCAGCACCAGCGAGGCGTAGATGTCCGAGTTCAGCCGGCCGCAGGTGCCGATGGCCCCGAACGTGCCGCTGTAGGGGTTGATCGCGGCCCGCAGGTTCGCGTTCCACTCGGCGAAGGTGCACATCACGTACACCAGCTTCCCGCGGTAGACGCCATCGACGTTGCAGTCGCCGTAGAGGTCCACCTTGATCGGGTGGGCCATCTGCTGGATGTCGAAGCGATGCGGGTTCTCCACCAACCCCAGATCGGTGGAGTTCCAACTGACGGAATATGATCCGGGCGAGAAGTTGGCAAACGCCATGGCGCAGCACTCGCGATGCGCCTGGTTGCGTCAGGCAGTCTTAGCCGCTGGCCGCGGCCTTTGGTACAGGCTTCTCTCGCTCGTCCTGAATAACGCGAAAATCCACGGCCTCGTAGCCGGCCTTGGCAACGTCCTCCTTCACCGACCGAACGGCCTCCACCACCGTCTTCGCGTCGCGGGCGAAGTCGAGCATCACCTTCTTCCCGCAACTGTGAAGCAAGCCATCATCGCAGCCGGCCTCGAAAAGCCTGTTCTCTAAGTCGTCGGTGATGCGGGTGACGCCCTTCAGGGTAACCGTAAACTCGCGGATCATCCGATGTTCTCCAGCTTCTGCTTGCGGTCGAGGCCCATGAACCGCAGGTCGCGCCTGAGCCACTCGAACCGCTTGGCCGGCTCCTCGTCCATGCTCTGGAAGCGGTAGGTCCGGCTCCGCCCTTTATACCACAAAGGGAGCACGGCAATCTCCCCCAGCGTCGCGTCCGGCGCTCCCAGTGCCGTATTGTACGCATTCCGGAAGTCGTGGCGACCGTGCAGGGCCGCAATCGTGGCCCGCTCCAGCGCCTCCAGGCGGTTGCCGGCCTCGATGGCGCTGGCCGAGCGCTTCAGCAAGTTCCCCTGGCGGTCCTTCATGTACTGCCCCGACCGCCGCATGATCGAGACGACGACCGTGAACTGCTCCAGCAGCCAGTTCTCCGTGCCCCCCGACGAGCCGATGCCACCCTCGTCGATGGCCACGTAGAACTCGCCGGCCGCCGGGGGCGGATCGCCATCCATCTGGATGCCGCAGAACTGGTCGGCCAGGGACAGCTCCGTGCGCAGCCAGGTCTGCGTCGTCACCAAAAGCTGGGCCATCGACATGGCGCAACGCCTACGCTGCACCTGGTTGCGTCAGGCTTTCTTTCGCCGCTGGCCACGGCCTGTTCCTTGCTAGTACATCGCTGGGCGGCGAGCTGTGTTACGGCTCGCTCGATTCGATGTAGGTGACGTGGACGCCCATCGACACGCCGCTGGAGCTGGTCGTGCCCGACAGCCCCTCGGCCACGCCCGTCAGGAAGTGCCCCTGCGGGTTGTAGGGAAGGCTCTGGCAGCCGTTGGCCGGGCTGGACAAGACCGGCGAAATGGCCGTGCCGGCCCCGGCTGGCTTGGTCGTCAGCGTCAACGTGGCGGCGGCGTTGCCGGGGCTGTAGCTCAGCGACAGCACGCGAATCCGCTTGGCGGCGACGGCCGCCACAATCGCCCCGTCGGTCGTGGCCGTGGCGATGTTGGCCAGGGCCCGCTTCACCGGGACGAAGGCGCCGTCCCAATCCTGCACGTGGCTGGCGTTTGCTCCACTCATTGAATCATCTCCACGATCCGTTGAATGCCCGTCCTGGCCTGATCCAGCAGCGCGTTTTCCCATTCTTGCGGGAGCTGGTCTTCCGGCCACAGCGGGCGATTGCGATGCACGTGCCTGGCGTACTCGACGTTGGTGCCGACGGTGAGTTCACCGGGCCGACTGGCGTCGTAGTGCTGGTCGTCGTTGGGCGGCTGGTAGCGGGCGCTGGGGCCATTTTCACTCAGGCTGCCGGCAGACAGGCTGGCCTTCAATCGGCCGCTGCTGCTGCCGCGCTCCTGTTTGTCGTATTCCCTGCTGGCCTGGCCCATCCAGCCGGCCGCCAGCCTGGCCTTGAAGCCGTCGGCAAAGCCGTGCGGATCGGGAGCGGTCCCCGCCAAGGCGGCGGGGATGGAGTGCAGCAGGTCTTCGACCTCGGCGCGCGACCAGTTGGTGTTGATCGTTAGTTCCATTAGCCCCCCCAGAACGGACGTTGCGGCGGCTTGCCGCGTTCGCGTGCCCAGCCCGTGTTGTACCGATCGGCGAATGGGTGCTGATTATCGTCACTGAGGCGCCTCTTTATCAGCGACGGCTTCAACAGTGTGGGATCGTGGTAAGTCTGCTCAATCTTGCGGGCCAGTCCTTCCGGCCGGTGGTTCTGCACGTAGAGCCGCGCGAGGTGCGCGGCCTCTTCGTCGGTCGCCCCGAAGCGCTTCAGGAGATCATGGATGCCAGCCGCGTCCGCCAGCTCATCATCATTGTCGTCGGGGCCATCCTGCGGCAGCCCCCACCCTTCCGGGACGAGATGCTCGGTCGGCTCGTATTCTTCGTAGTATTCCTCGAAGGCACTGAACTGCTCCGACAGTGCCACCTCGCCCATCTGGGGGTGATAGCGCCGCAGGACGGCGTTACGGAAGCGTTCGTAGGCCGCGCGAATGCCGTGGAAGACCGTATTGTGCTGCGCCGAGGCAGGCGAGTTGGCGTTCCACATGCCTGCAACCTGATGCCCCAGCGCCTCCAGCATGGCCGACTTCTTGGGGCTGATGTCGCCGCCATTCTCCAGGTGCTCCGCGACGCTGTGGAAGAGAGCGGCTGGACCGCTGCCGGAAAGGATTTCGTCCGACTCCGGCTCGTAGGCCGTCTTGTCGATGTCGTAGGGGCTGTGGCCGGCGTCCAGGTCCGGCGGCTCCAGGTGCGCCCCAGCCCACGAGTCGTCGTCCTCCTCGTTCGGGTTGTACTCGTAGTCCGGCTCCCAAGGGTTGCCGAACTGCGCCGGGCGCTCGTCAAACGAGAACGCCGGCGGGGCGCTGGGCCAAGGCTGCGAGAAAGCGGAGAAGGTCATCGCGGAAACCCCGGCAGGGGTCTACTCCCAGTATTATCCCCCTACCGGGGCCGTCAGGAGACTACTTGTAACGCTCGGGCATGGTTTCCAGCAGGTGCTGTTCGTAGCCGTCGAAATAAACGGCTTCCTCGCTCATCTGCGGAATGCCAGGATAATTCCGCGGTGCTGCCCGACGGTGACGGTGGATTTCCTGTTCGATTGCCTCAACCTCTTCGTGGTCGCCTGCGGCCAGCGCCCGCTTCCATGCCCGCTGCAATGATTTCATGCGATCTGCGTGAACGGCGCGATCGGGCGTGAACTCACGCGACACATAGCCTTGCTCAAAGTCCTCTGGCACCTGGCCGAAGGCTCGCTCGCCTTCCAGGCTCATCTGGCTCGGCCCGCCGTGCTGCGGATCGCCCCCCTTGCGGTCGAGCATGATCCCCGGTCCGCGGAAGTCCTGCTGCTCCTTCGTGGGCGTCCAGGCGTCGCACGTCATGCGGGCCTTGACCACGTAGTCGTAGAGCGCGCAGCGCCCCTGGTCGTCCACTTCCTTGCCCCCCTTGGGCTTGAAGTGCTTGCAGGCCGCGCAGCTCCGGCCGATATGCTCAGCCCGCCCCAAGTTGGGCGGCTTCTCGCCGAACTGGATCGGCTGATAGACGCTGGGGAACTGGGCGATCAGGCGGCCCTGGTAGGCGTCGGCGGATTCTGGCATGGCAACGGTCTCGGCTGCTCGATCTTCAGCGAATTTCATGTGCCTCGGCCCCGTCGCGGGGTTCTGGCGGCCCTTTTTTGGCGTCCAATGCCTGACCTCCGTTAATCCAGTCTTGGGGTTGATCTCCATGTTGGCCGACGCCTCCCTGGACGCACGCTCGGATTGCCGGCGAGCGTCTGGCTCTGGTTTCTTTTTCTGGCCCTGCTGCGCTGACTGGGCCTTGCTGTCGCCGGGCCTCTCCTTTTTCTTCTTGCCCTGCGGCTCGCCGCCGTCGCCGCGCTTGCCCAGCGTGTGCTCGCCGCGGGCCTTGCTCTTCTCGTCCTCGGTGTAGGGCTTGTCCCGCGACAGCTCCGCCCGCAAGTAGGACTCCTTCTTGGCCGGCAAAAAGCGAAGCTCGCCAATCTTTTTCTGTGCTACATCGAACTGCTGCGCCCACCAAGCCGCATCACTGAACTGTTCCGCATCGTCGTCTCCGCCAGGCGTAGGCCCGAGATTGCGGAGATGCTTACTCAGCCAGTCCGCAACGTGATTGTAGCTGATGCCCTGGTTTTCGGCTTCGATTCGCAAAGCCTCCTTCATTTGGTCGTGCTGCTCGTCGGACAGTTCTTGCGTTCCGCGGTAGTGGTTGAGCAGAACCCGCAAAAACCCCTGAAGCCGACCCATGCCGCGGTCGCCGATGTCGAACTGCCACCAGTAGTTGCGGTCGTTGCCCTTCATGGCTTCCTTGTAGACCCAGACCCCCTCGTCGAACGAAGGGGAGTTCTTGCTGTACTTCGTCACCCTGGACTTCGGGTCAATCTGTTTCTGCGCCCCCCAGGCTTCGCCCGCGCGATGCCCGCTCCCCCGCTCCGCCCCCTTGCCACGGTACGTCAGCTTCCCCTGCTTGAAGCGCCGCCGGTGGGCGTTGCGGTCGTACTTGCGGCGGGCCATCGCAGCTAAATCGTGTAGTCGTAAGCCGGCGACTCGTCCCAGGACTTGCGCGTGCCGTCGGGGCGAGAGCCGGTCGAAATATCCTGGCGACGCCGCACCGGCATCCGCCGCCAAGGCTCCGTCGTCAGGTTCGTCACCGCCGGCAGGCAGTCCAGCGACGACGCCTGGCCGCCGATGTTGTCAAGCTGCCCGGTCTGGATCAGCTTCAGCGTCTCCAGGAGCTCCTTCTCTTCCTCCAGCAGGCTCAGCGGGCAAGGGTTGCCGCGCCGCCTGCGCAACGTCACGGCCGCCATGACCGCGTTGCACCACTTCATCCAGCCGTTGTTCGCCAGCTCGGCCAGCGTGTACTTGGTGTTGGCGACCGCCATGTTCATCTTCACGGCCGCGCGTTCGATGCAGTTTTCGTAGACATCGCTCTCCGTGCCGGAGGCATCGACGGCAGCATCCTCGTCATCGTCAGCGGCCAGGAGCGCCCCGTGGTCGCTGAGAAGGTCTTTGACTTCGGCGATGGTACAGTAGGTCTGCGTCGTCATTGTCGGCGTGTGCCAAGAGCCTCCACCTGCAAAATCCCCTGCGCCGCCTGGACGATCCAGCTCAGCGGCACGCTGGGAATCTCCCGGCCGGCGTCGCTGAACTGCACCGCTTCCGCGTGCCGGAGCAGCGCCAGCTTGATCGCCGGGTGGATGTCGGCCTTGGCGATCGCCCGCCGCATGGCTTGCCGCTCGGCGGCGTCGAGTCGCTGCTTGGTGGCCTCGGCGAACTGCTCGGCGTCGGAGAAGTGCAGGGTGTGCCCGTCGCCGTGGACGTGAATGGTGTGGCCCCCTGTCGGCTGGCTGCGATGATCCGGGGGATACTTGTGGTCGTCATCATCGTCCAATTCTCTCTCAAAGTCGTCCATGCCCTTGGTGTCGCCTTTGTGCAGAGCACTGCGCCAATCCTTGGCGATAAGACGACGACGCCGTCCTCGCTTTTCTTTTTTATCCTGGTCGCCTCTGGCAGCGGCCAAGCGAGCGTCCTTGGCGGCGTCCCATTCGTCGCTCCACTGCACACTATCCGCTACCGCCAAGGCTTCTTCGGTCGTCATCACTCAGTCCCCCAAAAACAAAAACCCGGCTCAGGCTCGGGTGGATGAGGCCCCGCCTGGCCGGGTCGTCCCAAGCACCTGCGAAGGCTGGGCGCGGTGTGTTGACTCGCTCCTAGAACACGACGGTTCCGAACGCAATCGCCGCCGGGATGAACAGCACCGGCAGGCCATTGTGGACCATGTTGAGGTCATACCTGGCCGGATCGTCCTGCGGCTTGGCCCAGAAGTAAGCCCCCTGCCGCGGCTGCGGCGGGCGGCCCACCCAGTCCACCACCCACTCGTCGCACTCGTAGTAGGCGGCGATCTCCGGGGTGATCTCAACCGTGAACACGGCGCCAGTGTCCGGCAGCAGCGTGGTGAACGTCCCTTCCAGGTTCACGCCGTTGTCGGTGATGTGCCAAGTGACCCAAGGAATCGCGTTGAGTATGGCGGTGAAGTCTTCGCTCGACTCGTCCCGCTTCAGCTCCTTGACCGGGGGGTTCGCGATGCCGGCCAGCGCCTGAATCTGCGTGTTGTTGACCACGCGGTTCCAGATCACACTGTTGACGTAGACGTGCTTCAGCCCGCGGCCGGTGAGCTGGATGAACGCCTTGTTGATCTCCAAGAGGTCGGTGAAGATCGGCGCGCCAGCGTTGGCCCAGCTTGTGCCGATGATCGAGCCAGCCCCCAGCATGTCGAGCTGCGTCTTGTTCCCCGAGGGGACGCGGAAATCGACGGTGTACGTCCCCGTGAAGCCGTGCGTCAGGTCGTCGCCCGACTGCGTATAGCCGTAGGAGCCGCGGAACATGGCCGCGCACTGAAACTCGCGCAGGTTCACTGCACGCTGTTTCATAATCTTCTCTTGGTCGGCGATGTACTTCTCGCCGGCCTCGTCGAGCTGATCCACCGGGCCGCCGATCGGCCGCAGGTTGGCGATGTCCCGCAAGAGGAGCGGCATCTTTTCCGCCGAGCGCGGAATCTGGAACTGCACCGTGCCCACGGCCTGCCGGGCGATCACGCCCGAGGCGGCGTTGTGGAAGCGGGCACGCGGCACTTCGCGCGTCTCGTTGAACACGTCGTAAGCCCCGCGTTCGCCCGTGGGCGAACGCTTGATGTTCGGGCCGCCGACCTGGAAGCCGAGCGCCTTCTGGAAGGTGTCGTTGATGACGCGCAGCCGCGACACGCGGATGTTGACCGCATACGGCTGCATCAGGTCGGCTAGGGCGGGCATCGAGGCAACTCACTGTTGCGCTCGGTTGCGTCGAGCTTCTCTGGCGGCTGGCTCCCGCCCGGATGTCTCGTGAATCAGCTACCCGGCTTGCGCCAGGCTTTTTGCGGCGGCCTTAATCTCCCCCGTGGGCAGGGCCGGGCTCATCAGCGGCGCGAGGTATGGATTGGGCCGCTCGTTGCCGCGGGCGTCAAAAGGGTTCTCGGGATCGAGCAGCGACACGGCGCCCCCCTCGACGTAATTCCCCGCCGCGTCCTTAAACGGGGCGAACCAGCGCTCGGTGATCTTGAACCGCACCGTGTGATAGCGGACGCCCTGCCCCTCGTAGTAGCTGAAGGGCTGCTTGGCGATGGCCCGCACGTTGCGGTCAGGATTGAGCGCGTCGCCGGTGTCCTTGAACCAGCAGCCGAGCCGCACGTAGTGGATGATCTTGTCCCCTTCGCGGACGTGGACGATCTTCCCCATGCCCCCCTGGGAGTGGACCTCGGCCTCCGTCCGGGCGCTCGCGTGGGCGCTGTGGATTTCGGCGTCGGTGGTGGGCTTGGGCGTCTCAACCTTGTCTTTGGCCATCGGCCTTCTCCGGTGCGTTCTGTTCGAGGTAGGTGAGTAGGACTTGCTGTCTTGCGATCACGTCCTTTAGTCGCTTCCGCTGGTCGGCGTTCATGCCGGCCTGCTTCATCCCGTCCATCATGTCCACGATTCCGTTCAGGCCGTTCAGCTTCCAGTGCCACAGTTGCGATACGTGTGTCATCGGCCTTACGCAACGCAGGAGTCATCCCGGATGCTACACCGTCGCGCTGAACGGGGTCGCTTCGGTGCCGGACGCCTGCGAGTAGCCCTGCACGAAGAAGTGGTTCAGCACGGCGTCCACGATTTCAAAGTATTCGCCTTGGGCCGCCAGGCCGGTCGTCGAGCGGTTGAGCGTGATCGTGTCGTCGTTGTCCGCGGCCCACCAGGTGTTGGGGGCCGTGGCCGTATCCGAATCCTGCACCACGTAGCCGCGCATCTCGTCGCTGGCATTGGCCACCTTGATGATGTGCGAATTGCTGGTCGCCGTGACCGTCACCAGGAAGCGATACACGGCCCCGCCGCCAGTCGAGGCCGGCAGGGTGATGACGCTGCCGGTGGCCGTGTCGAGAGCGATGATCTTGCCCTCGTGCGCGGCCTCGGTCATCGCCAGCGTGCTGCCGCCAGCCACCAGGCGGGCCGACACGTCGCACGTCCGCGTGATTTCCACGGCCGTCGCCGCCGTAGCCGCCGCCGTGCTGTCGGTCGTGGTCAGCAGGCTGGCCGCCGCGCCCGGATCGCGGAGGGTAATGGTGCGGGCCGCCGCCATCGCGCCGGCCACCAAGCTGACCGTCGTGTCGCCAGTCTGGTCGGTGCAACTGATGGCCAGCTTCCCCTTGGAAGCGGTACCGGGGAACACGTCCACCGTGCCAGCCGTGCCGCTGGCCCCGGCGTCGAGGTTGGTCAACGTCAGGTTGCGCAGGGCCGACAGGTCTTTGTTGGAATCGACCACGAGGGCCTTGGATGCCGTCACCGTGCCCGGCGTGACGCTGGAAAGCGTGCTGGCCGTGGTGGCCTGCCATACGGCGTTGCCGGTCGTGCCGGGGTCGGCGCAGATGTAAAACGTGAGGCCAACCGTGTCGTACCAGCAGTAGCCCTGCTGCATCCCCTTCGAGCTGTCGTCGCTCGTGGTGGGGGCAGTCGCGGCCGTGATGATTCTTCCAACAAAGGCTGCCATATGCGTCTCTCCGGCTTCGCCGGCCCTGGGGTCGGTTAGGCCACGGTGACGGTGCAGGTGGACAGGTTCTCCACGAACCACTTGGAGACCACGCCGCTGTAGCGGACCCGCAGCCGAGCGCCCCTCTTCTCGTTCATGGTCTGGAAGGTCAGCGAGTCCGCCCCTGAGTCATTCTTAAACACGATGTCGTCCGCCGAGCTGGCCGAGGCAACCGCCATGTTCTGGTCGTCGAGCTGGATAAACTCATACATCAGGCCGTCCTTGGGGCTGGGCAGCGTGAACGTGGTCGCGCCCGCCGAGCCAGAGACGACAAACAGCGTGCCGTTCTGGGCCGCCGTGACCGTGGTGTCGCCGGTGACGATCAGCTCGCGCGTCATCAGCCAGTTCGGCACCTTACAAAGCAGGTCGTCATCCAGGACGAAGCGATCCTTCATCAGTGCGCGGGCGTGGTGCTCGGCAGCGCTCGAGGTGAACGCCGTGCCTTCGATCAACAACTGCGCAGCCTTGACGCAGCCGGCCGCCAGGATCGGCGGCCCGCCGGTGTTCTGGGCGGTGGAAGAGGTGTCGAGGGTGTTCTGGTCCTCCATCAGGACGCCGGCCAGCAGCTCGCTGCCGTCCGTGCCGTCCGGGTTCCACTGCTTGAGCAGGCCGCTGGCAGTGATGACGCCCATCAGCAAGCCGGCCCGCAGCGTGGTCGTGGGCGTGTTGCCGGCATCCGCAGCCGCCGAGCTGACGATATTCGGGTGGTAGAACCGCTCGCCGACCTTCGAGAACTGGATTTCCTTCTCGGTGGTCTGGTTGAGCGTAGAAATCCCTGGCAGCGTGTTGTGGCGGGCGATAGGCATAGCCGTTCCTCGAATGGGAGCGGCCAGGTTGCGTCTGACCTGTTTGTGCGTTTTCGATGGCGTGTGCACGCGCGGCGCGATGATGAACGCACTCATCACCTTCGGAGGCCAGTCCTAGCCGCGTCGTTTCTCCTCTTGATTCCTAGTGTGTTCGTCCGTTGCCGTTCGCGGTCGGCATCAGGCGGCTGGCCCAGTCGGGCTGCTTGGCCTTGTCCGCGTAGTACCGCTCCAGGTCTTCCCGGCTCATCGTCACGCCGTCGGCAGCAAACTGTGCGGCATCGGCGTTCATGCCATTGGACTCCGCTCCGCGGCGTGTCCAGCGGTCCTGCTTGGGGTGCGTCGGCTCTTCCAGCGCGTCCACCAGCGCCCGATCGCCGAACTGCATGCCGTCCGGGCAGGAGCCGTTGAAGAGTTCGATCACGTCTTGGACGGTGTAGGTGGGCAACTCCGGCCCAGCCTCGGAAAACTGCACGCCCGATACGTCGCCGGCCAGCTTGGCCTTCATGCCGGGAGGCAGCTTCGAGGTGGCGATCAGCTTCCGCAGCCCCTGGCGGGCCTGCGAGTCGTGCCGCTTCTTGAAGTTCGCCAGCCGCTTGGTGAGGGCGCCTTCGGACATGGCAGCAATACCAGCCTTCTCGAGTGTCTGGGGCATGTTTATAGTCCTCCGTCTTGCTAAACTCCTCCCTTGCGCCACTTGCCTTGGTTTCTTGCGGAACTTCATGTCGTCTCTCTCGCTCTGCCGGCCGCGCCGAATGCTCTCCATCGACTCCTCGTCGAGCTTGCCCATTCTCTGGGCAAGCGCCTCCTGGCGCGCGCGGCCAGACTCCTGCCGATTGTCCTTCTTCTGCCGCAGACTGCCGTAATTAGCGCCAAACTGGGTCGGCATCTGAGCGATCTCCACTAGTGAGCGTCCAATGATCGCGTCGGCCTCGTCCTCCGACATCTGGCCGATCATCGGCACTTGTTCCTTGAGCTGCTGGTCCTGCATCGAGGCCACCTCCGCCTCTTCGGCTTCCTGGTTGGCCTTGATCTTGGTCTTCAGCGCCGCCAGCAGGCTGTCGAGCGCGGAGTCGTCCAGCTTTGTCAGGTCCGTCCCTACAGCCAGCGAGATGCCGATCTGATCGAGGAGCTGCACGGCCGCTTCCGACTTCTGCCGCTTGGCGTCGTCGGGAAGCTGGATCACGTCGGGGTTCTCGACCGGCAGGCCGTTCAGCATGTTCGTGGCCGTGCCCAGCCCGCTGGGATCGAAGCTCTGTGGGCCGGCAGGGATGGGCGGGACGGGCGGGTAGCCCGGCGCCATGTCCATCATGTTCGTGTCGAACTGCGAGACCATCTCTTCGCTGCCCTGGAAGTAGGGACCGCTGCTTAGCTTTCTGCCGTAGCCAGGCGTGAATTGACTGCCAGGCAGGCCGTACTTGCCGGCAGGCGGCTTGTGCTTACCATGCTTGCGCTTGTATTGCTTGTCAGGCATCGAAACCGGACTCGCCCCTCCGGGGATGCCCGCCGAGGTTCCGCGAATTTGGCCAACAGGCTTCACCTGCGGCGATGCGCCGACGCCCTTGATGAGGCGCTCCCTCGCGTCCGGCCCCTTTTCTTCTGCCAAGCCAGAGTTCGTGTTGTATTGCCGCTGAGCCATCCGCGCCGCACCGGACATTCGTCGCTTGCGCGACGAAAGCTCCTTGGAAGCGCCAGCGTCGTAGAACTGGAGCGTCGGCACGTCCTGCGGCTCGATCCCCACCGCGTCGGCCATCGAGAACTGCATGGCGTACTGCTGTTGGCCGGAAGAGACTTCCTTGATGACCGTCTGGAGCGGATTGCGCGGCTTGGGCGTGAGGGCGAAGTGGGCGAAGGTCGGACCCCATTCGCGCCCCAGTCCGTCCTGGTACTGCTCCCGCAGTTCCGGCGAGCTGAAGCGGATGCGGTCCTCGCGGATGGCCTGGATGTACGGCTTGGACTTGACCTCGAACAGAACGCTGGCCTTGCCAGTGGCTTCGTCGAAGTGCAGGTCTTTCACCCAGCCGGCCGTCTTGATGGCGTCCGCGAACTGCTCGGCCTTGGGGCCGGAGAATTGCTTGGCCAGATCGTCGAAGGGTGTCGGGCCGCCTTCGGGCGTGCCGGGGGGCGGGTGTTCGCTCTTGACGTGGATGCCGAGGCCGCCGTCGAACATCATCCGCCGGCTGTTCTCCACGTAGTCCCGCAGCTCGTCCTTGGAGAAGGTGCGAAACTGACCGTTCCCTAAGTGGAAGGGGATGTCGGCCTGCAGGAAGATTTGGGAGAACTGGGCCACTCGCAACCTCGAAAAAGAAAACGGGGGGCCGGCAACTTAGGTGTTGCAGGCCCCCCGTTCGGGCTGCGAAGGATGTCGGGCTTCTCGTGGGTAGCTAACCCACTGTGCCCGTCCGCAGGGCTCGTGTTGTACACGCGGCCCCCGTTCGTATAATTTCTATCGCGTGTCCTATGTTTTTGTCAAGCGCCAGGCCAGGGCGAGTCACGGTGCTCTACGCAGCAGAGCCGCCTCTAGGCCCCCCTCATGGCGACTCCACGCTGGCTCGGAAGAGCGCTGGCGACCACCGATGTCTGGACGATCACGGTCGCCAACACCTGGGCGCAAAACGACACCGGCACGATCACCATCAACGGCAAGAGCCTGACGCTCACGGTCGGCAGCACGTTCACGACGGCCCAGGTCGCGGCCGACTTGACGGTGATGTTCAATGCCTCTGGCACGCTGGGGACAGCCGCCTCGGCCAACAACTACAACTCCGTGACGGACGAATGGCTGGATCAGCCGGGGGAGTTCGCCGAAGCCACGGCCGAGCAGTCCTCCAGCACGGTCATCATCGCCTGCGACACGCCCGGCGTGCCGATGACGATTTCCGTCTCGGAAAGCACCGCCGGCAGCGGCACGCTTTCGATTGCCCACACGACCACGGCCACCGGGCCAAACTACTGGGACAACGCGGTCAACTGGGACACGGGCGCCGTGCCGGTCAGCACCGATACCGTCTACTTCGACAACTCCGACGTGTCGGTGCTGTACGGGCTGGCCCAGAGCGCGGTGACGCTCACCGCGCTGCACATCTCGGCCAGCTACACGGGACACATCGGGCTGCCCAAGACCAACGCCGACGGCGGCTACCCGGAATATCGCGCGGACTATCTGGCGATTTCTGCCACCAACGTCTACATCGGCCGCGGCGAGGGGAACGGCTCCGGCCGCATCAAGCTCGACCAGGGAGCCGTGGCCGGCACGTTCGAGATTTTCACCACGGGCCAGGGCGACGAGACGGGCCTGGGCGCCGTGCTCATCAAGGGCTCCAACATCACCGCCGTCGAGGTCCATTCCGGCTCGGTGGGCCTGGCTCCGCACGGCGCCGACACGGCCACGATCACGACGCTGCGTGTGGCCAGCGGCTCGGTGCACAGCTACACCGGCTCGACCATCACGACCGTCAACTTGACGGACGGCACGCTCATCATGGACCTGAACTGCACGACACTGAACCAGAACGGCGGCGCGTGCACGATCAACGGTTCGACGGGCATGACGACCGCCAACGTCAACTCGGGGACGCTGTTCTACAACTCCTCGGGCACGATCGCCACGCTCAACCTGAGCCTGATGGGGGGCGGCGCGCTGGACTGCTCGGGCGACATCTCGGCCCGCACGATCACCACCACCAACCTCTACGCGGGCGGGACGATCAACGATCCGCAGCAGACGATCACCTACACGAACAAGATCGCCCTGGCCACGAACGTCAAGCGGGTGCAGGCGACTTAGACTCGGTTTTGCGCCACGACGGCGGCGCGTCGAGGATGGCGATGCTCTGGCAGGTCTCGCATAAGCCGTCGGGCAGCACCATCGCCCGCGAACATCGCTTGCAACGCGGTATCTCAGGAAAGCAGCCACCGCCATTATCGTCGTATCCGTCCGATGGAATTCGCTTGCTGCGTACTTCGATGCGATAGGACTCCATTTGTCGAGTTGTCGTCAGGTCTTTGGCGCAGTAGTCGCAAAGAATCATCACCATCCTCCCCTGCGAAGCACCGATCCACCCCCCAGCTCGCCCGCGAACACCGGCGACTGGAGCTGGATCGTCATCCCGCCCGTCCGCTGCCACTCGCGGCAGGCGTAGGCGAATGTGTCGATCTGGTCGCTCTGCTCGTCGGGATGGCCAGTCCACATCACGAACTCGCTGGTCAGGTCTTTGCGCCACGGAGACTCGCGGCCAATGAACACCTGGCGGGCCTTGAGGCGATTGAGGAGCTCGGCGGCCCGCGTCAACTTGTCCTTCCCTTCGGGCTGAAGGGCACGCAAATTGTACCCCTTGGGGGTGAGCGTCTGTAAGAGGGCGCGGCCGGTTTTTTCGTCTTCGATCCCCGTCCAGGCTGGCTTGAGCGCGTTGATCGCCGACTGCACCTCCTCCACCAAGCGCGGGAACGCCCAGCGGCCCCGCACGAGGTCGCGCAGGATAAACTTGCCGTCCTGCGTCACGTCGAACGTGCTGATGACGCTGTAGCTCGCCACGTGCCCCTTGGCTTCCTTGGCCACGTCCTCGCTGGAGCCGGCGCAGTCCACCGTGGTGATCCGCAGGCATGTCGAGGGATGCACGCTCACAATCTGCTCGCCGCCGGACATCTCGGTCCACAAGCGGTAGAACTCCCCCTGTATCGTGAAGCCGCGGAGCAAGTCGGCGTCGATGACCTGGCCGAACTCGCGGGGCGGGTGCTGTTGATAGAGCGCGTGCCACCAGAAGTCGTTAGTGAGGTTGGCGCGGATGCGATTGAGGTCTTCCAGGGAATAGCGTTCAGGAAAGAGCGCTTCGCCGGGCTGGCGGCCCAGCACGTCATGCTCTTCGGCGACGGCCGGAAAGTTGACGGTGTGCCATGTGTCCGCCCCCTGCTCACGCGCCGCGGCCAGCAGGCGACCCGCCAAGTCCTCGTCGTGCCAGCGCGTCTGCACCAGCACTGCCTTCGCCCCCGGCGCGAGCCGGGTGTAGGCAACCGACTGATACCAGTCGCTCACGCGCTTGCGGAACACCGCCGAGAAGGCTTCGGCCTGGTCTTTGATCGGGTCGTCGATAATCAGCAGATCGGCCCCGCGGCCGGTCAAGGGCCCGCCGATGCCCGCCGTGTGCATGCCGCCGCGGTGCCCTTCGATGTCCCAGCGATCGCCGGCCTTGGAGCGGTGGTCGACGCGGACGCCCCATAGGTCGCCGAACTCCTCCACGGTGTTGCGGGTCTTGCGGCCCCACTCTTCGGCGAACGAGGAGCCGTAGCCGGCCAAGATCACCCGCTTATCGGGGTTGTTGCAGAGGAACCAAGCCGGGAAGAGGTGCGAGCAGGTTTCGCTTTTGAAGTGCCGAGGCGGCATCGTCACCAGCAGCCGATCAATGCTTCCGGCGGCGACCTCCAGCAGCCGCGCATTGAGATACTCCGTGTGGCGGCCGAGCTGAAAGGCTTGGCGAAAGACGAGCTTGCCCAGGTCCAGCGGCGATGCCGGAGCCCCGGCGGCGGTTTTGACTTCCTTGGCCTCTTCCGCCTCCATCTCCGCCAGGATTTCAAGCTGGCTCCGCTCGTCCCAGCGGGAGATTTCGGCCATGCGCTGCTGGACTTCGGCGGGGGTCATCCGATCCACTCCACCACGTATTCCAGGCCCACCTCGTCCACGTAGTTGATCGACACTAGGCGGTACTGCCGCCGCTCTTCGCTGGCAAGGGCCTTGACGCGCTCGATGGCCTCCTTCAGTTCGCAGGCTGCGGCGCGGCCGGTGCTCTCCCAGGGGTAGCGTGGGCCAGGCGTGAACTGCCCTTCCGGGCAGCAGGCTTTGACCTCCTGGCCCTCGCGGGCGTCGGTCCAGAACATGCCATACCGATCAGCCGGCTGGCTCTTGCGGGCTTGGAACAGCAGCACCGGCAGGGACTTGTTCTTCGACGGCGGCCTCTGGCGATTGCCCCGCCTCGGGGATGAGCCACTGGGCATGCAGAGTTGCTCCACTGGTGACCTTGCGGCGCGCGAAATCCGCGTTCGAGCTGACGTAGCGCGAGGTATCCCGCACCACGAAGCCGCGGGATGGCGCCGCCGAACTGGCGAAGAGCGACTTGAGATAATTCCAGAGCTTCACATGATCTCCGATTCACTTGGCCTGCAAGTAGATGCGATTGGGAAGCGGATGCGTTTCGTAGGAAAACAGACCATCCGGCAGGCACATGAGCCAGCCGACGATCCACGGCATGGCCGGCTGTTCATTCAGCAGCGTGTCCATTGCTTTCTCCGTTGGCCAGTGATGCGGCCGGAGATGGCCGCCGCGACAGGAGTTCTGCGATGCGGGCCTCACGCTCGGCCCGCGTCATGGTAATCTCGTGCCGCTCGCGGTACACCTCCGGCCGGAGCCCCTTGAGGCGAAAGATCGCGGCCGTGACGTTCATGTCCTCCTCGTCCAGCGCGGCCCGGTCCAGGCGGTTCTCCAGGGTTTCGATGGCGAATTCCTTGGCGTCCCGGAGCGCGGCGGCGAATTGCGGGTCGTTGTGCAGCCACTCGTAGTAGGTGGTGTTGTGCAGCTTGGCGGCCGTGCACGTTCGGCGGATGTTCCCCATGCACCGCGGGTCATTGGCGAACAGCTTCAGGAACGCCCGCTTTTTAAGATGCTGGATTTCGCCGGGCGGGTCGAACAGCAGCCTGTTATTCTTGCTCATGCTAATCCCTGATCGGCCAGAACAAGTGCCCGGCGAGGAAGCCCAGCGCAAATGGGATGACCGGCCACTCCACGGACGACTCGAACAACACCACCGAAAGCGTCTGCTCTCTCCCCCAGGCCAGGTACGCGAACAGATCGTAAGCTCCCAGGACCAGGAAGGCCAGGAGCAGCACGACTTGGGTTGTCTGGCGCGGCGTCATGCCCCTCATTCTAGGGGGCGGGAGAGAGCTTAACTAGGTTTTTTCGTTGTCTGCAGCCCACAAAGCTCGATATTCCTCGATACTCCGAGATGCGAACACGCGCTGTTACTCCTCGGTCGCGGAGTAGACGGGCTCGATGTACGAACCAGTGACTCGAACGGGGGCGGACCGCGAAGTAGACGGGGCCGGCGGATCAGCGGGCGTCTTTTGATAGAAGGACCACATGCGAGTCAATGACTCGACCGCCTCGCCCATCCCTTCGTCGGGAAGTCGCATCAACAGCAAATGTCCAAGCAGCCGAGCTTTCATGTCCATGCCACGATTTTATGTCCCACAAAAATATTTGGCAACCAAAACAAACGCCCCGGCTGACGACGAGTCAGACCGGGGCGTTTTCGTTTTGGCGTGGCTCGTATCCCGCAACGTGTCGCGTGTGGATCGGAACGTGACAAGCTGCGCCACGCCAATGTGGTTGTACGCCCGGACTACAAGTCCGGGGCCTTGCAGCGGACGCTCTCTGGAAACGCTGCAAGCTAGGCTTTCATGGACAGGATCAGCCACAGGAACAGGCCGCCGACCACCAGGCCAAGCAGCACGACAGCCAGCACCAGCCATCCTATCCAAGACACGGGATCACCTGCCTTTCTGGGCTGGACCACGATACAGGTTCGCCGCGAAAGCCTCCTCCCAAGCGGCCAACGCTTCGGAGAGGCACTCTTCGCAGACATCCACGGATTCCCGCTGGCCGATGCGCTTCGGCGCAACGCTGATCTCCACGCAGCCGTTGCCGGGCTGTAGCCCACAACAGTCGCACTCCACTCCAGGAGCTGCGCGGATGCGCTTTCCTGTTCCGTCACACAATCCACACGACTGCGTAGTCATGCCGTCCATCTCTTCGTCGTAGGAGATGCTTCCTTTTCCTTTACATGCTCGGCACAACATCAGAACCCAAATCCAGGCCGCAGGCCGAAACCGCGGTTAAAGCCGAAGAACGGATTGACCACGCGGTTCCCCACGAAGCGGTTCCGCAGCACCACGGGGCTGCCGAACGCCGCCCCGTAGCCGAAGTTGTTGAAGCTGTTGAACCCGCCACCGAAGCAACCGGCTCCCACGTTCACGCCGTACGCGCTTCCGAAGTTGTTGCCGAAGCAAGGCGTCGCCGCGAACTGATTGACTTGGCACGGCGCCGCGAAAGCCGCCCCGTAGTTGAACCCGCCGAAGTTCACGTGGCGGTTGACCACCACCGGCTGCCGCACCACGACGGCCCGATTGACCGCCACGCGGTTGACCGCCACCGGCTGCCGCACCACCACCACGCGGCGGTTGTTGACGCGGTTGAAGCCGAAGCCGTTGGCCTCGGCCGAGGCGGCACACGCCACCAGGGCCACGCATGCAAGCAAGTGCTTCATGGCTCTTCTCCTTTTCCAAAGTGCTGGTTACACCCGACACTTTCGACGCCGAAAGTGTTCAAAGCAGTGTTCAAAACAACGGATAATCATCCGGGTCGCAGGTCAACTCCGCCTCGCGTGGCGCCAGCCATTCGTTCACGCTCTTGGTCAGCTCTACAATCCCCTCGACCGTGGCCAGCCGCGGATAGCACTCGCCGCAGACAACAACAAACCGATCCTGAAAAGCTCCGTTCGTCAGCCTCACTATCTTGGCAGAAGGACTCCGCAGCGACTCGCCGGGGACCAGGGGATGCTCCGTCGTCACATTGGAGCCGCACAGAGCGCAGCCGAACGCTTGCGCAACGTCCAACATTTCCTGATGCTGGCTGGCAGTCATGTCCATTCTTAGGACTGTCTACTGTTTTGTCCATGCCGTCTGGATTCGGCGCGCCAGCAGGAGAGGTTGCCCACTGGTGACTCAATCGCCGCGCACAGCACTTCCAGGGCCGGTTTATGAGCCTGGGTATTGGGCATCTGCTCCAGGATAGCGATGGCCTCCATGATCGCCGCTCTATATCGTTCCGTGATCCCAAACTCGGACCTGACCTTGGCCTGCCTATCCAGTTCGCTCATCCCCACACCTCCAGGAACAGCCGCAACTCCTGTCGTCGCTCGGCGGCCTTTTGCTTCCAGTGCTCGGATCGCTGTTTATCAGGGCCGCGGGCCAGCGCTTCTGACGACTGCACGCCGTCATACATCTGCTGAGCCTCCGCCTTCCGCGTGGCGTTTTTGATCGCGCAGACTTGCTGCCACAGGCTGGGGCGACTCATGGCTGCCATCGTCCGGCTTCCTCCGCAGTCCCCGGAAAATGTCCATCGCTACGTAAGCAATCGCAGTGAGGACCGCCCCGACCATCATCCCCATATAAAAATCCGAGATCACCGCTTCGCTCCCGCGTTGGTGTCCAATTTCATAATCCGCTCGCAGATTTCGCACAGCATCCTGCCGTCGGGCAGCGGGCGGTAGGCATAGCTCAACCGCGTGACGCGCCCCAGCGGACTGGTGTGCCGATAGGTATGGCTGTCCGCGTCCCGGCCGCAGACGTGACATATCCATCGGTCGAGCAGCTTCACTGCTTCGCTCCCGCGTTCTGGAAATACTCCTGATGCAGCGAGAAGATTTGCTTCGATGTCAGGCTGCCCCCCTTCGGCATCCGCTTCGCCGTGTCGTTGGTGGTCACGCGGTCCAGAATCTTCTCGCCGGCCGCCGCAGTCAGCTTGCTCAGGTCGGTCAGGTCGAGACCGCCGTCGTGCTTCGTCGGATTGTGACACGAAACGCAGGCCGCCTTGAAGATGTTGGCCGCGCCCAGCGGGCCGCCCGGCTCCGGGGCAGAGAGCGGCGGAGCGACTTCGCCGCCCCCCAACTGCAGCTTGCCAGAAGCGTCGCGCGAGGCGCGGAACTCGTAGGTCGTGCCGGGCGACGGGTTCGTGGCGAGGAGCTGCTGGAGCTTGTCGGCGAAGGCCAGCCTGTAGGCCCGGTCTTCCGTGGCCCCACTGGCCGACACGATCAGGCTGGCCGAGGCGTTGGCGGCTTCTGCCACGTCGAGCGACCGCTGCGCGAAGCCCAGCCGCAGGCGGTAGGCTTCCATCGGGTCGAACTGGAAGTGGTTCTGCGGCAGGTAGCTGTACTGCGTCGAGCCTGTCAAGGCCGGCGGCGGGAAGGCCACGTTGTACGTGACCTGCAAGCGGTTGTCGGTGTAGGGGTAGCTGTAGTTCGCGGCCGCCGGCACATAGGCCGCGACGGCATGCCCGCAGCCATAGGTGGCCCGACTGTAGCATTGAGCTTCCGCCGAAATGCACGGGAAGAGCACGGAAATGCACGGAAGCAGGGCAGCAATGCGCGGTTTCATGGCTTACTCTCTTGGCGAGTTGTTAAAGTTGTCTTTTAGTTCACTGCCGGCTATTAAAATAAGCGGCGGACTTTTTTACTTGCCACCGCCCTCAAGGAATCGCTTCATTTGGCTGTCAAGTGCCGCGTCAAATTCTTCGGCGGTGGCGTGTGCAGCCAGCGGTATCGCTCGGCATCTCGCTTCGTTGCCTCGCCATAGTCTCTAAGCCGCTTTAGAACACCACCACAATCCTCACTCCCGGCTTCAGATCCACTTTGGCCAGTTTCCATTGTCCGTTCGCCATCAGCCATATCTCGTACTCCGGCCAGGACTGGCCGCCTTGCGTCAGGGCATTCGTCGTGCTCCACATCCGCCCGGCGGCATTGATCCGCCCGCCGTAACTGCTGTAGTAGTACACGACGGCGCCCGGCGGACCGTGAATCTCCAGCCCCGGTTCGTCTTGCACGTATTCTACACGGTAGGGGGGGTGAGGCGTAGCTTTACTGGGCTCGACGGGAACAATCGTCACAGGCTTGGCGGGGGCGGCAGCCGGCTCGACCGTTCGCCAGCGGCCGAAGATTCCTCGTCTCTGCTGTCCAGCCTGCGGCAGAGTTTGATAACCCGATCCGTTCGCATCAACTGAATGGCCAGCCGGCAGCCGACTCTGGCTTTCTCGCGGAGCGCCTTGGCCTCGCTCCGCTTCCTCCAGGCGTCGCCGATCAGCCATAGCCAGACGATCCCCAGCCACAGTGAACCGAGCATCAGGCCCGCGGCTTTCCAGTCCATCGTTCACTCCTCCTTTCTCAGCAGCAGCCACAGGACCGCCGCGATCAGCAACCACGGGAGAGCTAGGTACGCCATCGTTCCCTCGACTAGGTTCCGCCGCGCCAAAGGCCCCCTTGGGCACCAGCTTGCTGGCCGGCTTGGGTTTGGGAGGTTGCACTGGAGCGCGCTGCTTGTTCGGTTCTCGCGTCGGCGGCTGCTCGGTCGGCGGATCGAAGGCTCCTGTGTCCGGCCGCAGCGCATCGCGGAGCGCCGTCTCATAGTAGATTTCATGCACGTCGCTGCGGAGGATCGGCAGCCCCAGCCGCAGCGCCCCGATCCGCCCGTCTTCATCGGACGCGGGCGGGATCACTTTGCCGAGCAGCGTGGCCGCTTCTTTCTCTTCGCAGTCGTAGCCGAGCTCCGCGAGGAACTGCCTGGCGTAGATTTTGCCGAAGTAGCCGTTGTAGGCCTTGACCGTGGCGCTCGAGTAGCCTTCGACGGAGCGGGCGCCGAACACCCCTCCAGTTGCGCGGTCCACCGCCAGAGCGTACCCGTTGGCAGCAGTCTTGAGAGGCAGTTCGAGATCGCCGTCATATAACCCTCTAAGTCTGTCGAGTAGATCAGCGTAGGCATCCCGCGAGGCAAGATCGCCCACTGGAGCCAAACCCCGTCGTGCCAAGTCTCGAACGAAATTCTCGGTGGGGTTGTATCCGCGGTTCGCTCCGTGACATTCGATACAACTGATGCCGGCCGAGAGCCGTTTCGTAACGTGCGGGCTATTCGCCCAGGCAGCGACATCATCCGGGGCGGAGTCTTGTCGATTTCCTTTGCCATCGGTGAGCAGAAACAAATGCAGCCCGTTCCGCTTGGCGGCGATAGCCTCGCGGGCTTGGTCCTCGAACTCCAATAGATTCAAGAGCGGATGCCGCCGCGCATCCGTGTCCCGATCCTTGATGTCGCGCGTCACGGTGAACAGGCTCGGCCCATCCTCCGGCCGCACGCCCACCGCGAAGAACGCATCGACCCGTCTCCATTTGCCGGTCACGCCGCTGACCATCACGATCCGCTGATCGGAGCGGAGCGATTCGACCAGCTTCGGATCAGCGCCAACCTGCCTGAGAAAGTCGTCGAATGTGGCGCCGATGCCGGCCAGTTGGTAGTAGTGGCCGATCACGCCGCCGACGGTCAGAGAGTTCCAGGCCGCCGCCAGGAACCAATCGGCCCGGCAGATCGGCAGTTGATTGTCCCCCGCCTGCGTGGAGAGCAGCCGCAGCGGCCCGGCGCCGCCGGCGTGCAGGCCGAACTCCGTCTTGCCGTAGCGGAAAATCTTCTCGTACTTGTAGTCGTACCACTTGCCGTCGCTGGCCAGATACGGCGCGACCGCCACGCGCTTGTACTCCTCCCCTTCCGTGTAGCTGCGCGGCTGATGGAAGTACGGCTCCTCACCCCCCATCCTTTGCAGTTCGGCCCAGACGCGGTCGAAGTCTTTCTTCCGCGGCACGATCTCCGCCAGGTCGTAACGGAGCAGCCGGCCGCCGGCGCATTCGACGGGATTGATGATCTGGCCGGCGGTGCTGATGATCTGATTCACCGCCCCATTGCAGACGGCCCGGTACTCTTTGTTGTTGAGGTGGTCGGGAATCCACAGATACCACTGCGTGGCGTGCCGATGCGTCGGCACATTCTGCGAGAGGTCGATCCAGGCTGCAGCGGCCGCGTCACGGGGGGCATAGACGCGGCGGTAGCCTTCTCCCGCCGGGAGCTGGGCAACCGCCAAGACTAGGATCACTCCCCACATGATTTACTCACGGTCAATCATCGCAGCAATGTAGAAGCACGTTCTGCAAAGGCTCCGCCGTTCATAGACGGTAAGGCAACGACTCTCCACAATGCGATGGCAGATTTCGCATTGTTCCGTCGTGGGCGTGATCGCGTCTCCTCCTAGAACCGCCGCGTCTAAGCCTACCCGCAGAGCCGCCGTGATCGCCTCAGCCTGCTCGCGAGTGACGGTAATGCTCCGGCGGTTCAACGCTTCGTCCGGTAGACGATGCCTTCCCTTTTCGGTCGGGCTTCTTGTAGGCGTTGGCTTGATAATCTGCCTCGCAAGCCGTGCACTGCACCCGCGTGGGCGGCTCATACTTTAGCAGGTCGATGATCGGCTCCGTCTGCGTCCTGCCGCACTGCGGGCAGTCCCAGGCATACGCCAGTCGCAGCAGCACCGGGATCAATGCCATCCGGTCTTTCTTGCAGTGGAAACCAGCTATAGCAGGAAAAACAAATCTCCCTCGATCCGGCCGACACGGCTGCAATCCGCACGAAGTACAGAGCCACGTCGCCGTCTACGTCAACGATCAGCCTGGCGTCGGATTCCGGCAATTGCGGCGAATCTCGGCGTGCCACGCACGTTTGCGGCCCAAGGCTACCCAGTGAAATCACCCGACTATCAGCGACCAGCCACATTCTGACGCACGACGAATGGCTCATGGAAAACCCCAGCCCGTCCCGCACGACGCGCTAACTTCAGGTCAATTCACATCAATGGCCGTATAGGACGTGCCTTGCTGAATCGGCCCCACAAGATACTCGTGGTAGCGGATTGTCACTTCCTGGCCAATCTTCTCATTCAGCTTGGTGGCCATGTCTTCGTCTCTCGTGGAGAAGTACCAGCGATCACTTGACTGACCATACATCACCTCCCCCTCCCACGATCTCCAGATGACCCCCTTTTGGCTGAACTTCACCAAAACCCCAGCGCGCTCCCCGTCTGAATAATGCGGCATAGCTCCACCGCAAAGCGATAACACTGGAACAATCAGTAGAACAATCAGTACAAGCAAAACAATTCCGATCACTCCGAGCACATAAATTCGAGTGACCGCTTCAAAAATCCGTTCCGAGTCCAGCCGTTCGGTCATTTGCCACTTCATTCCCCACCTCGGCTCATGGAAACCCCAGCCCGTCCCGCACGACGCCAGCAGATTCAAGCACGTCCCGTCGATAGTCCCGCCAGTTGCCGCAATGCCCGACGATCAGGTGACAGTTCCAAGTCGGCCGCTCACACAGCGTCACCAGATTGTGCAGATCCAGCTCTCGTTCAGGGAACAAGTGGTAGGGCTGGATGTGATGCACGTTCAAGTGCTCGCTGCCGCCGCAGGCCGCACACACAGGATGATCGCGCAGCCACTCCGCCCGCACCACTGGCCAGCGCGCACTACGCCGCGCCAGCGGCTTTCCGGCCAGGTAGTCGCGGGCTAGCTGAAGCATGCTCACAATTCCGACCTCACCGCCTCCAATTGAGCGATCCGCTGCCGAAGCCGTTCCATTTCCGGATCGTATTCCGCTGCTACTGCTCTCCTGGCCAGGGCAGCGATGTTGTTCCACTTCGACTTCGCAGGAGGCAATATTTCCTCCCACGGCGGATCAGCCTCGCCGCGAGAGGCTTCGTACAGGAGCTTGGCGAGTGGCAGCATTTGCGGTCTCCTTATGGTTCGAGTGATGCCACGCTCTGTTTCCACGCTTCCCATTCGCTGATCCACCGTCGCGGCTCCGGCGCGCCAGCAGCCAAGTTCATTGTGGCGGCACTCGCGGACGGGCACCACGCATCGAGCATGCCAGAGAGCATCTTCAGCACGCCCTGCCACTCCGCCGGGGCCTTGGCAATCATGGTCTGCACGTCGGCCCGCAATCCCCCCAGCCAGATCGGGCAAATCTGCTGCTTCGCCGAGCCGAGGAACTCCAGCAGCAGGGCAATGATCTTCTGCCAGTCGATCAGGTCGGGCGCGGGCGGCGGAGTCGGCGGGCCAGGCGGCGCCGGCTGGTCGCTGCCATAATGGCCGGTCCAAAAGTCGCTGGCCAGTTGCGGGTCCAGCAGGTATTCGTAGTCAAACTCTCCGTAGCCGCCATCACCCCACATCTGGCCCCACGAATTGCGGAACTGGAATCGCCGCCGTCGCCGGTCGTAGCCGCAGACCAAGACTGCGTGACCGCCGATAATCCGCCCCTGTAACGGGCGGATGTACCCGTCGCGTCTCGCTTGGTCGATGTTCTCGCCAACCATGAAGCCGATCAAGAACGGATCGCCTTGCGCGATAGCCCCCTCCATCGCCACCTGCGACTGCGGCACTCGTTCGTATCGCTGGAGCTTGCGCTTGGCTCCGTCCGCGTAGGCCGCTGGAGATGGCCGCTCCGTGAACCTGTGGATGTCTTCGGTATGGAATCGCGTCTGACACCAGCCGTACTGCACCAGCGACTTGAACATCGTGCGGATGCTCACGCCGCTGTCCTGATTGACAGTGCCCATGAGCAGCCGAGTGTTGAAATAGGTGTACAGCGAGCATGGCTCCAGGTCGGGCAGCGGGTCTTGTTCCTGGTCGTAGAGAATCTCGCTTTTCACGGACATCGGCCCGCAGCGGCCAAGCGTCAACTGATCGAGTGGCGGAGTCCTCCATCGCTCGCGGAGGTTTAGCGCCTCCGGCGTCTCCGTCAGCGGGTGGACCGCGTAGAGCACGTCCCGCGAGTCGGGCTTGTCGGGAATCCAGCCGCGGAGGTTGTATTTCTGGGTCATGTGATTCACTCCTCCAGATCATCCCGTCGCAGCTCGGCGGCCACCCGCACTAGCGGACCAAGCAAGGATGGCGACGGCCACCACCCAATCGGAAAGATCGTGATTCACGGCATCACCGGACAGAACGTATCGAGCGCCGACACCACGGGCTGCACGACCGCCCGCCAACTCGCCGGCATAAAATTCACAACGAACAGGACTACGGGCCGAGCCTTGCGCCACGCGGCACACAGGTCTTGCGGAGCGCCTACGTTCATGGCTGTCGCCGCATTCTCTGCGTCCACGTATTGCTGCACTTCGTCGATTGATTTGAGCATCTAGCATTTCCCCTTGGCTGCCGGCGGCGCGGGCGGGTTGTTGGCCAGCCACCGCCGCACGAGTTCCAAAACCGATCCGATCCCCGCCACCACGAACGGCTGCCACGTGCCCAGATCGAGCAGGCCAGCGTTCTCCATCAGCCACACCAGCGACGCCGCCGCACCGACCATCAGGGCGAACAGCATCGTCTTGAGCAAGTCTGAGGCGTTGAGCTTGAAGCGTGGGCTATCGTGCATTTTGACGCTCCTCCGCGATCATAGGCCAAGTACTGGGTTTCTCGTGAAGTACGGCTCTCGTCCACGATTGCTCCTGGCTCAGCCACTCTTCGTCATCGTTTCCAAACCGGACGCCAATCGTCGTGAATCTGCCTCAATGATCTCGGCGGCTGAACCGCACGCTGCACTCAACTGCTTCCACTTCTGACGGACGTTGGGCGGCTGCGACAAGTCCGACAGCCGAAGCTCAGCGAGATGGAGCGCGGCGCGGAGGACGTCTCGCTGAAGCGCGACGAGGGCTTGGGCCATTGTGTGACTCCCATCTTGAGTGGCAGGAATTAGCCGAACCGTCCGCACCATCTGTCGCGGCAGCGCCTCGTTGCCCGGCGTTGTCTCCCGACCTTGATTGCCCGCTAACTTATTTGCGTCACTTGCGGCGGACCCGATGGCTAGGTCTTTTTTCATCCAGGGCGGCCACGACTGGACTTCAATTGCAGCACTTTCGATCTGGCGTTTAAGCCAACCCGGCCTTGGCATGGCATGACTCCCTTCAACCGCGGGTCGTCCCGGTTACACAGGTTTGATCACGTGGCTTGGCCATGTCATCCCTGGCCAGCTTTTTGGCCAGCTCCTTGACCAGGCTCCCCAGCGCTTGTTCGAGCCTCTCGATTTTGACCGCCAGTTCCAGGACTTGATGCTCCAATCGCGTGACTCGATGCTCCGTATCCGTCATACCGCCACCCTCTTGATAGGGCTGTCGAGTTTGTAGTCTCCATTGTTCCTGCCGGGCCGGAAGTTCTCACTCAGCCAGCCATGCAGTTCAGTGAGATAGTCGGCAATCTTGGCCTGCTCCTGGCTGAGCCACTTCTGCCGCTCAGCAATGGTCTGTATCGTCTCATGGATTCGCTCCACCGTGCCGCACACCACGCTGGCCCGCTTGAGCATCACCGCCGTGTCGGCCGCCAGCGTGATCGCTTTGTTCAGGGCCATATCGGCCTTGTCTTCGATACGGCAGGCTTCCTGTCGCACTGCGGCGAACTCGGCTCCGGCGATCAGTTGACAGAGAAGGTTCATGCTTTTTGCACGGCCCCGGCCATGAAAATCACGTGCGTCGCCCAAGGTGGCACGAAAATCCAGCGGCAGTCTATTTCAGTCGCTGCCTTCGTTCGTCGGGCAGCAGCTTTCTTTCTTCCACCTCTTGGTCTTTGAGCGTTCGCGTGTACCGCACGCTTCGGCAGCGCACCAGGTACAGTCTTTCCCCGTCGCGCCACGCTGCCACGTGCAGGCCGGGCCGCACCAGCACGGGCAGGTTTTTGTCGCTGGCCCATTTCCAATCCACAATCGAGGTGTCCGGGTTGCGATAGATCAGGGCCGTGCGAGTCGATCCAGGCTCGCCGAAGGTATTGATCTCCACCGTATCAATCTCGTTGATCGGGACTCCCATCAGCAGCAGCCATGCCGCGTATCGCAACTCCTACGCCTCCGCATAAGACCGCGTAAGACTAAAAACAGCCCGCGGCGGGTGCAGTCGTTGCGGCGGCATCGTGCGTAGTCCAGCCGCGGGCGTGGAGGATGTATGGCTGGGGCTGGCCAACGAAAAAGGACGGCGCTACGGTTACGGCCCGTAACGCCGCCCTTTGAATTCGCTTGGCCACCAATCGGCGGAAGTTTGCAACCTGCCGCCGCTGGCTGCCCCGATGTTCAGATTCTAGGGGATGCCCGCAAGTAGTTCAATCCAAGGCCGTCCTTCCGTTGTTAGTCCAAGCTCCGCCGCTGCTTACGCTGCTCGGCGTCCCAGGTCCGCTGATACGAACAGAGGATCGTGCGGCCGGCGGGGATCGTCACAGCCCCATGCGTGGGGTGCAGGACCGTTGCTTCCTGGCCCAGCACCAGACACGGGCCAGCCAGCGCATCGAGGTCATTCCCCCAATCCGCCGGCCTGTAGAGCTTCACTCCTTCCAGGCTCTCCAGGCAGTGCCGCGAGCCTTGCGCTTGGCCGGGCACGAGTTGCTTGTCGGCGGCTTTGGGCTTCTTGACTCGCACATAGTCAGCCGGGACTGCGGCCACGATCTCCAGGCATAAGTCCCCCTGCCACACGCCGTCGCCTACGTCCGCGGCGTCGCTGATGCGGAACGGCATCCCCGGACGCACCGTTTCCAGGTGCTGCTGAATTTCGCCCATCACCTTTTCGCAGGTCGCTACCGTCATACGCTCCATCCTTTCAGGTTCTGGCCAGCACTCGCACCGGCCGAGGAGACAGCCACTCCTGGGCTTGCTCGCAGTTTGAAACTTCTGCGGGCACGCCCAGCGCAAAGACACGTCCCGTAGGACACGTACAGACTAACCGACGCTCGCCTCTCGACGAGACGAATAACGCCTCTCGTGTATTTTCGATTTCGTTGTGCCGCGAGTCCAGCAGCCTTGCGCCGGATTCCTTCAAGTAGCGCGGCCAGCCAAAACGCTCGATGCGAATCGCGCGGATGTCTTCGTTTTTCTCGCCGTCAATCTCGGCGATGGTCTGCGCCTCCGGCCGCTCGATCACTTCCGCCGGAACCTGCGTGCCGTGCCATGCGTACACAGGCCAACCGTCGCGGCAGAGCATAGCTGGCTCAGATTCATGGTGCAGTCGCCCGGCCGCATCGACAGCCTGCCGTAGCGGCCGCTCGCAAACAAACACGACACGTTCGAATGGCTGCCAGCAGCCGCAACTTTTTGACAAGCTCAACCACCAGCCGAGCTTTGTCCTGTCGGCGTCGCTATACATTGGACGCAACGCGGCATCCGGCCAGCCGTAAAATGCCGGCCATGCTGCTTCGTGCAGCCCCCAGGAACACCATTGCAGGTTCGCCCCAAGGTTCGCCAGAAGGTTCGCCCCAAGGTTCGCCCGAAGGTTCGTCAAAAGGTCCTCCAAAAGGTTCTCCCCAAGGTTCGCCCCAAGGTTCGCCCCAAGGTTCGCCCAAAGGTTCGCCTCAAGGTTCTCCCAAAGGTTCGCCTCAAGGTTCGTCAGAAGGTTCGCCTCAAGGTTCGTCAGAAGGTTCGCCTCAAGGTTCGCCCCAAGGTTCGCCCCAAGGTTCTCCCGAAGGTTCGCCTCAAGGTTCGCCCCAAGGTTCGCCCCAAGGTTCGCCCCAAGGTTCGCCCCAAGGTT
>CAYZTJ010000001.1:32107-83970 GCA_964481215.1 uncultured Nitrospira sp. | reverse complement strand
CTGAAGCAGGATCGTGATGGGGAAGAGCACAAAGACGATATCGAGATAGGGACCGGCAACGGCCAGCACATCTTCGGCCACGCCAAGGACCTGCATCAACGGCCTGCTGCCGAACCATCCGATGAGCGTCAGCAGGGCCGCGGAGAGCAACGCCACGCCGATGGCATGGGTGGCGGCTTCTCCGGCATCGTGCGTGCGCCTGGCGCCCCAGAGTTGGGCGATGACCACCGTAGTACCCGCGCCCAGGCCGGTGAGGATGGTCGAGGCGATAAACACGATGAGCTGCCCGATCCCGACCGCTGCGATGGCCGAGGCCCCTAATCCACCGACCAGAAAAATGCTGAGAATCCCCTCCGTGCGCTGCAGCAGACTGCTTACCGTCACCGGCAGCGCGAGCTTCAG
The DNA here is from genome assembly GCA_964481215.1 of uncultured Nitrospira sp. Classification (GTDB taxonomy): domain Bacteria; phylum Nitrospirota; class Nitrospiria; order Nitrospirales; family Nitrospiraceae; genus RSF151. The sequence continues at coordinate 83,568 of CAYZTJ010000001.1, read as the reverse complement.
AACGGATCGTCGAATGGAATTCATGTTCGAGGTGCTAAGAGGTATCGGGGGCGAATGTAGATTCAGTTGTTAGTGGGACAAGGGAGGCGGTGCGACCTCACGACGTTTTCTCTCTCCTTGGGCAGCGGGTGAAACGGTGTGCGGTAAGGATCACGCCATAGCGGGGATTGGGTGATAGGGGGGGAAGTATTGCCTCGTGCTCCGGCATCTCGATCAAAGATCGAGGTCTCAGAGGAGCACGCGGCCAACCGATAGACAACAGCGGCGGTCTGGCTATGCCGCATTATGGCGGGACCGAAGCCGCGCACCGTTCGTCACCCGTCGGCCCTCTTTATATCTTCATCGCCTCTTTCACTTCTTCCAACGTGGCCCGCGACACGGCGCTGGCGCGGGCGGAACCGGCGGCCACGATCTCGTCGAGCTGGCCGGGCTTGGCGGTGAGTTTGGCTCGGCCGTCCCAAATCGGCGTCATCCGCTCCACCAGCTTGTCCGCCACCAACTTCTTGCAGTCGATGCAGCCGATCTCCGCGGTGCGGCATTCCTTGTTGATCCGCTCGATCGTCGGCGCCTCCGAGAACATCTTGTGGAAATCGTAGACGGGGCAGAGGTCGGGGTTGCCCTTGTCGGTCCGCTTCACGCGCGCCGGATCGGTGATCATCGTCTTCAGCTTCTGGCGCACGACCGGCTCCGCGTCCGACAGGTTGATCGTGTTGCCGTAGCTCTTGCTCATCTTCCGGCCGTCCGTGCCGGTCACTTTGGGAAACTTCGTGAGATGTTCCTTCAATTCGGGGAACACGGGCTTGTAGAGGCTGTTGAAGCGCCGGGCGATCTCGCGCGTGAGCTCCAGATGCGGCAGCTGATCCTTGCCCACCGGCACATAGGTCGGCTTGTAGAGCAGAATGTCGGCGGCCTGCAAGACGGGATAGCCGAGGAACCCGTAGGTGGTCAGATCCCGCTCGCGAATCTCTTCCTGCTTTTCTTTGTACGTGGGATTCCGCTCCAGCCAGGGGATCGGCACGATCATCGAAAAGAGCAGGTGCATGATGGCATGTTCGGGCACCTGCGATTGCACGAAGACGGTCGATCGCTCAGGGTCGATGCCCGCGGCCAGCCAGTTCGTCAGGAGATCGCGGTTGAACTCTTTGATGCGGCTCGTGTTCTCATAGTTGGTGGAAAGGGCATGCCAGTCCGCCACGAAGAAGAAACAGTCGTGCCCGGCTTGAAGCGCCTTCCAGTTCTCGAGGGCGCCGAGCCAGTTGCCGAGGTGCAGCAGGCCGCTCGGCTGCATGCCGCTGAGGACGCGGGGCGTGGTGGCGGAGGCGGTCACGCGGGTTGTTTATCCTACTGGATGACGGTCGTCAAGATGGTGCCGGCCATGAGGTTGACCAGCGTGCCGGTGACGGTGTGGATCACGTGGATTTGCGGGTCGAGCATGATGAGCAGGACGATGATCAGCATGCCGTAGGGCTCCAGCCGGCTGAGCGCCAGGGCCGGGCCGGCGGGCAGGATGCTGGTGAGGATGCGGCCTCCGTCCAGCGGCGGAATCGGAATGAGATTGAAGGCCATGAGCAAGACGTTAATGAAGACGGAGTAGAGCGCCATGGCCGCGATCGGCAGCAAGATCATGCCCATGAGATCGGTACGCGGGCTGACGCCGGGGCGCGGCGGCCAGGAGGCGGCGACCGTCGGGTCGATGGCGAGAATTCCCGCCAACAGCACCGCGCTGCCGATGGCGAGCAGGAGGTTCATCCCCGGGCCCGCGGCGGCGACATAGGCCATATCGCGTCGTGGGTTTCCCAGCCGCGCCGGGTTCACCGGCACGGGCTTGGCCCAGCCAAGAAAAAATCCACCCGGCAACAACAGGCACATGAGGGGCAGAATGATCGTGCCGAAGGGATCGATGTGCGCCATCGGGTTCATCGTGAGGCGGCCGGCCATGCGCGCCGTCGAGTCGCCATAGTGGTTGGCGACCCAGCCGTGGGCATATTCATGGAGCACCATCGCGAAGAGCAGCGGCAGCCCCATGTACGAGATGGTATGCAGAATCTGAGGGAGCGAGTTCATGCCGATCCGGTCAGTCCAGGGGGACGAAGCGGCCGTGCTTGATCTGGAGGACGGACACCGGCCGGTCGAGGGTCCCTGTGGGCCCAAAAGCCGCCGGGCCGGCCAGGGAGGGCAGGTTGGTGGAGGAGCCGAGGTGCTCGCGCACGGCCTTGGCCGACGTGGCCCCTTGCCGGACGGTTTCGAGCACCGTTCGGGCCGCATCATAGGCCTGCGCGGCAAAGATGGAGGGAACCGTTTGGAACTTGTGCTGATAGGTATCGACGAATTCGCGCGTCAGCGGATCCGTCCGTTCGGGCACAAAGCCGTCCACGAAGATGCTGCCTTCCAATGAGCGTTCGTTGAGGCGGACCAGTTCCGGTGAGTGCCAGGTGTTGCTGCCCAGCAGCGGCACCTTGACGTCGTAGAAGGCGAGCTGAGCCGTGATGAGGGGAATCTGCTTCGCCGCGCCGGGGATAAAGATCGCCTCAAACCCGGGGACGTAGATGAGCTTCGTCCCGCCCTTCGGCAAGTCCTCGGTGGTCACCGTGCCGTAGCGCTTGAGGTCGTCGCCTTTCATTCGGCGGATGGCCGGACCGAAATCCGTCTCGGTTTCCTTGTAGCTTTCCATGGCGACGATCTCGCCGCCGCGCTGGGTGGCCTCTTGGACGAAGAGGCGCGCCAGTTCTCGGCCGTAGGGCGTATCCGGATGCAAGACGGCAAACCGCTTCTGCTCCAGCCGCTTGGTGGCGAAGTCGGCGATGCGATGCGCCTGGGCGGTATAGGTCAGCGCGGTGCTGAAGAGGTAGTTGCCCAGACGGCGGATGTCGGAGATCGTCGCGCCCGGGGTGATAAAGGGCACCTCCGCCTGCTCGGCGAACCCGGCGAGCATTTGGACTTCGCGCGAGAACAACGGCCCGATGACCGCCAGCGGCCGATGCTCATCGATGAGGCTCGCCAGCTCGGTCCGCGAGGTGGTCTCGCTGTCCGCGACGATCAACCCGACGCCGGAACCGCCGGCTTCCTTGTGTTTGTCGAGGGCCAGTGTGATGCCGTGCAGCGCTTCGGCGCCAAAGGGCGTGGAGCGCCCCGATTGCGGCACGAGCGCCAGCAGAATCTGGCCGCTGGCCTTCGCCTTGGATTTGATCTGGCTCAGAATCTCGTTCGCCGTCGAGGCGTACTCATTGTTCGGAAAACGAGCGAGGAGCAGGCGGCTGTTCTGCTCGGCGCCCTGATCGTCTCCCCGTGCTGTGGACAGTTCGATGAGCCGCACCAGGGCCAGGTCGCCCGGAAACTTATTGGGGTAGAGCTCGCGCAGGCGGACCAGGCCCTTCGGGTCCATGCGGTCCTTGATGACGGCTCGAATCCGTTCGCGTCCTTCGGCCAGTTCGTTCGGCGGGCCGATGGCCATGTCTTCGAGCCAGGCCTGCACGGCGCGTACGAACTCGCCTTTCAAGACGGCCGCTTCCGCGCTCCATCGGAGGGCTTCCCGCTTCGTGTCGACATCCGGCGAGAGATTTTTGGCGTCGGTGTAGTACCGTTGGGCGGCGTCGTAGTGGCCGAGAGCCGCGTGGGCCTGGCCGAGCTGAAGCCGGCCGCGGTTGGCATACTGCGAGCCCGGATGCTCCGTCAGCATCCGTTCCAGGACCGGGATCGCGTCTTTGGGAGTCTTGTTGCCGACCAGCGCCGCCCCGAGCAGCAGATAAGCCTGATCCGTCACGGAGGAACGGGGCGTGGATTCCAAGAATTGCTGGAGCAGCGAGACGGCGGCCGGAAACTGTTGGGTGTCGATCAGCCCCTTGGCCCGCTCCAAGGCCGCTGTGGCGGCGCGCTGTTCAGGGGTCGGGGCTTGTGTGCGTCCGGCAGCCCAGAGGGAGTCCGGTCCGATGAGGAGGGTCCCCCCCAGCAGGAGACCGACGGCACATTCGAGAGCGACGCTGTGAGCGAGGCGGCGCGCGAGTCGACGAATGATGAGGTGAAGCAGCGGGACCTCCAAGGAGATGACCGTGTCTTTCGTACTATAGGAGACGAAAAAAAGGGGTGTCAAGGTCACGCTACGATTGCGACCAGGCCATTTGCCAGTTCATCTTACGCCTCGTATAGTCGTTAGGCCAGCGAATGGCGTGAATATGATGGAAGCGCTGATCGATCGCTATCTGACGGAGTTGCGCGTGGAGCGGGGCGTCTCGCCGAATACGCTGGACGCCTACCGGCAGGACCTGGCCAAGTTCCTGGAGTTTTGCGCGCGGCATCACGTCACGGAACCGGCGCGCGTGACGCGCGGCGCCATGCTCGAGTACCTGGCGGCGCTGCAACGCAGCGGCGCCTCGCCGGCCTCGTCCGCCAGGCGGCTCTCCTCCGTCCGCGGCTTTTTCGCCTTTCTCTGCCGGGAACAGTTGATCGCCGCCAACCCCGTGGCCGACGTCGGGCAGCCGCGCGGCTGGAAGCGTCTTCCCAAGACCCTCACAGAACGCGAAGTGGCCGCCGTGCTCGATCTGCCGGTCGGCCCCAAGCCCGAAGATCAGCGCGACGCCGCGATGGTCGAGATGCTCTACGCCACCGGCCTCCGCGTGTCCGAGCTGATTGCGTTGCGCCAGAGCGACGTCAATTTGAGCGTGGGCTATCTGTTGGCGACCGGGAAGGGCTCGAAGCAGCGAGTCGTGCCGATCGGCGACGCGGCCCGCGCCAAGGTCGAGGTCTACCTCATGGAGACTCGCGCTCGCCTGTTGAAGGCGCGTTCGTCGCCGGCGCTCTTCGTGACGCGGCGGGGCTCCCGCATGACCCGCCAGGCTTTTTGGACCATGTTGCGGCTGCGGGCGCGTCGTGCGGGGATCACGCGTCCCATTTCCCCGCACATGCTGCGGCACTCCTTCGCCACGCATCTGTTGAACCACGGGGCCGATTTGCGATCCGTCCAAACCTTGCTGGGGCATGCCAACATCACGACGACCCAAATCTATACGCACGTCGAGCGGGAGCGATTGAAACGGCTCCACACCCAATACTTTCCCCGGAAAAAGTCTCGCCGCGCCGCCCCGAGATCTTAAGAGTTCGACCGGGCCCGCCGAAGAGGGACTGGGCGTCATGCACCAAGCCCTGAGGGAGGCGGCCAGGCCGGTTTGACAAGCCCGGCACAACTTGATACGATCGCTAAGTCTCTGGCAAGTCAAGCGTTTTTAGGCGGATAGCTCAGCTGGCAGAGCGCTGCTCTTACACGGCAGAGGTCACAGGTTCGATCCCTGTTCCGCCTACCAAACGACTGCCCGTACGATCAGCCGAGACCGTTACGCAATCACGTATCAGTGTGCAAGAAGGCTTGGATTCCGGGGCCGTCGTTCAGCCTGGTTTAGGACGCCAGATTGTCAATCTGGAGGTCGCGGGTTCAAATCCCGTCGGCCCCGCCAGCCTTTCTTGGTCTTCATCTGCTCCCGCGGTGAGCGGGAGCAGACATACCCCAACAGGTTGGCGGAGGGATTCGTAGGCCCACAATGCCCCAAGCCCCTACCACAGGTTTAGCCATTTCCCTGGGACTCGTTTCGAAACTCGTTCTCTTCATCCTCATCACCTTTTCCGTCGTCGCCTGGGCCATCGTGTTTCTCAAGTGGCGCGCCTTCCGCACGGCCGACGCGGAAGATCGACGCTTCCTCCAGGCCTACGGCAAATCGCCCGAGTCGCACGATGTGGTCAAGCAGGCCAAGCGCGCGCCGCACAGCCCGAGCGGCGCCATCTATCTCGGCTTGATGGATCGCGTCGGCCGTGAGGGCGATGCCGCCGACCTGGGCGGCTATTCCGCGCGAGGGCTGGATGAGCCGGATGAGGCGCAGGCGCCCGATCGCCGGTATCTGGAGCAAGTGGCGTCGAAGATCTTGCAGTCGCATCTGAGCCGGCTCGAAGACTGGCTGCCGTTTCTGGCCACGACCGGCAACGTGACGCCCTTCATCGGCCTGCTCGGCACCGTCATGGGCATCATCGACGCGTTTCATGAGATCGGCCGCCAGGGCACGGCCAGCTTGGCTGCGGTGGCCCCCGGGGTCGCGGAGGCGCTCGTCGCGACGGCCGCGGGCCTGTTCACGGCCATTCCGGCGGTCATTGCGTATAACTACTTCTTGATGCGGATCAGAAAAATCGCGTTTCGGGCCGACTCGTTCGCGGTGGAGCTGGTCCACGCCTTGCGGAGCAAACCTCGTCAGGTCGGCGTTCGAGGCTAAGCATGCTCGAAGCCCGTCAGCGGCGATTCCTCGCAGAGATCAACGTCGTTCCGCTCGTCGATGTCGTGCTGGTGCTGCTCGTCATCTTCATGGTGACGGCCCCGATGCTTCACCGCGGGCTCGACGTCAAGTTGCCGACCTCGACCAGCAACACCATCAAGGCGGAGGAGCGGGTGGTCGTGACGATCGAGCGCGACCAGAAGGTTTTTCTCGACAAGGAACTCGTCGGGGGCGCCCAACTGGAAGGCAAATTGCGCGGCATGAAACTGCGCAACCCGGAGGTCGGGATCTATCTCCGCGCGGATCGCACCGTGCCCTATGGGTCCGTTGTCCAAGTGATGGACAGCGTGAAGCGAGCGGGCATCGAAAAATTGGGCATGGTCACCGACGCGCCGGGCGAAGAACGCGTCACGGAGGAGCCGCTTCGCGCGAAACCCAGAGAGAATGGACGGTAAGCGGGCATGACGGCGTTGCTCAGTCTGGCGCGATTGGAGTCCGCTCCCGAGGAGAATAGACGCCTGGGGAGCTTGCTGGGGCTGTCGCTGGCCGCCCATGTGGCGATCTTTTTGCTGGCGACCTCCATGCAGTGGTCGCCGAAGCTGCGTCCCTTGTCGTCCCAGGACGTGACCTTGGTCAGCTTGGCGACGGCGCCCGCGCGCGCCGCGGCTCCAAAGTCCGCGCTGCCGGTCACGCCGCCTCAGCCGAAGCGGGAGGCTCCGCCCGCTCCCATGAAGGCCGTGGAGCCACCCCCGCCTCCCGTGCGAGCGGCGCCGGCAGGAGAATCTGTTCCGCCGCCCGCACCTGCGAAGGCCGCGCCGGCGACCGAGGCCGTTCCTCCTCCGGCTCCGGTCCGCAAGAGCACCCTGAAAGATCTGCTGGGACAAGAGCTGCCGGCGCCGCCGCCGGCTTCCACGGCCACGGCGCCCGAACCAGACGGACTGGTGCGCGATCTCAAGAGGGGCATGGAACTGCCGCCGGAGCCGCCGAAGCTCGGCGGAGAAGAGGTTCCCGCATCGACCGCGCCGTCCAAGACCGCCAAGATTTTTGAGAGCAGCGTAAAAAACCTCTCGGTGCCCAATGCGCCCAAGGCGGTGGAGCCGCCGTCCGCTCCGGCGCCGACAGCGACGACCAAGCCAGCGACGCCGCAGACGCCGCTGCCATCGCTCAAGTCGCTGATGACCGAGGAATTGAAGAAACGGGTCCCGGCGCCTCAGGCTGCGCCGCCGGTCGTCGCGGCCAAACCGCCATCAGTGGATGTGCAAAAGCCGGCGATGGAGATTCGCTCGCAGAGCGCGGCGCCGGGGCAGAGCCGGTACCTGGCCCTCGTGCAACATCGTATCAGCCAATTCTGGACACCCACCGACGTGCAGGCCGGCAGCCAGTCCTTGCGCGTCCGCATCAAGTTCCGACTGGCCTCGACGGGCGTCGTGTCGAACGTGGCGGTGGAGCAGAGCTCCGGCGTCTACTATTACGATCAGGCCGGGCAACGCGCGGTGCTCTCCGCCGTGCCGCTGCCGCCCTTTCCTCCGGACTTGAAGGAAGCGTGGCTGGACGTCCATATCAGTTTCACGGTCGGCGAAGGAGCGGGGTGACGGAATGAGACTGCGCCGGTGGGGAATCGCATTGAGTCTCGGATGGCTGCTCCTCTGGGGGCCGGGGAGCCCGGTGCAATCGGGGACGCAGGATGTCGCGATCGACGTGACGCGGGCGGACTTCGAAAAAATCCCGATCGGGCTCTTCGGCATCCAAGCCGCCGGCGCGCTGGACCGTTCGGCCGGCCAATTCGCCGAGGTGCTCCGCGCCGACCTCAAGCGCTCGCTCGTCTTCACCGTGATGGACGTCGCCAAATATGGCGTGAAGCTGAACGGCGAGCTGGAGAAGAACGTCAAGCAACTCCGGGAAGTGGCGGACAGCGGCGTGACCGTGCTCGTCTGGGGCGCCATGGCCGTGCGCGAGTCCGACCTCGTGCTCGATGGGTTCGTCTATGACGCCGGCAGCGGCGACAACGTGGTCGGCAAGCGCTATGCGGGCGCGCCGCCGACCCTTCGCCTGATGGCCCATCGTCTGGCGGATGAGCTGGTCAATCGCTATACGGGCGAGACGGGCATCGCGCGGACGAAGATCGCCTTCATTTCCGAACAGGGGAAGTCTCGGGAACTCTATGTGATGGATTACGACGGGTACGGGCCCCGGCAACTGACGGCGGACGGGTTCTTGACGCTGATGCCGCGCTGGTCGCCGGACCGCAAGTACCTCTACTATACGACCTATCGGGACGATCGGACCCGCCAGGAGATCCATCGGCTGGAAGTGGCGACGGGCAAGCGTCAGGTGGTGGTTTCGGACGGCGGGTTGAACATGACGCCGTCGATTTCGCCGGACGGAGGGCGGCTGGCCTACGCTTCCAGCCGGACGGGAAATACGGAGCTGTTCATTCTCGATCAGGCGACGAGCCAATCCCAGCAAGTCACGGTGCATCCCGGCGGCGACTTGTCGCCCAGTTGGTCGCCGACCGGGCAGGACTTGGCCTTTACGTCGGATCGGAGCGGGCGGCCGCAGGTCTATGTCATGAGCGCCGACGGGTCCAATGTGCGTCGGCTCACCTATGAGGGGGATTACAACGCCGCGCCCGCCTGGTCGCCGAAGGGCAATTGGATCGCGCACGTTTGTCGTACCGATACGCGCCAATTTAAGCTATGCTTAACGAGTCCGGACGGGCAGAAGCGTCGCCAATTGACGACGGGGAACAGCATCGACGACGCCCCCGCCTGGGCACCGGATGGTCGTCATTTAGTCTTTAGTTCTGTTGCAGACGGGAAAAGTCATTTATATATGATTAATATCGACGGGTCCGGACTCGAGCGGCTGACGTCCGGAGGCGTCTATCACAGCGACCCCGCCTGGTCGCCGGCCTAATCTCTCTCGATGGCTCATCGCCGCAGGAGGCGGCGATGGTTACTTATACGAAGGAGGACAACGAACCATGAAGCAGATGACGCGCCTTGCATGTCTGGTGGGGTTGGCCGGGCTGGCCCTAGTGGCCGGCACAGGCTGTTCAAAAACAGTCGAGGGCGGGGCCGGGTCCAAGTCCTCTCAACAGGGACAGAAGAGCAGCCTGGCTCCCGGCGGAAGCAGCCAGGGACTCACCGATGCCGGCATCCGTGAGTCGAATCTTAGCCAAGGTGGACAGGGTGGACAAGGCGGCAGCTCCGGGCCCGGCGCCGCTCTTCCCAACGCAGGGGGATTAGGACCCGATAGCGGTCCGCTCCGTGGATTCGAGCCGCTTGGGCAGGGTGGAAAGGCCGGCGAAGAGGCCTTGTCTTCAGGCGGCAACGCGCCCCTGATGGCCAAGGCCGATTCCGGACAGAGCGCCGCCGGGCTCACCGAGCAGATGCAACGCGAGGAAGCCCTCACCGCAGCGGCGGGATTACAGGATGTGTTCTTTGCTTTCGATAGCTGGCAGATCTCCGATGCCGGCAAGCAGGCCCTGGCCAAGAATGCGGAATGGTTGAAGACGAACGGCGACAAGCGGCTGCGTATCGAAGGCCACTGCGACGAGCGGGGTACCGGGGCGTATAACTTCGAGCTGGGACGGAAGCGCGCCAATGCGGTCCGCAACTACCTCGTCGAACTGGGCGTGGGGGGCAATCAATTGAACATGACGTCCTATGGAAAGACGCGGCCCTTCTGCAAGGACCATGACGAATCCTGTTACCAGCAGAATCGTCGCAGCCATGTCGTGGTGAGCGTGAAGTAGCGCCGATGAGGATAGTGTTGTATGACAAGGCCGGAACGGAGTCCCGTCGGTCGACTCCGGCGGGACCGACGACGTGGGGTCGCCGGCTCGGCTGGTTGGGCCTGGCGCTGCCGCTCTGTCTCGCCTCGGCCGGCTGTCTGGCGCAGAAGGCCGAGCTGCTCGAAGTCCAGCATGAGTTGAGCGGAAAGCTGGCCGCGCTGGATAAGCAAGAGCGCGAACTCTCCACGTCCATGAAACAGGCGCGGAGCGAGTTGGATAAGCTGATCGCCGACACGCGCGCCCGGTTGAAGGAAGAGATCTCCAATATCCGCGAGCAGGAGCTGACGCGAATCCAGGGCAAGCAGGATGAGCTCGACCACCGGGCGGGCGATCTTCGCGCGAGGCTCGACGACACGCGAAGCAGCCTTCAAAAACGGCTGGATGCGATCGAGCGGATCCAGCACGACCAGACCGAAGTCATCAAGGTCGATCGGGATCGGGCGCAGGCGGACCGTGATCGTGTACAAGCAGATCGCGATCGGTTGCAGGCGGCGTTGGAAAAGCTCGGGCAGGCGGTCGACGATCGGCTGGCGACCCAAGAGAAAGCCCTGGCCGTGGGTCAGTCGAAGGCGCTGGATGGTCTGGGGCGTCGCTTGGAGGCGCAGGACAGGGATCTGAAGGACCTGAAAGAATTCCTCTCCGCTAGTCTCACCGACTTCCGCGGCGCGCTGGAAAAATTCAAAGCCGTGATGGGCGACGTGGAGAAGCGCGTCGCCAAGGTGGATGACCGCGCGAATCAGACGGATCATCGGCTGAAGGAACTGACTGCGGGTGTGGATCGGGACGAGAAGGCCACGTCCAAGCACCTGGCGGAGGTCAACAAGAGCATGGCCTCCATTACGAAGACGGTCGAAACGCTGGGCGAGCGGATTTCGGCCAGGGATCAGGAGCAGGATCGCCGGCTCGATGAGTTGAGCAAGTATGTGGCGTCCGTCGTACAGACGGTGCAGACCGTCGGGGACAAGTTGGCCGGCCGGTTGCAGGAGCAGGATCAGCGGATCGAGGAATTCGGCAAACGGCTGACCGTCTTGCATGGGCAGGTAAACGGGGTGCAGTCTGATCGCAGCGCCGTCCAGGGGCAAGCCGAGCCGCAATCCGCCCCGCAGTCGGCGGCGGCACCGAAGTCTGCCGGTCCAGTCGCACCAGACGCTGCCCGCGAGGCGGTGAATGGGGGAACGGTCCCGGCGCCGGCGGCGGAGGACGCGCATCAGCAAGAGTCGCGCCCGCCCGCCCGCGAGACCACGCAGGCGCCGACTCCGTCCGCCAAGCCGTCTGCGGCGGCGGTGAGTGGCAAGGAGGTCTACGAGGAGGTCTATCAGAAGTTTAAGCAAGGGAAGTTGGAGGATGCCCGGCAAGGATTCACCGACTTTCTGGTGCTCTATCCGACCTCCGATCTGGCCCCGAATGCCCAATACTGGCTGGGGGAGTGCTTCTACGGCAAAAAGGATTATAAGCGCGCGATCGACGCCTTCGGGCGCGTGCGGACCAGCTATCCCAAGAGCGAGAAGGTGCCGGCCGCCATGTTGAAGGAAGGGTTCGCGTATCTCGCACTGAAGGACAGCAAGAACGGGTCGTCGCTCCTGAAGCAGATCGTTCATAGCTATCCCCGCAGCACGGAGGCCGGCAAGGCGTCGGCGAAATTGTCTCAATTGAAGGTGTCGCCGTGATCCACCGCCGTCGCGCGGTTCTTCTGAACGGTTGGATGATCCTCGGCCCGCTTCTCGCGCTGGCGCTGTGGCTGTCCGGGTGCGCGCTCCATGCCGATGTGGTCGAGCTCAATAAGGAAATGCAGGCGGTCAAGGGCTCGCAAGAGCAGGCGATCAAGGCCCAGGCTCAGCTACAGGACAGGCTCAAGGAGATGGAAAATCGGCTGCGGCAAGCGGAGAGTCGTCCCGCGATCGGCGGCGGTGATGGTGGGATGACGATGTCCCGAGTCGATGAGCTGGCGGCGAGGGTGAAGGACCTGGAAGTGAAGCTGGCCAAGGGCGAAGGCCCCGTCGCGATCCAGGCGCCGGCTCCGGTGGCTAGGGCCCCGGTCGCCCCCCTTCCCGATCAAGGCAAGCCCGAGACGTCCCGGCAGTCCAAGCCGGTCGATCTTGGCCCAACGGCGCCCGACAGCACCTTCTCCATCGCCGGCACGCCGGATATCACGCCGACGTCCGCCTTCAATTTGGCCTATAATGATTATCTGAACGGACGCTACGAATTGGCGGTCTCGGGGTTTCAGCGGTTTCTCAAGGATTTTCCCAGCACGTCCTTGACGCCGTCGGCGCACTATATGATCGGAGAATCCTATTACAGCGCCAAGGACTATCCAAAGGCCGTGCAGGCCTTTGAACGTGTCGTGGCCGATTTCGGTCAAAGCGAGAAAGTGCCTCCGGCGCTCTATAAGCTCGGCGTGGCGTCCGTGGAGACCGGGGACGGCGCCAAAGCCCGAGAGTATTTGAAACGCATCATCGACAAGTATCCGACGTCGGAAGAGGCCAAGCTCGCGCGCAACAAGCTGGCCGCCCTTCGATAGGTTCGTCACGAGTCCGTCCATCGTTTGTCTCCGTCGCGCGCCCGATTGATTCCATGTCCGTGACCCAGACCGATCCCTCCACCCTGACCGAGACCAGCAAGATCCGCGTGCTGCCGGGCGACGTCATCAGCCGCATCGCGGCCGGGGAGGTCATCGAGCGCCCGGCGTCCGTGCTGAAGGAACTCATCGACAACAGTCTGGACGCGGGGGCGCGGCGGATTCATGTCGACGTGGCCGAGAGCGGCAGCCGCCTCATCCGCGTGACGGACGACGGCGAGGGGATGAGCCGTCAGGACGCGGCGCTGGCGTTCGAGCGGCATGCGACGAGCAAATTGCGTCGGGACGAGGAACTGGCGGCGCTGATGACCTTGGGATTTCGCGGGGAGGCGCTGCCGAGCATCGGGGCGGTGTCGAAGGTGAAAGTCTTGACCGCGCGGCGCGATCAGCCGGTGGGCACGCAGCTCACGGTGGTCGGCGGCGTGGTGACGGCCTGCATCGACGCCGCCGCCGCGGCGGGCACGCAGATCGACGTGGCGGAGCTGTTTTTCAACACGCCTGCGCGGCGCAAGTTTCTCAAGGCACCCTCGACGGAGTGGGCGCACCTGTGTCAGATCGTGCAGCATGCGGCGCTGGCCTGGCCGGACGTCGCCTTCAGTCTCGTGCACAACGGCCAGGAGATCCTGCGCTATCCCGGGGGCGTCTCGCGGCGGGATCGGGTGCAGCAGGTCTATGGGGCCAAGTTCGCCGAACAGGTGGCGACCTTCACGGAGCAGCGGCCCGGCGTGCAGGTGGAGGGCTATGCCCTCAAGCCGACGGCGTTGCGGTCCGGCCGGACGCCGCAGGACATTCTGGTCAATCGACGGGCGGTCAAGCAGCCGGCGATCCTCCATGCCGTCTATGACGGGTACGGGTCCTTCTTGCCCAAGGGCAGCGCGCCGCGCTTCGTCCTGTTTCTCGACGTGGATCCGGCCCGCATCGACGTCAACGTGCATCCGGCCAAACGCGAGATTCGTCTGGCCGATCAGGACCTGATCCACCACATGGTGCGGCACGCGATTCGCCAGGGCGTGGGGCGCGAAGTCGAGGGCTTGATGGCCCCGACCTTCACCGCCGCGGGGATCGGAGTCAGCGGGGCGCCGGCGCCGCCCGCGTCGAAAGTGTGGAGTCTAAACGCGGCGGCGACCGTTCCCCATACAGGCGGCGAGCGGCCGGCCCAGCCGGTAATGGCGGCGCCTCCGGCGGTGCAAGAGGAGACGCAATCGTACCTGACGCCGACGGAGTGGGCCGTGCGGCCCTTGGGGCAGCTGGACCGGACCTTTCTGGTGGCCCAGGTCGGGCCGGAGTTGCACGTGGTCGATCAGCATACCGCCCATGAGCGGGTGCTGTTCGAGCGGCTTGTACGCGCCTGGCAGGCGCGGCACCCCATCGTCCAGCCCCTGTTGATTCCCGAGCCGCTCGAGCTGCCGGCCCATCGAGCGGAGCTGCTTCGGCGGCATCTGGAAGAATTGGAATCGCTGGGTCTTCAGCTCGAGGCCTTCGGCCCCTCCGGATTTTTGGTCCGAGGGATTCCTGCCGAGCTGGGCAAGTTGGACTATCAGGCCTTCATCGAAGATCTCCTGGATGATCTCACGGAGTGGCGCGCCACCACGACCATCGAGGCGCGCACCAGGCCGGTGCTGGCTTCCCTGGCCTGTCACGGGGCCGTTCGAGCCGGGCGATCCATGGAATTGCCGGAAATTCAACGGCTGGTCGCCGAATGGGTGGGCGAAGGGATGCCGACCACCTGCCCGCATGGTCGGCGAATCGCCCTGAGGCTTTCGACGGAAGAACTGGGCCGCATCTTCTCCCGCGTCTAGCAGGATGCTGAAAAAGTCCGCCAGCGGGGAAACGCTGAAGTATGAACGATGAGCGAGGTTCCGGCAGGACTGGCGAGACGAGCGCGAAAGGCGAGAAAGGTTCACCTCCGCGTCACGCTCGCCCCGCTTTTCTCGCTCGTGCCGCTGCCTTCCCCGCTCAGCGTTCCGCCTTCATCGTTCAGCGTTTACATGCTTGCTGCGGCCTGCCAGCGGAGAGGCGCGTCTTGGCGCGCCAGGGAGGGTGGGTGAGAAGGTGGCCTGTTTGAACATCCTGCGTGGCGCCCGATCCTCATCAGTGCCCGCGATGCATGTGATGAAAAACCGTTTTTCCGCAGCCTGCTAATGTCTTCGGCACGGCACCAACCACAGAGTCCACGCCTGCGCCCGGTGGTCGCGCTGGTCGGTCCGACGGCGGTGGGCAAAAGCCAGATTGGAATCCTGGTTGCCAAGGCGCTGGGGACCGAAGTGCTCACGGCGGACTCGCGGCAAGTGTACCGCGGGATGGATATCGGCATGGATAAGCCGACGCCGGCCGAACGCCAGGGCGTGCCGCATCGGCTGATCGATCTCGTCGCGCCGGATGAGCCGTTCAATGCCGGGATGTTTCGGCGCGCCGCCCTGGGAGAGATCGAGCGCCTGCACGCGGCCGGCGCGCTTCCGCTGTTCGTCGGAGGCACCGGGCTGTACATTCGGACCTTGCTCCGGGGGTTGTGGGACGGTCCGCCAGCCGATTGGTCGATCCGCGCGCGGCTGATGGCCCAGGAGAAGGCCAAGGGGGCCGGATACCTGCACAGCGAGTTGCAGCGGATCGATGCCGCGACGGCGTCGCGCCTTCACCCGCACGATGTGACGAAGATTGTCCGCGCGCTGGAAGTGTACGAGCTGGTGCGGAAGCCTCTCTCCGAACTGCATCAGGCGCACGGGTTCGGAGATCGGCGCTTCGCCGCGTTGCTGATCGCCTTGAACCGGGACCGCGCGGCCCTCTATCGTCGCATCGATGCCCGTGTGGATTGTCAGGTCGCGAGGGGCTTGATCGAAGAAACGCGAGGTCTCCTCGACGCCGGCTACAGCCGCCAGCTCGGTTCGATGAAGGGGTTGG
Source organism: uncultured Nitrospira sp. (assembly GCA_964481215.1). Lineage (GTDB taxonomy): Bacteria > Nitrospirota > Nitrospiria > Nitrospirales > Nitrospiraceae > RSF151. The sequence continues at coordinate 68,048 of CAYZTJ010000001.1, read as the reverse complement.
GCTATCGTCAAATCAGCGGGTACCTGGCCGGGGAGTACGATCGGGCGGAAGCGATGCGGCGGCTGAAGCGAGATACCCGGCATTTTGCGAAGCGCCAGTTGACCTGGTTCCGGAGCGAGCCCGATGTCGAGTGGTTGCCCATCGACGAACAGGAGACCGCCGAGCGGACAGCCGAGCGCGTGGTGGGGAGGATCCAACAGTTTCTGGAGCAAGGCTCCGGCGAGCGCACGATCTTGCGGCAGGCGGGTTCCTCGGCGCGCCCGGAGTTGCCGGTAAATTGTTAGGTGCGACGTATCGAGTCTAGCAGGATGCTGAAAAAGTCCGCCAGCGGGGAAACGCTGAAGTACGAACGATGCGCGATGAACGGAAGAGTTCGGGTTGCCGCTCAGCGATCCGCGTTCATCGTTCCGCGTGTACATGCTCGCTGCGGCCTTGCTGGACGGCCTTTTTGAGCATCCTGCGTGGCCACTGGTTCTCATCCGCGACCTCGATGTCTGTGACGAGTGCGAGGCGCTATTACTGTTTTTCCGCAGCCTGCTAGGAGCAGCATGAACGACCAAGCAGAGATCGGCGTGATCGGCGGCAGCGGGCTCTATGCCATGGACGGACTGGAGCGGGTGCGCGAACGGAAGGTCAAAACCCCGTTCGGAGCGCCCTCGGATGCCCTCATCCTCGGGACGCTCGATGGCGTGCGGGTGGCCTTCCTGTCGCGGCACGGACGAGGCCATCGCCTCTCCCCGAGCGACATCAACTATCGGGCCAATATCTATGCCTTGAAATCGGTCGGCGTGACCCGCGTCATTTCCGTCAGCGCGGTCGGCAGCATGAAGGAAGCGCTGCGGCCCGGCGACGTGGTGCTGCCGGATCAATTCATCGACCTGACGAAACGCCGCCACAGCACGTTCTTCGACCAAGGGATCGTCGCCCATGTGGCGTTCGCGGAGCCGACCTGCGAGTCTGTGCGGCAGGCCCTGCGCGACGCCGGGCAGGCGGTCGGGCAGCCGCCGCATGTCGGCGGGACCTATGTCTGTATCGAAGGCCCGCAGTTTTCCACGAAGGCGGAGTCGCGGCTCTACCGGCAGTGGGGGGTGGATGTGATCGGCATGACCAACCTGCCGGAGGCCAAGCTGGCCCGCGAGGCCGAACTGTGCTACGCCACGATGGCGTTGGTGACCGATTACGACTGCTGGCATGAGAGCGAAGCCTCGGTGACGGTGGAAGCCATCCTGGAGACGCTTCACAAGAACGTGGCCCTGGCCAAGCGGATCATCCGCGCGGCGGTCTCCATCGCGAAGACCCCCCGCGCCTGCGCCTGCGGCCGGGCTCTGCAGAATGCCGTCGTGACGGCGCCGGAGAAGATTTCGTCGTCGACGCGGGCTCGCTTGGGTTTGCTGCTCGGCGAGCGGCTCGGCACGTACAAGAAGAAACGGAGGGGATAGATGGGCTCGTTGTTGGTCGTCGGCTCGGTCGCATTGGATAGCGTCAAGACGCCCTTCGGGGAAGTCACCGAGGTGCTGGGCGGCTCGGCCACCTACTTCTCCACCTCGGCGAGTTACTTTACGACGGTACGGCTCCTCGCGGTGGTGGGGGAGGATTTCCCGGAGGTCCACGTCACGTTCCTGAAAAGCCGGGGGATCGATCTGACCGGATTGGAACGGCGGCCCGGGCAGACCTTTCGGTGGAAGGGCGCCTATTCCCACCAGCTCAACGAAGCTCAAACGCTCGACACGCGCCTGAACGTCTTCGAGTCCTTCCGGCCGAACATCCCCGAGTCCTACCGGGCGCCGGACATGCTGTTTCTGGGGAACATCGATCCGGAGCTCCAGCTCATGGTGCTGGAACAGGTGAAGCGGCCGATGCTGGTCGCCTGCGATACGATGAACTTCTGGATCGAACGGAAGCGGGAGGCGCTCTGGCGCGTGCTCGAGCGCGTCGACGTCTTGATCATCAACGACGGCGAGGCGCGGGCCCTCGGACAGAGCCCCAATCTGGTGCACGTCGCCAAGCAAGTGCTCAGCCGCGGGGTCAAGCATCTGATCGTGAAGCGGGGCGAATACGGCGCGCTGATGTTCAATCAAAAGCGGACATTCGGCGCGCCGGCCTTCCCGCTGGAATCCGTGCTGGACCCCACCGGCGCCGGCGACACCTTCGCCGGGGGCTTCATGGGCTATCTCTCGTCCACCGGCAATCTGTCGGAGGAGGCCTTTCGCCAGGCCGTGGTGTTCGGAAGCGTGATGGCCTCGTTTACCGTGGAAGGGTTCAGCCTTGACCGGCTTCGCGCACTGGATTACAAAGAGATTGAAGCCCGGTTCCAGGAGTTCAAGCGATTGACCCATTTTGAGGATCTTCGGTGATGGGACTGCGTCGGAACACAGATGTGATCCCGCATGACCTTCCCCGGGCCGGCGGATGGAGGCTGGCTGTACGTCTGGCCGGTTGGCTGCTGCTTCTGGCGGTCGGTGGCTGCGCGACGACGTCGGAAGAGTCCGTTAAAGCCGCCCAGGCCTATTTCAACCAGGGCATCGCCAGCTTGGAGCAGGACCAGCAAGCGGCCTTTGTATCGTTCCAGAAGGCGGTTCTAGCCGATCCCAAGCTAAAAGAGGCCCGTTACTACCTGGGCCACCTGTACGTCCTCAAGGAAAAGTATCCGGAGGCCGAAGAACAGTTTCGGAAGGTACTCGCGCTGGACCCGGATTACTCGGAAGGCCATACCTATCTCGGGCAAGTCCTCGAAGCTCAAGGTAAGTGGACGGAGGGAATCGCCTCGTACCGGCGAGCGCTGGCAAACCCGACCTATGGCACCCCCGACCTGGCCTGGTATCGCCTGGGGCGCGCACTAGCCCATGAGGGGGACTTCAAAGGCGCGCTGCGGGCGTTGGAGGATGCGGATACCGTGCGACCGCCCAATGTCCCTCCGGCCATGCTGCTATTGGAATTGGGCCGCGTGTATCAGCAATTGGGCTATACTAGCAAGGCGCGTGAGGCCCTGACGAAGGCGGCCACGCTTGATAAGACAGGGCCGGACGGGACGGAAGCGCGCCGGCTCTTGAGTCTCAACCAGCACAAACCGTGACAAACCGACCTATGGGCGCCATCGGCGAATATTTCAAATTGGTGCGGGAGACGAAGCGGCTCTCCATGGACGAAGTGGCCATGAAGACCCGCATCCATCCGGAGTTTCTCCGGGCCTTGGAAGAGGAGAACTTCGCGAAGCTGCCGGACCAGGTCTTCGTCAAGGGGTTCGTTCGATCCTATGCCCGTTCGCTGGGGTTGGATGAGGAGGAGGCGATTCGACGGTTCGACGACTCCTCCAGCGCCTTCTACTCGAAGCAAGGTGAGCGGGAACGGCTCCGCGTGAAACAGGCGGAAGACGAGCGCCGCCGAAAAGCCAACAAGAAGGCGGTCGTGGCCGCGGCGGGCGTGGCCTTGCTGGTCTTGGCGCTCTTGTTCACCCGCGAACAGTCCGCCGTGAGTCCGGACCGATCCGGAGGCGCTGACGTGGGGCGGCGTACCGCCGCGCTGCCGAATACGCCGATCAAGCCGGTCGAGGCGGTCGTGAAGGGGCAGCCTCGCGAGAGCCTGGAGGCCAGGACTCCGGTGGAATCGGCTCCCAAGCCGGTCGAGCCGGCCCCCGTGCAGGCGACGGAATCTATGCCGGAGCCGGCGCCCTTGCTTCCACCACCGCCGCTGGCGCCACAGCCTCAGCCGATCGAAGTGGCCCGTGTGCCGGAGCCTTTGGAGCTTGAGCTGCAAGCGCTGGAGCTCTCCTGGGTCCTCGTGCAAGTGGACGAAGGTCAACCGCAGGAGGTCTTGCTCAAGCGAGGCGACCATGCCAAGTGGTCCGCCGGCGAGAAGTTTATCGTCACGCTGGGGAATGCCGGCGGGGTTCACGTCGAGATGAACGGGAAACCCCAAGGGCCCTTCGGTCCCAGCGGCAAGGTCGTCCGCGATATCATCCTGACCCGCTAAATCTCTCCTTCACTCCTTTTCCAGTTTGTCCCACTCGGTACGCCGTCGCCCGGTTACCTGTGGCGACCTTGAAGACCGTGGGGCGGATTTGCGAAGAAATTCAGCGAAGAATCCAGCCGCACTTCAGTCAGCCCAGCGAAAAGCTCGATTTTCAGCAGATTGGTCATCGGATGGCCTTGGCATGGTCCTTGATACGCGCTCGCAGTGAAAGCGGATTTGTCGGGGATCGGTCATGGAGTTTGCTTGACAACCCTGTGAATCCATTGATATAGTGCGCCGGTTTTTTTGCAGTTGTGAGTGGTGTCTCTTCATGAGGTCCAACAAAGGAGGAGCTGTGATGGGGTATCTGTCCAAGTCGTTCGGTCTTATGGCCGCACTGATGTTCGTGGGCACGACCGTCGTGTTCGCCGAGGAGCTCGATCCGCTGAAGCCGCGTGTGCCGTCCGATCAGATGTCCGAAGCCAAGGCGATGAAGAATCCGGTGGCCGCGACGCCGGAGAGTATCGCGAAGGGCAAGGCGCTGTTCGAGGGCAAGGGCACCTGCTTCAATTGCCACGGCAAGGAAGGGAAGGGAGATGGCCCGGCCGGCGCGATTCTGAACCCGACCCCGCGCAACTTCACGAACTGCAAGTTCCACAAGAAGCGGAAAGACGGCGAGCTGATGTGGGTCATCAAGAACGGCAGCAAGGGCCCCGCGGCTGATCCGAAGCCGACCGGCATGGTCTCCTTGGTACCCGGGACCATTTCGGAAGAAGAAGCCTGGTACATCATCAACTACGAGCGCAGCTTCTGCAAGGGCGGCGAATAGTCCGCGACCGTCGAGCGGAATCCCATGAAGGGCAGGGGGGCGTCCCCCTGCCCTTTTTGTTTGCTCGACTGGCATGCCCCTGGAGCGATCTGCGAGGAAGGATTTAGGGAACGGCGTGCTGTGTCGTTCGCCCTCGGCGAGTCGTGATCGGACTATGAGCAAGAGCGGTGGGGCGGACGGCCGGTCACACCATCTCAACGAGCCGATTCCGGTGCGCAAATATCAGGAGTTTCTGGCGGTCCAGCACTTCGAGCTTACTGAAGATATTCGAGAGGTGATGACGAACGGTAATTTCACTGATCCCCAGTTGATTGGCGATATCTTTGTTTTTTAGCCCCTTCCCGATCAGTCGGATGATCTCACGCTCCCGTCTGGTCAGACTGCCGATTCTGGACACATCCTGCCGCCGCGCCGAATCGGCGGAAAATCCGTTGAGCGGAAGCGTCGTCGCGGGCCGGGTCATGGGCAGGTCGCTGCGCTTCGGGGCGATGCCGCAGAGGCTTTCGATGGCCGCATTGAGCACCGCAGGCGGCTGCACCTTGAGCACCACCCCGGCGGCGCCCGTGCGGAGCGCCTTGCGGACCAGTTCGTCGTCTCCCAGATTACTCAGCACCAAGATCAGCGGATTGGGCGCGGTCGATTTCAGCCGCTGAATCAGGTCCACGATATCGACGCCGGAGAGATCGAGATCGATCAAGAGCACGTCGGCCTGCGCCTGGGCCGCGGCCTCGATGGCCGCGTGCGCGTGGGTCGCTTCGCCGATCGTGTAGTCGTTCGCCTGCGCTTCGAGAATCATGCGCACGCCGGCGCGGATCATGTGATTGTCGCTGACGACAATGACACGCAATGAGGTGGAGGGATCCTTTAGCGACACTGTATTCATGTGCTGCCTTCGCGATCGCGGCTCGGCGGCGTCAATTCATCTGTTCGCGTCATCTGTTCGCAGCGATTTCCAGGCGACTCGCCGGACACATCTTTGGCCTGCCCCCGCACCCGGCCTCCAGCAGTCTACGTGTTCTGTGCTGACACATATGTACGAGTAACGCGGCCATTGAATCATAACCCCCTAGGTCAAAGCAACCTCCCCAAAAGTGGTAGAACGAGAGTAGCCGTGGACCTACGTACGTGTGATATCGAAACCGGAATGGACCGAATAGAATCGGGTCAACAGCGGAAGGGAGTTCGCCTATCCACGGGGCCCTGGGGCCGTGGGGTGTGTGCGCCCGGCAGCTTCGGTCGGCCGGTGTGAGGGAAAAGCAGGCCGTACGCCAGGCCGCGCACTCCCCCCGAAAGTAGTAGAACAAGCTTCCGTGTCGAGCAAGGCCGTCGCGACGGGAAAACGGGACAACCGTACGTTGTAGGGCCTACTCTTTTCGGTGTATTCGTATCGGCGGGGATCGGCTTCTGGATTGGGTTTCTGGTAGTCACAGGGCGGAGCTGTACCCAGAGGGCGGCAAGCGTTCCCAGAGGGGGGCATGGAGGGGAGCATGCGGCTGATAGAGGGTGTATCGGAATCGCAACCTGGCCTTGAGGTTGAGCAGTGGTTTGCCCTCAAGACCAAAGCGCAGCACGAGAAGATGGTGCGTGCGCGGTTGTTTCGGCTCGGGATTGAACCGCTGCTCCCGTTGATGCCTCGTCTGAGCCAATGGCATGACCGAAAAAAAATGATCGAAGTGCCGTTGTTCCCTGGGTACTGTTTTGCGAAACTGACGCACGGGAAACGGATGACGGTGCTCCAGCTACCCGGGGTTGCCTACATCGTCGGACGGGGAGGGATGCCGGAGCCGATTCCGCATTCCGAAATCGAGGGATTGCGGCGCCTCTCGGGGAGCGGGTTGCCGATCGAGGGGTCGGGATGCCTGTCTGAAGGCGATCCGGTTGAAATCACCCAGGGCCCATTGGCGGGTGTGAAAGGGACCTTGATTCGGAGGGAACGAGCCGCGTATGTTGTCATCGGCGTGCAGCTTTTGAAGCAGGGGGCCACCGTAAAAATCGAGCTCGATGCGGTGCGACGCGTTGATCCCGTCTCCGCGCCGACGGGATTGCCCTCCGCAGATCGATCCGCAGAGCCGCGCAGCGCGGTTGCGGTTCTGTAGGCTGTGCGTCTGAGTGTGCAGTCAGGCTCGGCGATGATCGGAACTCGAATGGCTTTGACCCTTCGTGCGCTTGTGCTGATTGTGACGACCGTCTTCGTCGAGTGCGGCGGAGGGTCGACGAGTTGGGCTCAGCAGACCGGCACTCCGCCTCCGACCCAGTCCCAGGCGAATTTGGGAGGTGGCGCAGGCTTTGTGTGGCTGTCCCAGTTTGCCAATCCTGCCCTGCTGGGGTCCTTGTATCTGACGCCGAACTTCCCCTTGACCGGCTATTATCCGCTCTACCCTGGCGCGTTCTCCTATATTTTGCCCACTGATGGCATTCAGGGCGGGCCGCTTAAGTTTCACCCGTCGCTCGGTCTGGCGGAGATGTACACGGACAATGTATTCAGGACCGCGAGCAACCGTACGAGCGATTTCGTGCACGCGCTGGCGCCGTCGATCCAAGTGCAATTGCCCATGGCCTTCCGCCATGCCTTGATCGTGGACTACCGGACCAATCTGCTGTTCTTCGAACGAACGCCGGCCAACGACGTCCGGGACCAAACCGCCTCAGGTCATCTCAAATTGGACTTTCCCGGCGGGCTGAAAGTCGATCTTCAGGGGGAACACAAGGTCGGACATGATCCACGCGGGTCCGCCCAGGACCTCCAGTTCGTAGAAGTGAATAAGTGGCGGACCGACAGTTTCACGGGCCGTGCGGAGTTGACTGGTGTGCAAGCGAGTGTTGCGCTCAACCTGCAATCGACGCGGTGGACCTACACGAACAATGGGCTGGGCCCTTTGTACGACCGGCTGAACAACTATGCCGGTCTGACGTTCAGCGGCTCCGTGACGCCGAAGTCGTCGGTTCTTGTGAGCACCGGCATCAATCAGCAGATTTACGATCAGAACAAGAATCTCGACAGCAACGTGTATATGGTTAGCACCGGTGCGCGGTGGCAGGTGAGCGATCTGACGTCGGGGGAGTTGCTCGTGGGCTACCAGTTTTTGAAGTTTTCCAATGCGCAAGCCGCGCAACCCGCTCCCCTGTTGAGCCAGTTTACGAGGGAGAAAGACTCGGCCGACAGCTTCTATGTGGCCGGTAACATGCGCTGGACGCCCACCTCCTATGTCACGGTGAGTCTGCAGCCGTACCGGGCTATCCAGCAAACCGTCGTGCTGGGCAGTCTGTTCTTTGTGTCGACCGGTGCGAACCTGGCGGTCACCCATTCATTGTCGCAATGGCATGCATTGAACTTGAATCTTGGTCTGGAGCAGGACAAGTTCACAAGCGGTACAGGGGTGAGCACCAAGCGCACCGATACCCTCAAGAATATTGCGTTGGGGTACACGTACAAGGCCACTCGATACCTTGGGGCCACCCTTCAGTACGCCTATGAAGATCGGAGTTCAACGGACGGCATGTTCGTCTACAGTGCGAACACCTTCACCGTCGGACTACAAGGCGGGTTCTAGCCGCCTCGATTGCGCGATCGAACGCGTGCTGGAGTCGGCCCCGCCGTTCTGATCTCTTCCACCTCCGTCAGTGCACTACAGTAAGGACAGGAGCACCATGGACAAAAGTCATTCGAGCCTCGTTCCCTACCGGCTGATGGGTCCGAACCATGCGGCTCAGGACCATCGACAGTCGCATGCATTCGACGACTTATTCTTGCTCTGTCGCCGTCAATGGGTGCTCATCGGAGGCATGGCCGTCGGCTGCACGATCATGGCCATGGCCTGGTCTTACTCCCAGACGCCTGTCTACCAGGGGAAGGCGACCGTGGTCATCGACCAGCAGAATGTCGGAGTTCTGGAGCGCGAGAAGTCTCATGCGTCTCCGGACATCAGTCCGGAGTACTTTCAGACCCATTTCGAGTTGATGCGGAGTCGGGTTGTCCTACAACGCACGGCGGAACGGCTGCACCTCAAAGATCTGCCGGAATACAGCGGCAAGGCAACGGCCAAGAAGTCCTGGTGGGGGGAGGCGAAAGCCGAATCAACCACTCAATCGACGGAGGCGCCGCTGAGTCCGGAAGCCGCCGAAGATCTCTTGCTCAAGAAGTTTTCCGGGAACATCGAGGTCGTTCCCGTCCGGGGGGCCCGGCTCGCGCACGTCGTCGCACAATCGGAGGATCCTCAATTCGCGGCTTTGGCAGCCAATATGCTGGCGAACGTGTACATCGAACGGACACAAGAGCTGAGTGCCAAAGCCACGGAAACTGCCGCCTCCTGGTTTCTGACGCATCTCGACGAACTTCGGAAGAAGGTCGAAGCCTCTCAGCAGGCCCTCTACGTCTTTCGGGCGAGGCACGGGCTGCTCGATGGCCGCGATGGTCGATCGCAGGCGTCGCAAAAAGTCGGGGAGTTGGAGTCGGAGCTTGTGAAGGCCGAGGTGAAGAAGGCCGAGGCCCAATCGCGGTTTCAACAGGTACAGTCTCTCTTGCAGGGCCCCGGCCAGAAAGCACAGATCGACTGGGGCAATCTGGACGCCTCGACTGAGGTGCTGAGCTCGCCCTTGATCCAAAATCTTCGCACCCAAGAAATCAAAGTGTCGGGGGAAGTGGCAGAACTCTCCGACAAGTATGGTCCCTTACATCCGAAACTCGCTCGGGCCAAGGCGGAGCTGCAGGATTTGCGCGAACGTATTCGCTTGGAGGTGCAGAAGATCTTCGACTCCATGAAGCACGAGTATGACGCGGCTTTGGCGCGGGAGCGGACGATCAAGGATGCCGTCGGCCGTCATCGGCAAGAGAAGATGTCTCTCGAACAGTACGAGATCGAGCGGGGCATTCTCGAGCGAGAGGCGGAAAGCAATCAGCACCTTTTCGACATTTTCTTGAAGCTCACGAAGGAGGCCGATGTGCTGGCCGGCATGCGGAGCGCCGCCGTCTCTCTGGCGGATCCGGCGGTGGCGACCACCTCGCCGATCAAGCCCAGAAAGGTCCTGAATACGGCCTTAGGGTTCTTGTTCGGTCTTCTGTCCGGCTTTGGAGTTGCGGTCTTCTTGGAATTCCGCAAGCGCGTCCTGCGCGGTCCGCATGACGTGGAGCGGTTCGTGCCAGATGTGTCGCTGCTTGGGGTGGTGCCGCTGCTTCCAAAGTCGGAGACGGCCAATGGCCAAGCCCTCTTGTCGCCGACGTCAACGAGTGCCGTCTCGGAAAGTGTCCGAATCATCCGAACCGGGCTGCTCTTGTCCCATGCCAGCGAACTACCGCCTTGTGTATTGGTGACGAGTTCGGGCCAGAGCGAGGGGAAAACCACCCTCGCGGTCAATCTGGCAACCGTGCTTTCGCAATTGGAGGACGCACGCGTGCTCTTGATGGATGTCGACTTTCGCAAGCCCACGCATCATCGGATCTTCAATTTGCAGGCTGACGGGCGAAACCCAAAGGGCTTGGTGGACTATCTGACGGGGAAGGCCCACATGGAAGAGATTATTCACCGGACGGATAATCCGAAACTCTGGGTGCTTCCTCGGGGAAGCGCACCCGAGAGCCCGTCGGAATTGCTGCATTCGAAGCGCATGACCGACTTGCTCGACTGGTGCCGGAAAGAAGGCTATCACGTGGTGTTGGATGCGCCGCCCGTTCTGCCCGTCGCCGATCCGGTCGTGCTGGCGCCGAAGGTGGACGGGGTAATTTTCGTGGTGAGCTCGGGTGACACGACGACAGAGGCGTGCCGAACCTCGTTGCAGAGGCTCACGCTGGCCGGCGGGAAGATTCTCGGGATGGTCTTGCAGAAGGCAGACGCTCGCGAGGCCCCCTACTACTATTCCTACTATTCGATTTCCGAAAAGTAGACGGGTTCTCCTGTCATCGTGCTTCCTCAAGTGAGTCGGTGTGTGAGCCTCGGCCGGAATGAAGCGGCGGGCTTACAAATGGGGAGACTATTTCGGCGATTCCACCCAGACAGGCGACCCAGGCAAGCGATCCCGTGTGATTCCTGTGATCGGCAATACGCTACAGATAGGATTGAGTCGTCTGGCGACCTGGCGCGCGGAATCGGTCAATCGCCAGGTGTTTGCGGCCATGATGACGGTGGGCGGCGTCACCGTCGTGGTCAAGCTGGCCGCCATGATGAAGGAGGTGTTCACGGCCAGGGCCTTTGGAACGAGCGACGCACTGGATGCCTATCTTATGGCGTTTCTCGTGCCGCAATTTGCCATCTATCTGATCGGCGGAACGCTGGGCGCCGCGCTGATTCCCACCTATATCGAGGTCCGCGAACGAGAAGGGGGGGATGCGGCGCAACGGCTGCTCTCGAGCGTGATGGTGTGGACGACCGCCATGCTGGGTATCGTCACGCTGATCCTGGCGGCCGCGGCAGAGTGGATCCTGGCGTCCGTGGCCTCTGGCTTTGGTCCGGAGAAGCTCGAACTGACGCGATCGATGTATTGGCTCCTCCTCGTCACGCTCGTCGTCAGCGGGCTTGGAGCGATGTGGGGGGCGATTCTCAATGCCTGGGACCGTTTTGCGCTGGCGGCCGCCGTCCCCTTGATTACCTCCGTGCTGGTGGTGGGGCTAGTCCTAGGCTTGGTGGAGCAGTGGGGAGCCTATACCCTCGCGGCGGGTATCGTCGCCGGCGCCGTCATCGAAACCGGCGTATTGGGCTGGGGGCTACTGCGCCAGGGGGTGTCGCTTGTGCCCCGTTGGCATGGGGCGAGCGCCGCCGTCAAGCAAGTGCTCGCGCAGTACGTCCCGATGGTCGCCGGGGCTTTCCTCATGGGGAGCGGCAACCTGGTCAGCCAATCGATGGCAGCCATGCTGGGATCGGGAACGGTTTCCGCGCTGGCGTACGGCAGTAAGATCACGAATCTCCTGGTGGGCGTGGCGGCGGTCGCGGTCAGTACGGCGGTGCTGCCCCACTTTTCAAAAATGGTCGCGGCGCAGGACTGGGGTGGAGTGCGGCACACCGTCATGACCTATGCGCGCTTGCTGTTGCTCGTGTCGCTTCCCGTGACCGCCTGTCTGATGTATTTGTCTGAACCGCTGACGGTTCTCCTGTTCCAACGCGGGGCGTTTACGGCCTCGGATTCACAACTGGTCGGTAAGATCCAGGTCATGTACCTGCTCCAAGTGCCGCCCTATGTGGTCAGCATGCTGTTTGTGCGGTTGATCTCTGCGCTGAAAGCGAACCAACTCATGATGTGGGGATGCGGGATAAACCTCCTGCTGACCGTCGGTCTCACGCATGTCTGCATGCACTGGTTGGATGCAGCCGGCGTCGCGCTGGCAACCAGCCTGGTCTATCTGATTTCTCTCGTATTTCTCATGACGGTGTCGCTCAGACTCCTCGGCAAGCAGGAACGCCTTGTCTTGGGCCGAGGCTAGACACGCGCCGCCTCGGCCGCCCCGCGACTCCTTGATCTTCAGTCAGAGACAGCACCCACGGCTTGGCCAACACGATGCGTATCACCTTTGTGATCTCGAATTTTGGTTCCGGCGGCGCCGAACGCGTCATGTCGGTGATGGCTAATACATGGGCTGCCGTGGGTCGCCGTGTGACGATCGTCACCATCGGGCCGCAATCCTGGGATTGGTATACGTTGCATCCCTCTGTGCAGCGGGTTGCGCTGGATCTGTACAGTCAATCTGCCGGACTCGTCGAGGCGGTCGCGCACAATCGACGGCGGGTGTCGATGCTGCGTCGAGTGATCCGCGAATCGACGCCGGATGTGGTGATCTCGTTCGGGGATGTCACCAACGTGTTAACACTGGTGGCCACCATGGGCTTCCGCGTGCCGGTGATTGTGTCCGAACGTATTGATCCGCGGCGATATCCGATCGGACGTGTGTGGAGTGTGCTGCGCCAAGTCTTCTACCGTCGGGCGGAGGCGGTGGTCGTGCAGTCTGAGTCAGTCCGCGAATGGGCGAAAACACTCTGGTCCGATGAAGTGATCCGTGTGATTCCGAATCCGGTGAATCCCGAGATCGAGGCCTGCGGCCCGATCCCGCCGCGTGAGTCTGCCCGCCGAACGGTCGTGGCCTTGGGACGGCTGATGCGACAAAAGGGCTATGACGTGCTCTTGAAGGCCTTTGCCCGATGTGCGCCACGGCATCCAAACTGGACCCTCAGGATCATCGGCGAGGGAGAGGAGCGGGGGGCCTTGGAAGCTCAGGTGGAATCATTGGGGCTTCGCGGTCGCATCGAATTGGGCGGGCGGGTGAGTGATCCTATTCCTTTGCTGAAGCAAGCCGACCTCTATGTGTTGTCCTCGCGGTTCGAAGGATTTCCCAATGCGCTGCTGGAGGCCATGGCCTGTGGGTTGCCGGTGATCTCGACGGATTGCCAGAGTGGGCCTCGCGAAATCGTCCGCAACGGGTTCGACGGCATTTTGGTGCCCGTCGAGGATGTCTCCGCGCTGGCCGAAGCGATGGATCGGCTCATGGGGGATGAGGTGGCGCGAGCCCGCTTAGCGGCGCGTGCGGTGCATGTGCTGGAACGGTTCAGCCGGGATGCGATCCTGGGCCGATGGGAGCGGCTGTTGGAGGAAGTGCGCGTGCCCGGCAGCGGCGTCGAATCATTCGTGATGCCCCGAGCGGAGCGTCGTTCTGCGGGGCAGGCATGAAAGTGATGTTTCTCATCCGCTCCATGGGATACGGGGGGGCGGAGCGGCAACTCGTGCTCCTTTCCAAAGGGCTGCAACGCGTCGGTCACACCGTTGTCGTAACGGTGTTTTATGCCGGAGGGCCGCTTGAGCGGGAACTGGCCGAGGCGGGCATCCGCGTGCTCACTCTTGGAAAGGCAGGGCGATGGGATGTCTTGGGCTGTCTCCGGCGGCTCGTCGGCTGGGTGCGGACGGAACGGCCGGATGTTCTGCACGGGTACCTTGCCGAACCGAACCTGTTCGCCCTGGCGGTCAAACCGTTCTGTCCGTCCGTTGGAATCGTGTGGGGCGCGCGCGGGTCGGTGCTGGACTTCTCGCGCTATGAATGGGTGGATCGGCTGAGCTTTGCGCTCAATTGCCAGCTGTCCAGATTTGCGGATGCGGTCATTGTGAATTCCCAGATGGGGCTTCGCTTTCACCTCGAGCATGGATATCCGGCCGGGAAGACCGTATGTGTTCCAAACGGGATCGATACAGAACGGTTTCGCCCCCAACGGGAGAAGGGATGGGGACTTCGCGCCGCCTGGGGCGTCCAAGAGGGTGAGCAGCTCGTCGGGCTGGTGGGCCGGTTGGACCCCATGAAAGACCATCCGGTCTTCCTGGATGCTGCGGCCCTGGTGGCGAGGCAACGGTGCAATGTTCGGTTTGTCTGCGTGGGGGATGGTCCGCAGGCCTTTGCCGAGGAATTACGGGCGCGCGCATCCAGCCTTGGGATTCAGGATCGCGTGCGCTGGGTACCGGCGACTCAGGATATGCCGGCGGTCTACAACGCCCTGGATCTCCTGGTGAGCAGCTCGTATGGGGAGGGAATGCCGAACGTGATTGCGGAGGCCATGGCCTGTGGTGTGCCTTGTGTGGTCACCGATGTCGGCGACTCCGCCTGGGTTGTCGGTGACTGCGGAGAAGTCGTACCTCCAAAGGCTCCCCAGGAATTGGCCGCTGCCGTAGCGCGAGTGTTGGGGCGGGGGGCGTGGAGCGTCGAGCAGATCCGCAGCCGCATCACTGAGCGCCTATCTGCCGGGAGCCTAGTGGCCAGGACGGAACAGGTTTTGGGATCTGTGGCCCTGAGAGCGCAGGTTGAGGGGGCTGCTCGTCCCCTGACGACCGGCGTCTGACTCGAGTCCTGGTGTGGCGGCCTCGTGGTCGTCACGGCAGTCTGACTCGAGCAGGGTAGGATTCGAAGCCGTCCGTTCGACCCGGATTGGGAGAACACCGTTCGTGACGGAATCGTCGAAATATGCGCGCCTGATCGTGATGTTGTACGCCGCATTCATCGGCATGAACGGGCCGTTGTATCTGGCGATCGATAAGCAGATCTTCCCTGCCCCTTATTATTGGTTGGGATTGCTGGCGTTGCTCTCGACGCCCGCGCTCATCAAGCGATGCGCTTCCTGGGACATGCTCCGGTCGCCGCTGGTGCTCTGGTGTTTCGGATTTCTCTGGGTCAGCATCGCAGGGTTCTTCGTGTCTGCCCAGACGCCGGCGCTATGGCGCGAAACGCTGCTGCGCATAATGGTGATCTTCGAACTGATCTGGTTCTACATTCTCCTGACGGATGTGGGCGTCATGAAGTTAGCCCGGTATGGATTGTTGGCCGCGACGGCGATAAACGTTGCGCTGAACATTTACGAGTTCTTCTATCCCCTCACTTGGAGCATCACCTACGGGCGGTCAGCCGGACTGCACGGGAACCCGAATCAGTCTGCCGATGCCATTGCCATGGGGACGCTGCTGACCGTCTCGGTCCTGCCCCTCTGGGCGCGCATGCCCTATCTGCTCTTCGCGGGAATCGGCGTTCTCACGACCTTTTCCAGGTCCGGGATCGTTGAGTGGTGCATCTTAGCGATCGGAGCGGTCGTCATGCAGCAAGTGAGGGGCAGGGACTTCCTGCTCATCGGGGGCGCGTGTCTCTTCGTCGGCTTTCTCCTCTTCATCCCCTTTGGGGACGACATTCTGAAGAGCTGGGACAAGATGAGCGGAGCCAACCGTGACTTGCTCGAACGGCTGAATTTTTTTGGGACGCCGACTGAGGTAATCGACTATTCCGCCCTGGAGCGCGCCTATGTAGCGCAGCAGGCCTGGGAACGGGTCGCGGATCATCCGCTGCTCGGACACGGCACGGGCGCCGCCTCTGACGTGCTCGTCGGAACGCACAATGCCTACCTGGAGTTTATGGAAGACCATGGAGTGTTCGGCATGTTGCTGCTGCCCTTGCTCGTGCTGGCGGCAACCTGGGGCGCCGCCGGTGAAGTCAGGCAAGTGGCCTGGATCTTCGCATTCATGGTCCTCTGGCAGGGATTTTTCTCGCACGGTCTCCTGTACGTAGACATCCGTGTCTTCGTGTTGGCGCTCATGGCTGCGATGGTGTGGTACAACCAAGAGGCCAAGTTCAAGTGGGAAGAGGAGGATCGCCAAGCCCAACGCGGGAGTTTGGCGGAAGCCTAGTGATTCCAACGGTCTCTCGCGCGAAGGGCGCGACACTCCTACACGGGGCGACGATAATCCTGCTTCCATGGTATCCAGGCGGACTATGACTCTAACGACTGTCTCTCACCAACCATGCCTGCGCAGCGTGTCACGTATGCGGCAGGGGACGGCCAGTCCTATCTCCCTTGTCTGCGTGATCAACGCCTTAGGGACCGGCGGGGCCGAGGCGATGCTCTATCGGCTCCTGACGCAGCTCGATCACCGGCAGTTTCATGTTCGTGTGATCTCCCTGATCGATATCATCGAGCCGTTCGCGACGAAGATTCGGGCCTTGGGGATTTCGGTGGAAACCCTTGGCATGCGACGGGGTGTTCCCAATCCTCTGTATATCTGGCGACTGGCCCGCTGGCTCAGGGCGGCGCGCCCCGATGTGGTGCAGACTTGGCTCTACCATGCGGATCTGATTGGGGGCGTGGCCGCGAAACTTGCCGGCAACATTCCGGTCATTTGGAGTCTGCGGCACGCCGATCTGAGCGCCGAGGGGAATCCCTGGCTCACGAGGCAGACCGTGCGGCTCTGCGCGCGGGCGTCGCGCTGGTTGCCGAACCGGATCATCTGCAATTCGGAGGCCTCGCGCGCAGTGCACCTCGATGCCGGCTATGCGCCCGAGAAGATCGACGTCATTCCCAACGGCCTCGATTTGGCCTCCTACGCGCCGGATGAAGAGGCGCGTGCCTCCGTGCGGGCTGAATTGGCCATCCCGCCTGGCGGCCTTGTGATCGGGATCGTCGGCCGATTTCATCCCCACAAAGATCATCAGACCTTCGTTCGCGCTGCCGCCGCTCTCGCGCGTCGACGCGCGGACGTGACCTTCGTGCTCTGCGGTCGGGAGGTGACCTGGGAGAATGCGCAATTGGCCGAGTGGGTGAATGCCGAAGGCATTCGGGCGCGGGTCCGATTGCTCGGCGAACGCGCGGATATTCCCCGGGTGATGGCCAGCTTTGATGTGGCTGTGTCCTCGTCCTTCGGCGAGTCGTTCCCCAATGTGATCGCCGAGGCGATGAGCTGCGGGGTACCCTGTGTGGCGACGGATGTGGGTGATTCAAGCCAGATCATCGGTTCGACCGGCATTATCGTACCCCCCAAGAATCCCGAGGCGCTCGCCAAGGGGATGGAAGAGCTGTTGAGGGTGGAGGGGGGGCAGCGTCGTCTTCGAGGGCTCGCCGCGCGTCAGCGCATCAAAGAGCGGTTCGACCTGCCCAAGGTGGCGACGAGGTTTGAGTCTCTGTTTCGTGAGTTGGCCAGCTGCAGAGCGTAGCGCAAGGGCGCGGGTCGTCTGAGCCAGTCGATATGGTTCCTACTGCGAAACAATTGTTCCTCCAGGCTGCGCCGACGCGTGCGGGAGCGTCTCCTGTCCAAGATGAACGTGAGAAACGGTTCTTCGGGTACATTCGGCTGAGTAACGGCGTCTCGAAGACGACCGAGAGCCATCGGATGGGCGACGTCGATCAGGCGGTGAGCGAGGTCTGCTGTCGGATCGGACTGACACCGCGCGCCGTATTGGATGTGGCCGTCTCTTCTGGAGTCTCCACCTGCGAGTGGGTGGAGTCTCTCAATCGGGCCGGCTGGTATCCAGAGGTTACGGCAACCGATCTCACGATGTACGCGTACCTGGTAGAGCTCTTTCCGGGATGCGACGCATTGGTCGATCGGGAGGGATTCCCACTCCAGTTTGACGTCGGCGGCATCGCTCTCAGGCCCTGGTCCCCTCGCCGCTATTATCTGCTGGGCAATTACTTGTGGACATCGGGCTATCGGGCCTTGTTCGCCTGGCTGGCCAAGCGATGCGACTTGACGGCTCGCCTCAAGGCTTTGAATGGGGGAGTGCCGCCTGATGGCGACCCACTCATCAAGGCCAAGGTCCCGATGGTAACCGAACAACTCCGGCATCGGCACGACATTGAATTGCTGGATGATGACATCTTCGCCCCGTCTCCTCCGTGCCTCAAGGGTCGATTCGATGTCATCCGAGCCGCCAATATCCTGAACCTAGCCTATTTCCCTCGGCCGCGACTGCAAGAGGCTGTCAGAAACTTGCGGATTCGATTGTCTGGCCCGAGTGCGCTCCTCGTCGTCGTGCGAACCCTGGATGCGGGCGACAATCACGGGACCATTTTCCGCCTGGATGACCAGGGTCGGTTTCAGCCGGTTGAGCGGATCGGTCGGGGCTCGGAAATTGAGCGTGAAGTCCTCGATGTGTGACTGAAAATCTTATTGGCTCTACAGCACGGGATATAGCGATCATGGAGGAATGGGTGGATCGGCCTAATGTTCTTTCTCAAAGCGACCATCGCAGTAGGGCTTGGCCTTGCTCTAGCGGTCATGACCGCCGAGGCCGCCTTGCGCGTCTATCACCCCTTTCAGCTCCGGCTCAAGGGCAACTCGATTCAGTTGACTCCTAACCTACAATACCGTGTCGGAAATCATGACATCACCGGATTGGATCGGATTATTCATCGATCGACCAATTCGATCGGATTCAGAGGCCCGAATCCTCCCGACGACTTTTCCGATCGGCTGAGCCTCGTCGCGATCGGGGGCAGCACGACGGAGTGCGCCTATCTGTCCGACGGGCAAGATTGGCCGGCACTCCTCAGCGGACGGCTGCATCAGCACTTCTCATATCTTTGGGTTAATAACGCCGGCCTCGATGGGCACAGCACCTTCGGCCATCATGTGCTAGTCCAAGACTATATTCTGAAACTCAAGCCGAGAGTCGTGCTCTTTTTGGTCGGCGCCAACGACATGGGCTTGCTGCGGGAGAATAGCTACGACCGACGCGAGGAAATTGATCGCTGGACGATCCGGGCGATCCTTCGCGGGGCGGCGGATGGGAGCGAGACCGTCAATCTGCTCCGGAACCTCTACCGTGGATGGGAGGCTCGGAGGCAAGGCCTTGGCCACCGAAGTGTCGATTTCAGAAGGGCACAACTGATTGACGTCAAACCGGAGGACGAAGCTGCGATTTTACGGAGTCATGCCGAAGCCCTGCGGGCGTTCGAACGTCGACTGGACGGCCTGGTTCAAACCCTGAGCGAGGCCGGCATTCTGCCCATCCTCCTGACGCAGCCGACCCTGATGGGCGGAGGGGTTGATCATGCGTCGCAGGTGGATTCTGACCGGGTGGCTGTCCCGGTTGCCTTGGCCGACCGACCCACAAATGGAAAGGTCTACAAGCGGGTTCTTGAGGCCTACAATGACGTGACGCGGCGCTACGCCGAGCGACGCAAGATTCAGCTGATCGACCTGGCGCGGATGATGCCGGCCTCACCCGACTATTTCTACGATCACCTTCACTATACCGTCAAAGGGGCGGAGCAAGTCGCGCAGATTGTGTATCGCGAGGTCTGTGCTCCTCTCCAACAGGCCTTTCTGTCCTTCGGGACGTCTCCCTGTCCGCAGCCGAGCTAGTCGCAGGAACGAGTCGGCCGGCCGAGTTGACCCATGGCCGGTTTGCACGATCCTCAATCCATATAGACAAGAATCAGGTGTCCTTATGAATCCAACCCAAGATGTGCTTCAAACGTCTCTGGCCTCCGCCCGGTATCACGAGAGCATCGCGGTGGTCATCCCTTGCTATAACGAAGAAGTGACGGTCGCCGGCACTGTCAAGGAGTTTCGCGCGGCCTTGCCCGAGGCGGACATCTATGTGATCGACAACAATTCGACGGATGGCACCATCCAGGCGGCGTTGGCTGCCGGGGCGCATGTCATGTTGGAGCCGCGTCAGGGGAAGGGGAATGTCGTACGGAACATCGTCCGGCGCATCGATGCGGATATCTATGTGATGGTCGATGGCGACATGACCTATCCCGCCGACGTCGTGCGGTCGCTCATCGAGCCGGTCGTGATGAAGCGCGCCGACATGGTGGTCGGCGACCGGATTTCGAATCAGTCTTACGCGTCGGCCGCCGTCCGCCGATTTCACGGGTTCGGGAATGACCTGGTCTGCGGGCTGGTGAACCGACTCTTCGGAGCCAAGACTCACGACATCATGAGCGGATATCGTGTGATGTCTCGATCCTTTCTGGCCACGCTGCCCGTGCTCTCCGAAGGCTTTGAGATTGAAACCGAAATGACTCTGCATGCGCTCGACAAGCGGTTCAAAATTCTGGAAGTGCCGATCGTGTACAAAGACCGCCCCAAGGGCAGCTATTCCAAGCTTCGCACCTATAGCGACGGGCTGCTCGTCTTGAAGAGTATTGCGAGCCTCTTCAAGAACTACAAGCCGATGGTCTTCTTCAGCGCATTGGCCTCGTTGATCTTTCTCGCCGGTCTCGGGGCGGGGATTCCGCCGATCCTTGAGTACCTCCAAGACCGTTATGTCTATAAGGTTCCCTCCGCCGTGCTGTCGGCCGCGCTGATGATTCTTTCCATGTTGTTCTTCTGTTGCGGCCTGATCCTCGACACGGTTGTCCGTCATCAGCGGGAAAACTATGAGCTGATGCTGACGCAATGGACCAAACTGAAGGCAGGGTCTGCCGATGCTGTTGGTCGGGGCCTAGGCCAAGCCGTCACGCTGCAGGACTCTCGGTGAGCGCACGTCGATCACAGGTGTGGGGGTGGGGGTGTCTGGCGGGGGGGCTTCTTGGCCTGGCGCTCGGGCAGCCTGCTTTTCTCACGGGGCTCGATCGAGCTCTTGTGGCACAGTCGGAACCGGGGCTGGAACTCTATTTGGCTGGAGGGCCGGCCCAGCCTGCTCCCTGGCTTCTCGGCGTCGAGGGCGGGCGGTGGGGGACCTACGGCTGGTACCTCAGTCCGGGGCAGCAGGGGCGACTGACCATTCAACTCCCCGGCGGCGCGTCGGCGGGTACATTGAAAATCAGGCTCTTTGGCTCCGATCCTGGGCAGATTCGGATCCAACTCGAGAACGGCACGACTCTGCAGACGCTGCCTGCAGGCCTCTTGAACAGCGGGACGACGACGCTTCCCGTCGACTCCGGGATGTCTCGTCTGGTTCTCACGGCGACCAACTCGGGGAGTGCCGAACGGTTGGTGCTTGAAAGTGTCTGGGCTGCCTGGTTTCCGGGGACGCATGCCTTGCCGTCGCTGTGGCCCGTACTGCTCTCCTTGGGCGTCGCCGGAACAGGGCTCCTGATGCTGACGCTGCCGGTCGTGCGCGATGTGCCGCCGGGAGATCCGCGCTCATCGGAACTTCGACTCTGGCTTGGGTGCGGAGGGCTCTATGCCGCGGCTGTAATCGGAATGGCCTTGCGGTGGGCTGAGTTTGACATTGTTCGCGGGCTGCCGCTGTCCCCCGACGTACTCTCCACATGGTGGCCCTTTGCTCGAAAGTTCCAGTGGTTTTCCGATGCAGCCGGCCTCTATTCCGGCGACTTTCGGGAACGAGAGCCCTTCTTTGTTGCCCTCCTGCACTATTGGCTTCGCCTGTTCGGAGACACAGGCTCGGCCGTTCGGCTGCTCACCCTGTGCTTGTCGAGCCTGTTGATTCCGGCGATCGGCGCGTTTGCCTGGCGTGTGACCGGTCAGTGGTGGCTTGGCGTACTTGGGGGGGTGCTCGTTGCATGCAATGCCGAGTGGATCGACCTCTCGGTACAGGGATTGCGCGACGAGACGACGGCGCTGCTGTTTCTTGGCGCACTCAGTCTCTGGCTGTGGGGGCGAAGTTGGCAGGGGGCGATCAGCCTCGGTCTGATGATGGGAGCCTTATTCCTCGCGAGAGCGCCGATCGTGACGGTCTTACTCCCCTTCATCTGGGGCGGGTGGCTTTTCAAGACATGGGTGTCTGGTCGGACAGGCATCCGGCTCTCGCCTAGTCAGTGGTCTTGGGGGCATCTGATCGCCGCCACAGTCATCGCCCTGGGGCTCTATGTGCCCTATGTCGTGAGTGTGGCGCGCGCGCACGGAGGCGATTTCTCTTGGCAATCATCGTGGCAGGCGCGCTGGAATGCGAACTTTGAGTTTCCTGATCGGATCGGAACACCGGGGTGGCCGACCCGTGCCGAGTTCGAGCAGGATGCGTATTCCGGCCCTCGCATGACATTCGGGGAGTATCTGTTTGGACTGCATCCGGTCTCTCGGCTGATCTTTGGACAACTCAAGGGGTGGGCGGAGTCGACCGTCTATATGGCGGCCTCACCGGCCCCGAACTTGCGGAGCATTGCCCGACTCTTTTCGGGTAGGGATGCTGCCCCTCAGTCGGTTCCAGTCTCGGACTTGCTCTTCTTTGCGGCTCTCGTGTTCGTCTTGATTGTGGGCTGGCTCAAGCTCTTGGCGGACCCAGCCACGCTCTGGATTCCTCTCCTGAGTCTGTGGGGAACTTGGTATGCCGCGTTCATGTATGGGGTGCGGTTGATCGAGCCATTTCGGCAGACCTGCCATGTCTATTCGCTCCTCGTGGTCTGCCAGCTGTGGGGGGTGTGGGTAGTCGTGACGTGGGCCAGGCAGTGGAGCGTCGCCAGAGTCACTCGCAAGCAAGCCGTCCCTGCCTAAGCGCGGGGGTATCCATTCGTCTGTGTAGCCTCTCCGGTTTCGAAACCGCGCGAACGAGGGTGTGACCTTATGTGTGGCATCGCAGGCATGCTGGATCGAGCAGGTCGGGCCGGGAATCGTGAACTCCAAGGTTTGGTCTTGGGCATGACGAACCGCTTGCGCCATCGCGGGCCGGATGACGTCGGCACGTGGACGGATGAGACGGCCGGTATTGCCCTGGGGCACCGACGGCTATCGATCTTGGATCTCTCGCCGGAAGGCCATCAGCCGATGCGGTCGGCCTGCGGCCGGTACGTGATCTCATTCAATGGCGAGATTTACAACTTTCGCGCGTTGCGCAGTGAATTAGAAGCCTTGGGCTATGCCTTTCGCGGGCATTCCGATACGGAGGTCATGCTCGCGTGCATCTCCCATTGGGGGATCTTCTCGGCGCTGAAACGTTTCAACGGGATGTTCGCGTTCGCCTTGTGGGATCGGCAGGAACGTCGACTACACCTGACACGCGACCGTATGGGCGAGAAGCCCTTGTATTACGGCTGGCTGGGCCGAACCTTCGTGTTCGGCTCGGAACTTAAGGCGCTCCGGGCTCACCCGGACTTTGATCAGGTCATCGACCGTGAGTCGCTTCGGGGCTACGTGGTGGATAACTACGTCCGGGCGCCCCGTTCGATCTATAGCGGGATTTCCAAAGTACCGCCTGCTTCGCTGCTTACGCTGGAGTGGGGCGAGCCAGGCGCCACGCCATCCCTCACGCCCTATTGGTCCTTGGATCACGCGGTGGAGCAGGGGTTGGCCGAGCCCTTTGGCGGGACGGATGAAGAGGCGGTCGAACGCCTGGACGGGTTGCTTCGGGACGCCGTCAAGCTGCGGATGGAGTCAGATGTTCCGTTGGGAGCATTTCTGTCCGGTGGTGTGGACTCCTCAACGATCGTCGCGCTGATGCAGGCCCAGTCCGTGCAGCCCGTTCGAACCTTCACGATCGGTTTCCACGAATCCGCTTACAATGAGGCTCGAGAAGCTTCCGCGGTGGCGCGACACCTCGGTACGGCGCATACGGAGCTCTACGTCACGCCTGAAGAGGCGATGGCTGTGATTCCTCGGCTGCCGACGCTCTATGACGAACCCTTTTCCGATCAGTCACAAGTACCCACGTTCCTGGTGTGCGAATTGGCGCGCCGGGATGTGACGGTGGCGCTTTCCGGAGATGCCGGAGACGAGCTGTTCGGGGGGTACGGGCGGTATTTCTACGTCGAGAAAGTCTGGCGTATGCTCCGATGGATTCCGGCTTCCTTACGTAGCGCCGTGGCTCACGTGCTCATGGGAGTCTCCAAGGAATCCTGGGAATCGTTCGCCGACGTGTTGAGACCGGCGCTGTCGCCTCGATTGCGAAGTTTGAACGTGGGGCGCAAGGTGCATACGGTGGCAGGGCTTTTGAGCGCGTCGACGCCCGACGCCGTGTATGAGTTTCTGACCGCGCAGTGGCGGGAACTTGATTCTCTCCTGGTCCAGCCCAGCGGGGCGCCTCGAATCGGGGCTCGCCCGATCGCGTGGAAGAGCTTGCCAACGCTCTGGGACAGCATGATGTACAGCGATACGATGGCCTATCTGCCGGACGAC
This sequence comes from uncultured Nitrospira sp., assembly GCA_964481215.1. GTDB lineage: Bacteria > Nitrospirota > Nitrospiria > Nitrospirales > Nitrospiraceae > RSF151. The sequence continues at coordinate 44,029 of CAYZTJ010000001.1, read as the reverse complement.
ATTCTGGCTAAGGTCGATCGTGCGAGTATGGGGGTAAGTCTGGAAGCCCGGGTGCCGCTCCTCGACCATCGTGTCGTCGAATTGGCCTGGTCGTTGCCGTTGGGTATGAAGATTCGCAATGGGCAGGGGAAGTGGATCCTGCGACGTCTGCTCGACCGCTATGTGCCCGCGTCGCTCATTGAGCGTCCGAAAATGGGGTTCGGCGTGCCCATCGACTCCTGGCTGCGGGGGCCGCTGCGGGAATGGGCGGAAGAGTTGCTTGACGAAAAACGGGTGCGAGACCAAGGGTTCTTTCACGCGGAACGCATTCGCGCCACCTGGGATGCGCATCAGGCCGGACAGTGCAACGCCCAATTCTCCCTGTGGGCGATCTTGATGTTTCAAGCCTGGCTTGAGCAGGAACGGCAGATCACCTAGGCGTTGGGCCTTCTGAACACGCGCAACCTGTGGAACCACGAACCATGGGATCGGCTTCATGAGCGACATGACTCTCAATCGAACCAATATGCTGAAGGTTGTGACGATCAACGGCGTCGCGTTGCTCGCGATTCTGGTCGCCTTTGAGGTGGGCGTGAGGTGGTCGATCTCCTATAACCCTTCCTACTACGTCGGGGCAAAAGCGGTGGGATCCTGCATCCCTCATCCCTATGGGGAGGTCTGTCTGAACTCGTATGGGTATCCGGACGAGGAGTTTGACCTGGCGTCGAGCAAGCCCCGCGTCGGATATTTCGGAGACTCGGTCTGCTATGGAGTCGGGGCTGGAAAGGGCTATCGGCTGACGGATCGATTGAAGGCTCAGTATGCGGGCTATGCGCATTTCAACTATTGCTACATCGGAGATGATCCGCTTGCCGAATCCACCCGGCTCAAAATGCTCCGGTTGGTCGAAGAGTTCAAGCTCTCCCATGTCGTGTACCTGATGAATCTCAACGACATTCCGCCCCTCATGGCTGAGATGGCGCGGGTCCAAGGGACGGCCGTCAATCAAGACTCCCAGCGCGATCGTTTCGCCATGGCGACGATCAAGCGCGTGATGACGCCGATCGATGAGATCCTCAGGGGTCGGAGTTTTCTGTACACCTTCGTGCGGAACAAGATTAAAGAGCGACTCACGGTGGCGGGTTACGGTCACGACGGCTATCAAACGGTGGAACAATTCCCGTCGTCGAACCAGGCGGTCTTTGCCTATGCGTCGGGCAAGATCAATGGACTGGCCGAGGAGCTGCGGGCCCGCGGCGTGCAGATGAGCGTGGTGCTGCTGCCCTATGAAATGCAGATTTCGTCCGATGCCGCCGCCACCTATCGCCGCCTGAGAATCCAGTGGGAGCCGGAATTTGAGCAGGGGAGCGCGCAGCGGCTGCTGGCGGCGAATCTGGATCCGAAGATTCGTGTGTTTGACGCCATCCATGCCTTTGAGGGCCATCGGGACAAAGCGAAGGTGGGAGACCTCTTTGTGTTCGACAAAGGCGACAAGATCGACTGGAACCATCCCAACCGCGAAGGGCATCGACTTATCGCCGAGTACCTCTCCACGCAAGGATTTCTTCCGCATCTGTAAGTGTGTGCCTCCCGTGCCCTCGTTGAGGGTCGATCGGGGCTCGTGCCGTTGGCTCGGACGTCGGTACCATTCCTCACACTAAAGGGTGATTCACATGACCGGACCACGCTATATCCTCGGGCTCTCCGCCTACTATCACGATAGTGCAGCCTGCCTTCTCAAGGATGGGGAGATTCTCGCGGCGGCTCAGGAAGAGCGGTTTACACGGAAGAAGCATGATCCTCGATTCCCGGTCCATGCCATTCGATATTGCCTGACGGAGGCGGGGATTACGCTTCGAGACCTGGAGCATGTGGTGTTCTATGAGAAGCCGTTGATCAAATTCGAACGGCTCTTGGAGACTTACGTGTCTTATGCGCCTAAGGGGCTTAAGTCCTTTTGGGCGGCGATGCCGGCCTGGCTCAAAGAAAAAGTGTTCTTGAAGGATCTGATGAAGAAGGAATTCGCGAAACTGGGGGGCATCGAGCCCGCTTCGGTGCCGCCGATGCTCTTTCCCGAACACCATGAGTCCCATGCATCGTCCGCGTTCTTCCCCTCTCCCTACCAGGAAGCGGTCGTCCTCTGCATGGATGGGGTGGGGGAGTGGGCGACGTCGTCGGCATGGCTCGGCAAGGGGAACAAGCTGACGCCTCTGTGGGAAATTCCGTTCCCGCACTCCCTGGGGCTGCTGTACTCCGCCTTCACCTATTACACGGGATTCAAGGTGAATTCCGGTGAATACAAGGTGATGGGCCTGGCGCCCTACGGCGAACCGAAATACGTCAAGCAGATCTACGAGCATCTCATCGACCTCAAGGCCGATGGGACCTTCCGCTTGAATATGGACTATTTCAACTATTGCACCGGACTCACCATGACCAGCGAAAAGTTCCACGAGGCGTTCGGAGGCCCGCCGCGGAAACCGGAATCGCCGCTGGGACAGCGTGAGATGGATCTGGCTCGCTCGATCCAGGAGGTGACGGAAGAGATCATGCTGCGGCTGGCGAAGACGCTCCATGATGAAACCGGGATCGCCAATCTCTGCTTGGCCGGCGGCGTCGCCTTGAACTGCGTGGGAAACGGCAAGATCTTGCGGGAGGGCCCGTTCGCGAATATCTGGATTCAACCGGCCGCGGGCGATGCCGGTGGGGCCATCGGGGCTGCTCTGGCGGCCTGGCACACCTGCCTCGATCAACCTCGCGTGGCCGACGGGACACGGGATCGGATGCGGGGCTCCTACCTGGGGCCGACCTTCAGCAATGACGAGATTGAACAGTATCTCCAATCCGTCGGAGCCCGGTATGTGCGCCTGGGTGATGACGAGCTGGTCCATCGCGTGGCCGAGGAGTTGGCGCAGGAGAAAGTGGTCGGCTGGTTCCAAGGGCGTATGGAATTCGGCCCGCGCGCGCTCGGCGGGCGCAGCATCATCGGGGATGCCCGCAGCACCAAGATGCAGTCCGTGATGAACCTCAAGATCAAGTACCGGGAGTCCTTTCGGCCATTCGCGCCTTCGGTGTTGCGTGACAAGGTCGGCGACTACTTCGATCTTCAGGCGGACAGCCCCTACATGCTGCTGGTCGCGCCCGTGCGAGAGAAGCGACGGAAGAACTTGACGGAGGCGCAGCGGGCGCTCTGGGGTATCGACCTGCTGAACGTCCCGAAGTCGGATATCCCCGCGGTAACTCACGTGGATTACTCCGCCCGGGTGCAGACGGTCCATCGAGAGACGAATCCGCGGTACTACGATCTGATCAAGGCGTTTGAGGCGAAGACCGGATGCGCCGTCATCGTGAATACATCATTCAACGTGCGCGGGGAGCCCATCGTCGGAAGCCCGGCGGACGCCTATCGATGCTTCATGCGGACGGAGATGGACGTGTTGGTTTTGGAAAACTGTGTGCTGCTGAAGGGCGACCAGACCCCGCTCGCGGGCGACACGGACTGGAAGAAGGAATTCGAACTGGACTAACGCGATCACTACAAAGGAATCAGATTATGATGCAGACAACGACTCCCAAGCAGTTGCGGACGTTCGGGTGCATGATGGCCGGAGTGTGGGTTGTCATGGCGTTATGGCCGCTGGCCGTGCACGGTCGGCCCATACGCTGGTGGGCCCTCATGCTCGGGGCCGGGTGGCTGATTCTCGCGCTGGCGATGCCGCGTCTCCTCGCGTCGCTCTACCGCGCCTGGATGACATTGGGCGGTTGGATGAGCTGGTTCAATACCCGTCTGATCCTTGCGCTCGGGTTCTTCGGGCTGGTGACGCCGATGGCGGTCGTCCGTCGGATGTGTGGCCGGGATTCCATGCGGCGGCGCTTCAATGCCGAGGCGTCCTCGTATCGGCTGGTTCGGACGGCGCGGCCAGGGTCTCATCTCTACCATCAATACTAATCGATCACCGATCATCTTGGAGGATGCCATGAATGAATTTGCGTTTGAGCTCTGGGGTTTTTTGAGAGAGCGGAAGAAGTTCTGGTTGCTGCCCATGGTGATGTTTCTGTTTCTGCTGGGAGCGTTGATCGTCCTGACGGAGGGTTCCGCCGTGGCGCCCTTCATCTATACCCTCTTCTAGGCACAGTGTGACCGGTGTCAGCGTCTGAGGAGGCGACCGGTCGTGGATTCGAGCAAGGACGTGATGCATTTACGGAAGGCAGCATTCGGAGGTCGTTGGTGGGGGATCTTTGAATCACCATCGACCGGAGATGAGGGATCTCACCCATCAGTGGCATCCGCTGGCGGGGTATCCAGGGACGGCAGGTCAATATGCTACGTCGGAGATCGGCAGGACGATGGTCCAGGCCGTGATCGCTCCGATGTCCTGATCGATCACCCGGAGGATTCCATGTTGCACACAACACGAGGCACGATGGTGCTCAGCTTAGACTTTGAGATGTCGTGGGGTCGATTCGACAAGATGCCGTTGAAGGAGCTGGAAGCTGAGTCGATCGCTGAACGCCCGCAGATCCGTCGACTGTTGGATCTGATGGATCGCTATGAGATCCCCGCCACATGGGCGACCGTCGGACACTTGATGCTCGACCGATGTGAGCGGGACCATCAGGGCGTGGCCCACGGGAATCATCGTCCTCACGCAAAGTACTCCTGGCTGTCTCATGAGTGGTTTAAGCACGATCCATGTACCAAAGCGGAAAAAGCGCCGGCCTGGTACGCGCCGGATGTGGTGGAATGGATTCGGAATACGAAGGTCCGTCATGAGATCGGATCGCACTCCTTCGGCCATATCTATTACGGCGATCCCGAATGCACGCCCGAAATGGCGGAAGCGGATTTGAAAGCGGCTCTTGACGCGGCGAGGGACAAGGGGATCACGATCTCCAGTTTCGTGTTTCCCCGGAATAACGTCGGGCATCTCGAGGTGCTCTACAAGATGGGCATCAAGGCCTACCGAGGCCAGGATCCGCTGATGCGGGGATGGGGCTCCGGTCTATTCCTGAGAGCGGTGCACTATGGGCATCAACTCCTTGGCATCCCCCCGCTGCCGGTTCGGGCGGAGGAAACCTACCCGGGCATGTGGAACATTCCGGGGAATCACTTCTTCATGCCCAGGGTTGGGATCCGACGCCTGATTCCGATGGCCTGTCAGGTTCGTCGTGTGAAAGCCGGAATCAATCAAGCGATCGAACGCGGCGATCTCTATCACTTCTGGTTTCACCCCTTCAATTTGAACGCCAAACCTAACACGATGTTTAGGGGGCTGGAGAAGATCTTTGCCTATGCGAGCCGAATGAGAGAGGAGGGTCGCCTCAATATCCTGACCATGGGCGACTATGCGCGGCAGCTTGAGGCGCAGAAGGAAAGGGGAAAGGAAAGGGTAAGGGGACGCCAGTTGGTCGGGGCGCATGTATAGCCGCTAGTTCCGATAACCAGCCACACATAAAGGAAGGGTGGCCGTCAGACACCTGCGGATCTTTGAAAGGCATGCCGATGTCCAAGATGCTGTTCGTCGTCGATGAGGATTGCTACTTCTGGTGGCATCGCCTCGACCTGGCCCGGGCGGCTAGGGAGGCGGGTTTTGAGGTCGCGGTGGCGACGCGAGTGCAGGCTCACGGCCGTGCGATCGAGCAGGAAGGCTTTCGACTGATTCCGCTTCGACTCCGACGAGGGCTTCAATCTCCGGTTCGCGACGCCCTGGCCTTGATCGAACTGATCCGGCTTTATCGGCGCGAGCGCCCGGAAATCCTTCATCACTTCTCGCTAAAACCGGTCTTGTTTGGTTCCCTGGCTGCGCGTCTGTGCCGGATGCCGGCCATGGTCAATACCATCACCGGGCTGGGCTACCTCTTTCATGCCAACGGAGGCCGGCGGAGTCTGCTCCGAACGGCCATCACGCCGGTATTGCGCTGGGCGCTCGGTTTGTCCTGCTCGGCTGTGATCTTCGAGAATCATGACGACTGCGGGGACCTTGTGGAGGCGGGCATCGTGCGACCTTCGCACGCCGTCGTGATTCGTGGGGCCGGTGTGAATGGGGTCCAGTTTGCGCCTTCGCCCGAACCGACGGCCCGCGAACCGATTGTCTTCCTGCCTGCACGGATGGTCTGGGATAAGGGGATCGGAGAGTTCGTCGACGCCGCGAAGCTGTTGAAGGCCTCGGGAGTCCGGGCCCGGTTCGTCTTGGCAGGGGGGATGGATCCGGAAAATCCCACGGCGATCCCTCTCCCGCTGTTGCAGCAGTGGCAGAACGAAGGGATCGTGGAATGGTGGGGGCATCGCGAGGACATGCCCTCAGTATTGGCGATGGTCCACATCGTTGTGCTGCCGTCCTACCATGAGGGGTTGCCGAAGTCCCTGATGGAAGCCGCGGCTTGCGGGAGGCCGATCGTCGCGACCGATATCCGAGGATGCCGAGAGATCGTCCAAGACGGGAAAAACGGGTTTCTCGTTCCGGTCAAGAATGCCGAGGCGCTGGCGGATCGTATCGCTCAACTCTTGAGCGATGGCGCCTTGCGCACCCGGATGGGGATGAAAGGCCGCGAACTCGTCGAACGGGAATTTCGCATTGAGCGGATTGCTTCCGAAACGATCGCGGTCTATCGCCGATTGTTGACCCAATCGGCGTCGATTCCATTCAGAGGCGTTCAATTGCGGGCGACGAGAACCTAATCCTCGTTGCAGCGCGGCCGCCGCTCGAACGGCCTCAGCGCGCTTCATCCTTCACCCCATGTGCGAGTATGGGTCCGCCGCCCGGCGGGCTCACGGGGCAGCCCCTTTACGTCACAGCGGTGTAGTCGCCCAACACAGTTCACGGGCGCGTCTGCAATACCCGGCACAGTAGATAGCCTATGCCGGCTCGGCTGTCGCCGAGTCGGACCGGTCAGTTTTACGGAGGCACCATGTCATCATTCATGCGTTTTCATGTTCCTGATATCGGAGAAGAGGAGATCGAGTCCGTCGTGGCGACGCTGCGCTCGGGCTGGTTGACGACCGGTTCGCGAGTCAAGCAGTTCGAGGAGGAATTCGCGGCGGTCATCGGGGCGCCCCATGCCGTAGCGGTGAATTCCTGCACGGCGGCGCTGCACCTGGCGCTGGATGCCGCAGGGGTGCGGGAGGGCGACGAGGTCATCGTTCCGACCATGACGTTTGCGGCGACCGCCGAAGTCGTCACCTACTTCAAGGCCAAGCCCGTCCTGGTGGATTGCACGGCCGATACGCTCAATATCGATCCGGACAAAATCGAGCAGGCCATCACGCCGAGAACCAAGGCGATCATTCCCGTGCATTTCGCCGGGCATCCCTGCGACATGGACAAGATCATGCGGATCGCTCGCGCGCATGGTCTGCCGGTCATCGAGGACGCCGCGCATGCCCTCCCGGCCCGCTACAAGGGAAAGATGGTGGGGACAATCGCCGACGCCACCTGCTTCTCCTTCTACGCCACGAAAAACATGACGACGGGCGAAGGCGGGATGGTGACCACCCAGAATGCGGAGTGGGCGGCCCGGATGAGAATGATGAGCCTGCATGGATTGAGCCGCGACGCCTGGAATCGGTATTCCGCCAAGGGTGGATGGGCCTACGACATTCTCTATCCGGGCTTCAAGTACAACCTCACGGATATCGCCGCCGCCATCGGCATTCCACAACTCCACAAGTGCGAGCGCTTCTGGAAGGCGCGCGAGCATTACGCGACGATGTATTCGGAGGCCTTTGCGGAGATTCCCGGTCTGATTCTCCCCACCGTGCGCCACGACGTACAGCATGCCTGGCACCTCTACGTGCTGCAGCTGGATCCGTCGCGGCTCCGGGTGGGGCGCGATGAAATGATCGAACTGCTCAAGGAACATGAGATCGGCACCAGCGTGCATTTTATCCCCCTGCATCTCCACCCCTACTATCGGGACACCTTGGGCTACCGCCCGGAGGACTGTCCCGTCGCCACGCAGGTCAGTCAGCGAATTCTCTCGCTGCCGTTGTACTCACGCATGACGGATGACGACGTTCAACGTGTCATCTCGGTCGTGTGGAAGTTGGTAGGAGGGCATCGCCCATGATCAAACGCATGATCGATCTCGTCTGCGCGGCGGTGGGGCTGCTGATCACTCTGCCGCTGCTCCTCTGCGTGGCCGTCCTGATCAAGCTGGACTCCCGCGGCCCGATCCTCTTCCGCCAAGTCCGCATCGGACGAGGCGGGAAACCCTTCCTGATCTATAAGTTCCGCACGATGGTGGACGACGCGCCGCGGCGCGGCGGAGCCATCACGGTGGGAGATGATCCTCGCATCACCAGGGTGGGGCGCCTGTTGCGACGGTTCAAGCTGGATGAGCTCCCGCAACTGGGCAACATCCTCAAAGGTGACATGAGTCTCGTGGGACCTCGCCCCGAAGTCCCTCGCTACGTCGAGCTCTACAAGAAGGAGTTCGCGTCCATCCTCACGGTCCGCCCAGGCCTGAGCGATCTGGCATCGCTGAAGTATTTCGACGAGGCGGCGATGCTCGACAAGTCGGAGAGCCCGGAGGAGACATACAAGAAGACGATCTTACCCAACAAGATACGGTTGGCGAAGCACTATGTCGAAAACCAGGCGCTGTCGCTTGATCTGGCGATCGTGGTGCAAACGCTGCTGTCGCTTTTTCGGGTCCCGCTGGTGGTCTGCGAGGTGCCGGAGTTCCTGCCGCAGATTGGGAAGAGCCAACCGGGCCGATTGATGCGGGTCGGTACCCGGCTCTTAAACTGGCGCCGCCCCCTGATCGTGTTGCTGGACATCGGGCTGATCATGCTGTCGAACTATCTGGCCTTCTGGCTGAGGTTCGACGGGGATATCCACCAGGCGGAAATGGGATTTTTCTATACGCTCCTGCCCGCGCTGGTGCTGATTCGAGGAGCCGCCTTCTGGTTGTTACGCCTCAATGAAGGCTTATGGCGGTACACGAGCCTCTGGGATTTACAGAACATTCTGGTGGGCGTCGTATCCAGCACCGTGGCGTTTTACGGCTGGATCCATTGGGTGCTCGGCGTTCACGATTACCCGCGATCCGTGCTGATTATCGACAGCGTCTTGCTCGTGGGGCTGGTGGCGGGAGTTCGGCTGCCCTTTCGCGTATTTCGGGAGGCGGTCATCTATCGGTCCAAACGGCGGGTCCTGATCATCGGGTCCGGCGACGCGGGTGAGCGCATCGTGCGGGAGATGCGCACGATGCCCGCGTCCCGCTACCAACCTATCGGGTTCCTGGACGACCAGGATATCCCCAGCCGTCACCGAATCCACGGCGTCAAATGCCTGGGGACCAGGAAGGACCTGGGGAGAATCTTGACGACGGCACAGGTCGAAGAGGTGATTCTGGCCTTGCCGAGCGACAAGCCGGCGGTGTTGCGGGAGATCATTGCCGCGTTGGGTTCGGCGAAGGTCACGATCAAGACCTTGCCGAGCGTGAACGATCTCTTGGCCGAGAAGAGCATCATGAGTCAAATGCGCAACCTCTCCCTTGAGGACCTGTTGCCCCGATCGCCGGTGAATCTGAACGGCGACGAAGTGCGGAAGATGGTAACGGGTAGGCGCGTGTTGATTACGGGCGCCGGTGGATCCATCGGGTCCGAATTAGCTCGCCAACTCGCGAGCTTGCGGCCGGAATCTCTTGTGCTCTATGAGCGGCATGAGAACAGCCTGTATACCATCGCCAAAGAACTGGAAGACCGCGGCCATGGTTCCTATGTGCATCCGGTCATCGGAGATGTGACCGACGGCGTCCGACTGAGCTCCATCCTCGAGCAGCACCGCCCGACGATCTTGTTCCACGCGGCGGCGCATAAGCACGTGCCGCTGGTGGAGTTGAATCCGGCGGAAGCCTTCAAGAACAACTGCATTGGAACTCGGATTGTCGCGGAAACGGCGGATCGCTATGGGGTGGAGCGGTTTGTCCTCATCTCGACCGACAAGGCCGTCAACCCGTCGAGTGTGATGGGGGCGACGAAGCGTGTGGCGGAACTGGTGGTGCAGGATCTGGCCCGCCGCAGCCTGACTCGATTCCTGACCGTCCGATTCGGCAATGTCTTGGGTAGCAACGGCAGTGTCATCCCCCGGTTTCAGGAACAAATTCAGGCGGGCGGGCCCGTGACCATTACCCACCCGGAAGTCAGGCGGTTCTTCATGCTGATTCCGGAGGCCGTGACGCTCGTGCTGCAGGCCGCCTCTCTGGGTGAACAGGGGGCGATCTATGTGCTGGAGATGGGCGAGCAGATCAAGGTCCTGGACCTGGCGAAGAATCTGATTCGGTTGTCGGGGTATGTGCCGGGCGAGGAGATTCCGATTCGGTTCATCGGATTGCGGCCGGGAGAGAAGTTGGACGAGGAACTTATCGGCCCTGGCGAAGCCGCGGAACCTTCTTCAATCGAGAAGATTCTCCGCATCAAGACCCAGCCGGTTGCCGACCTCGTTGCGTTTCGCGACAAGGTCATGGCGTTGGAAACGGCGGCGTCGCTGAATGACGCGGTGTGGACCGTCGAACGGCTGCGGGAGTTGGTGCCGTCGTTCCGTCGAGAGAAGCCGAAAGTGGCGAGGCGGACCCGGTCCGGCGCGGAGCACGGGACCCGGCCGGCGATCAGGCCGCGCCAAGCGTGACTGGCGGTGGATGGGCGGCGGCGCACGATCGCGCGCCGCTGCGGGGCGGCGTGAAGAGCCTGGAGCATGATGTCTAACAAAGTTACCTTGCGGGAGGCCCAGTGGGACGAGCGGGATCTTCCGGGCATTTGGAAGCTCTGTCGGGAGCTGTTTGAGAATTACCGAACCTGTACCGTCGATGAATTCCGAGCCGTCGTTCGCCATCGTTGGATGGACAATCCCTGGCGCCGGCCGGATCACCTCATGGGGTGGGTGCTCGAGAGCGCGACGGACGGTCTCGTCGGCTTTGTGGGGCTCATCCCGGTCGGGATGAAAGTCGGGCCCCGCGAAGTGATCGGCGCCTGCGGGACGGCCTTTGTCGTCACCCCGGCCGCGCGTGCGTACAGCTTGAGTTTGTACAAGAAGTTCACGGAATGGGGCGACCGGCAGTTGTTGCTGGACGTCACCTCTGGCGTCGTCGGCAATAAGCTCCATTCCACCCTCAAGATGGGGATCAAGAAGATCCCGGTTGAGGGGCTCCAAGAGCGCTTCTTATGGATGATCCGCCCGGAAGAGGCGGTACGGTGGAAACTCGAAGCGCCCCGGTATCGGCCCTGGGGAGCATGGCTGGCGCATGCACCGGCCTCGTGGGGGGTGGCGGTTGCCGCGCGGATGAGGTTTTTCCCGCATCGGCGACTTCGATTCCCGGACGGCGGGCTTCCTGTGGCCCCGGTTAAAGTCGTCACGGACGAGTTTACGAAACTCTGGGAAGACCACAAGGCGGCCTACGGCGTCACGGCGATTCGCACGCGGGAGTATCTGCAGTGGCGGCATCTCGATGCCCCGCGATTCATGGGCGCCACCACGCTGCTCGCCTGTCGAGCTGATGGGCGATTGCTCGGCTATGCGGCGGTGATGGAGCGGCTGCAATCAGTCTGGGCGGCCCCGGGCCGCTACCTTCTGACGGATCTCTTCTACGACCGCACCCGCCCTGATGTTTTGGCCAGCCTGATGAACGGCGCGTTCGATTTTGCCAAGGCGGCGGGCGGGAGCGTGCTGGAAGTAGGCATCATGAGTGCGGAGCTCAGGCAGGCGCTGCGGACGCAAGGCCCCTACATTCCCCCGCTCGCGGAGAGCTGGCCCTATTGGTACAAGGCTCCAGCCGCGGAGCTCGGTGCTCTGTGCGAACAGGAATCCTGGTGGCCTTCTGGCTCGGATGGAGATGCGAACTTATGACGATCACGACGACCTCGAAGCGGCGAACAGGCATGGGTGGAACAAGCAAGGTGATACCGTTTCCTACCATGACGACCATGCACTCCCCCGACCGTGC
>CAYZTJ010000001.1:0-32007 GCA_964481215.1 uncultured Nitrospira sp. | reverse complement strand
GACCGTGCAGGCGATCCAGACCGACGACGCGCTAGGGCAGGTGGCGGAAGAGTGGCGCCTGCTGTTTCAGCGGAGCGGCTGCCGCAACGCATTCCTGACGTTTGAGTGGATGTCGGCTTGGTGGCGTCACTGGGGTACACACCACCGGTTGATGGTGCTGGTGGTGCGGGATCGTCGTGGTGAGCCGGTGGCGCTCGCGCCCCTCTACGTGAAGCGATCCCGCGTGGGGCCGTTTGGACCGAGGGCCTTGTGTTTCCTCGGAACGCAGTGGGTGGGGTCGGACCACCTGGATCTGCTTGTGACGCCGGGGTATGAGGGGTCGGCGACTGAGGCCCTGGCGGAGGCGATTCAAAATCAGAGGAACGAGTGGGAGTACATCGAGCTGGCCGACGCGGCCGAAGACTCGCCGGGGTTTGCCGCACTGTGCCGAGCTCTCGTCGTGGCAGGCATGCGGCAGCGCTTGGCGCACGAAGAGCCCTGTCCGCACGTGACCCTGCCGTCGACATTCGAGGCGTTTCTCTCCCAAGTAGGCTCGAATCTTCGGTACAACTTCCGCCGCCGCCGCCGCGCCTTGGAGCGGGAGGCCGACCTGGTGTTTCGAAGCGTCCAGGGAGGGGCTGAACTGTACGAGCGATTTGCCGATGTCGTTCGACTCCATCGGCTGCGGTTTGAAAGTCAGCAGCGCAATACCTTTTTCCCGTCGGCTTCCGTCCAACGGTTTCATGTGGACGCGTTGCGCCAGTTGGAGCGGGCCGGTCTGGCTCGGATCTATTATTTGGAGTCGAAGGGCAAAACCATCGCCGCGCTCTACGGATTCTCAGCGGGCAAGACCTTTTCCTTCTATCAATGCGGGATGGATCCGGCCTGGTCCCGGTTGAGCGTCGGACTGGTGATGATGGGGTGTGCGATCGAGGAGGCCATTCGCACAGGGCATACTGAATTCGATTTTCTACGGGGCGACGATGCCTACAAGTTTCAGTGGACAAAACACATTCGCCGGGGGGTGACGATCTGTTTCTTTGACCGTCGTCTTCGGAGCCAATGGGCTCGACCGTATCTGTGGTTGCGTGAGGGGATCAAGCAGGGGCTGCGGCGGTACCTGCTTCCCCTGCGGGGGCTTGTGAGAGCCCTGTGTGCTCGATCGGAGGTTCAGCCGGCCTCGTCTGCCTCTGGTGGGGCGGACTCGCCGGTCGAGCGTCAGTGAGAACACGCCGGGCTCGGGCCGAGGGGTGAGTGCCTGGCTGACGCGAAACGTGTTTTCCGTTGGCGCAGACGCCGAGCAGTGGCACACTGGAGCCTGAGACTGGAGCGGTGGCGCGGAATCCATGAGCGGAACGCAGACGTGGGATGTGGCGATAGTCGGCGCAGGGCTGGCGGGGGCCTGCGCGGCATCGGTGTTGAGCCGTCAGGGCTTGGCCGTGATCCTGATTGATCCGCGAGAGACGTTCCCGGCCCTGTTTCGAGCCGAGAAGATTGAGCCGGATCAGGCGGACTTATTCAGAAAGTTCGGCCTGCTGGAGGGGCTGCTGCCGTCGTGCAGCCGAATCCACGAGATCGTCAGCGCGAGAAACACCTATGTGTTGCGGACACGGCGGATCGAGCAGTACGGCGTGTTTTATCAGGACATGGTGAACGGGGTTCGGACGCAAGTCCCCTCCTCCGTGACCTGGAAGCTCGCGCGGGTGCAGGGGATTTCATCGGCTCCCGATCGTTCCACCGTGACGTTGATGGGCGGGGAGGCGATCAGCGCTCGGTTGATCGTCCTGGCCTGCGGGGGCAGCGGGCCGTTGCTGGAGTCGCTCGGGATCCGCAAGCGCATGATTAGCGAGCAGCACTCTCTGTCGATCGGCTTCAACCTGGTCCGGGAGGGCGGGAAAGACTTTCCATTTGATTCCCTCACCTACTATCCCGACGGTGTGGGGACTCGCGCGGCGTTCCTGACGCTCTTTCCCATTCGAGAGGTGATGCGGGCCAACTACTTCGTCTATCACCTGCCCGGTGACGAATGGACGAGAGCCTTCAGCAAGGATCCCGACGGACAGCTCGCGCGCGATCTCCCGCATCTCACCCACTTTACCCAGCCGTTCAGAGTCTCGGGTCGCATTGAAATGTGTCCGATCGACCTGTATCGGGCTGAAACGCAGATTCTGCCGGGGATTGTCCTGTTGGGTGATGCGTATCAGGGGCCGTGCCCGACGACCGGCATGGGGGTCAGCAAGGTGCTCACGGATGTGGAGGTGCTCGGAGAGTGCGCGCCCCGGTGGTTTGCAACGCCAGGCCTGGGAGTGGAGAAGATCGAAGAGTTCTATCGCGATCCCCGGAAAACCGCCTGTGACGACGACGCTTTGCAGACGGCGCTGTTCCAGCGAACGCTGTCGACCAAGGGGTCGGCGGCCTGGCGCGTTCGGCGGGCGCTGCGATACTTGACCGTGCGACTCTACGGGTGGGCGCTGGGGCCCAAGTCGAACATGAAACTGGCTGGGTGAGGAGACGGAGCGATGCTGCGACAGATCCTGACCGTAATGGCCCGTGCGTTTCCATCCCTCGCGGGCAAGCTGTTGTATTCCAACTATATCGGCCGCCATGGCTGCCTGAACACGGCAATGTCGTTCGTTACCTGGAATCAGGTTGAGGGCGATTACTTGGAGTTCGGAGTCTGGGAGGGAAGCTCGTTTGAGGCCGCGTATCATGCGCTTCACTACAATCGTCGCCGGCATCTGGCTTACGGGTACGATACCCCAGAGTATCGGAGGTGGAAGGAGCACCCGCCTCGGTTTATTGCGTTTGACTCGTTTGAAGGAATTCCCGGAGGCGACGGCGCGGCCCGTCATGTGGACTATCATGAAGGCGCATACCAGTGTTCGGAGGAACGGTTCCGCGACAACCTCAAACGCCGCGGTGTGGATTTGGGGCAGGTGCTGACGGTCCGGGGCTTCTACGACCAGACGCTCAACGACAAGACCAAAGCGGAGATCGGCCTTCGAAAGGCTGCGGTGGTTATGATTGATTGCGACCTGTACGAATCCACGGTTCCGGTCTTGAATTTTCTCACGGATTTGATCGGACAGGGCACCATTCTCATCTTCGATGACTGGTTCCGATTCAAAGGCAGTCCCGAATTCGGCGAACAGCGAGCTTGCCGAGAATGGCTGGCAAGGAATCCCCACATCGAGCTGATCGAGTACTGGCGCGAAGGTCCCCAGGCCATGAGCTTCCTGGTCAACCTCAAGCCACGGTTATGACTGAGACCGGCGGGGATCCCCGCCGGCTGAATCGGTCTTTATCGCCGCCATCCCCCGAGGGTCGACTCGACCCGTTCCCTGCCTTTCTGTCACGAGGCCGCACCGTCTTTTGTGGGGATTGCCCCCAGTCCGGGGAATACCGCCGTCCTCCGGCCGCTGCTACAACTGGTTATCGTCCTTGATCCATATGGCACGTCCCATGAAGAAACTCCCGACTATCTGGTTGGTTCGGCTCGTTGCGCTGGTCTGTCTCCTCTCGGGTTCCGTGGGGGCGTCGGCCAGCGCAGGCACATCCGAGGTGTACCGCATCGGCCAAAACGACGTCATCCGCATCCAAGTGTTTGGAGAAGAAGATCTGACCGTTGAGACCAAGGTGGGAGGGGATGGCACGATCAACTATCCGCTGCTTGGGTCTGTGCCGGCCGGGGGGAAAACCGTCGGGGAATTGCAGGACTATTTGGGAAAGCGGCTCGCCGAGGGCTATGTCCGTTCACCGCGGGTCACGGTCTTGATGGTGCGGTATCGAAACTTCTATCTGAGCGGCGAAGTCCGCACCCCGGGCGCCTACTCCTTCGAGTCCGGACTGACCGTCCGCAAGGCGATCAGCATGGGCGGAGGGTTTACCGAAAAGGCCGAGATGCGCCAAGTGATGGTGACGCGGCGGGTCAGCGATCGGGTGGAAACGCTCATCCTCCCGCTCGAAGCGCCGGTGTTGCCGGACGATATCATCGTGGCGGGGCAGATGCAGAAATTCTTCGTCACGGGGGAGGTCAGGACACCGGGCCGCTACTTGTTCGAATCCGGATTGACCGTTCAGAAGGCGCTTTCGATGGCCGGAGGGCTGACCGAAAAGGGTGACTCCGGCAGCATTCGGGTGACCCGAGTCGACGAGGCCTCGGTGAAGAATCTCGTCGGCGGCGCCGACACGCTCGTGTTCCCGGATGACATCATTCTGGTTGAAGCGCAAAACAAGAAAGTCTATGTGAGCGGCGAAGTCAAACTTCCGGGAGGCTATCCCTACAAGGACGGTCTCACCGTGCAGAAAGCGCTCGTGATGGCCGGGGGGCTCAGCGAAAAAGCGGAGAAGACTGCGCTGAAAATTGTGCGGCAGGCTGAAGGGCGTGAAGAAAGCATCCCGGCGACCCTCGCCACGCTCCTGCAGCCGGAAGACACGGTCATTATTCCGGAAGGGCAGCGGTTCTACGTCACCGGAGAGGTCAAGACGCCGGGACGCTATCTCTATGAGGTCGGCCTGACGGTGCAGAAGGCCTTGTCGATGGCGGGGGGCATGACGGACAAGGCCGATCCCGCCGGCGTCAAGATGACTCGGCCCAAAGCCAATGGGATCGAGATGGCCACGGTGTCTCCGGACGCGGTGGTGTTGCCGGACGACATCCTCGTGGTCGAAGGGCAGATTCACAAGTTCTACGTAAGCGGAGAAGTGCGGGTGCCCGGGAGTTATAGCTATAAGGAAGGGCTTACGGTCCAAAAGGCGCTGGCGATGGCCGGCGGGCAGAGCGAGAAGGCGGAGAAGGGGGGACTGAAAATCGTGCGAAAGGCCGACGGGCGGGAAGAGTCCCTGTCCGCGACGCTGACGACCGTCGTGCTGCCGGAAGATACGATTGTGGTCCCGGAGGGACAGAAGTTTTATGTCAGCGGGGAGGTCAAGACCCCCGGGCGGTACCTCTTCGAGCCGGGACTCACCGTTCAGAAGGCGCTCTCAATGGCCGGCGGGCTGACAGAAAAGGCCGATAAGGGAGAGATCAAAATCAATCGGCTCGAGGCCGGAATCGTGCAAACGATGGTGTTGCACGTGCACGACCTGATCCAGCCGAATGATGTGGTGGTCGTCGCGCAAGCGCAGAAGATCTTTGTCGAGGGCGAGGTCAAGCATCCCGGACATTTCACGTTCGAAAAGGGGATGACGGTGCACATGGCGATCGCGATGGCGGGCGGTTTTACCGACAAGGCCTCACAGAGCGGCACGAAAGTGCTCCGCAGCGTCAATGGGCGGGAGCAGTCGGAACCCGCCAAGATGGACGGCCTGATTCAGCCGAACGATATCATCGTCGTGCCGCAACGGTTTTTCTGAGGAACAGCGCGACGCCACTCGCGATCACGATAGAAGCTCGGAGAGACACTGACGACGGGACGAAAGGATTCGTTCCAAATGAACCACGCACGTCAACCCATTGGGTCACAGCTATGGTCCCTGGTGTCATCGGCGGATTCCTGCGATCAGTCGAGCGGTTTCCTGACCGCCCCGCGCTGCATGTCGACGGGCGCGCCTATTCCTATCGAGAATTGGGCGATGCGGCGGCCCAATTGGCCGCCACCCTGTTGGATACGGATAGCGAATCCTCCCCCCTCGTGGCCCTGCTGGCGCACCGGAGTCTCACGGCCTACGCAAGCGTGCTTGGCGCGCATTGCGCGGGGAAGGGGTACGTGCCGCTCAATCCCAAGTTTCCGATTGCCCGTCTGTCAAATGTCCTCAATCAAAGTGGCTGCACCGCCTTGATTGTCGGAGCGGAGGGCTACGACGCGCTGAACGCGCTCTTGCCGGACATCGACCGCTCCATGACCGTTCTATGTCCGGAGATGGATGAAGACACCGGTCTCACGGCCGGACATCCGCGGCACCGGTTCATCACGAAACAGAAGATGATGCACGGGGTGCATGTGCCGGAGGTGCCCTATGTCTCACCGGAGGCACCGGCCTACTTGCTGTTCACTTCCGGCAGCACCGGCATACCCAAGGGTGTCCCGGTCCTGCAACGAAACCTGAAACCCTACGTGCGGTACGTCAGCGAGCTCTATCAGATCACGGAGCGGGATCGGGTCTCGCAGATGGTCGACCTCACCTTTGATCTCAGCGTCCAGGATATGTTCATGGCCTGGGAGCGCGGCGCCTGTCTCTATTGTATTCCGGAACGGTCTGTGATGGCGCCGGCGAAATACATCCGTGATCATGAGCTCACCGTGTGGTTTTCCGTGCCGTCGATCATCGGATTCATGTCGACCATGGGCATGCTCAAGCCGAGCTCCTTTCCGTCGTTGCGGGTCAGCCTCTTCTGCGGGGAAGCCCTGCCGTCCTCTTATGCGCATGCCTGGCAAGAAGCGGCGCCGCAGTCGATCATCGAAAACCTCTACGGCCCCACCGAAGCCACGATCGCGATTACGCGCTATCGTTGGAATCAACAGAAGTCGCATCACGTCTGTGAAAACGGGATTGTGCCGATCGGATGGGCCTACGATGGTCAGGCGACCTGCGTCGTGGACGCGAATCTCACCCCCGTGCCCGTCGGGGTGAGCGGGGAGCTCTGCTTGTCCGGCTCACAATTGACGAGTGGGTATTGGAACAATCCTTCAAAGACCGCCGATCAGTTCGTGCAGTTGCCGGGCAAGGGGATTACCCGTTGGTATCGCACCGGCGATCTCGTGCGGCAGGATGAGTCCGGCTGTCACTTCTATCTGGGGCGGCTTGATCATCAAGTGAAGATTCGCGGACACCGGATCGAGCTGCAGGAAATCGAATATGTCTTGCGGCGGTCGACGCACGCGGCGCACGTGGCCGCGGTGGCGTGGCCGATCAACAAGGGATTGGCGGAAGGCATCGTAGCCTTCGTCTGCGCGCCGGTGCAACGGGATGCCTCAGGTGTCCTGCAGGCCTGTCGAGAGACCTTGCCGGAGTACATGGTTCCCAAACATGTCTACTTTCTCGACGACGTTCCGCTGAATGTCAATGGGAAGCTCGATCGGCTGCGCCTCGTCAGCCTGCTGGAGGATGGCACGCTCGGAGGGAAGTCGGGGCATGCTCACTGAGGCGTCACTCGAACAATTGATCCGGGACTGGGTGATCCACAATGCCCAGCCGCAGAGCCACCGGCCGCGGACGCTTGAAAACAGCACGGATTTAATCGGCGGCGGTTGGCTGGATTCCATGGGGTTCGTGGAACTGCTGGTCTACTTGCAGTCGGCGATCGGAAAGGAAATCGATTTGAGCGACTTGGATCCTTTGGAGTTCTCATCGGTTCGCGGGCTGGTGCGCGGGATCCTGCGCGCCTAACGGTTTTCCCCGATGAACGACTTTCGACAGACGGGCATAGCGATGCGACTATCACGACGATCAATTGGGCGAGGTCTTTTGCTCCTCCTGGGGTGTGTGATCGTCCTCATTTCGGGGCGGCCTGCTTCGGCAGCAGAAGGACCGGCTGTGTCGGAGATCTATCGGATCGGGCAGAACGACGTGATCCGAATCCAAGTCTTCGGTGAGGACGATCTCACCGTCGAAACCAAGGTCTCCGGGGATGGGACGATCAACTATCCCCTCCTGGGCGCGATCCCTATCGCGGGCAAGACGGCGAAGGAACTTCAAGATTACCTTGTGCAGCGTCTTGCCGAAGGCTACGTCCGTGCCCCTAAGGTGACCGTGCTGATGGTCCGCTATCGCAACTTCTACTTGAGCGGCGAGGTGAAGACACCGGGAGCCTACGCCTATGAGTCGGGCATGACCGTCCAAAAGGCGGTCAGCCTGGCCGGCGGGTTTACCGAGAAGGCGGAGTCGCGGCAGGTGATCGTCACTCGGCGAAGCGAAAAGGGCGCGGAGATGGCGACGTTGGGGTTGGATGCGCCCGTGCAGCCGGATGACATCCTCGTGGTCAGCCAGATGCAGCGGTTCTACGTGACGGGCGAAGTCAAGACGCCCGGGCGGTATCAGTACGAGCCGGGACTCACGGTTCAAAAGGCTGTGTCGATGGCGGGGGGCTTGACCGAGAAGGGCGATCCCGACGGGATCAAATTGACGCGTCTGGGGGAGTCGGTGGTAAAGACGCTGCCCGTCGGTTCCGAGGCATCGGTCCAACCGGATGACATGATTGTGGTCGAAGGCCAGAACCGAAAATTCTACGTGAGCGGCGAAGTCAAGACGCCCGGCAGCTTCCCTTTTAAAGAGGGAATGAATGTGCAAAAGGCCCTCGCGATCGCTGGAGGGCTGAGTGAGAAGGCGGAAAAGAACGGGCTGAAGGTCGTCCGACAGGTGAACGGGCGGGAAGAAGCGGTGCAGGCAATCCTCACCACCGTGCTGCAGCCCGAGGACACGCTGGTGGTCCCAGAAGGGCAAAAGTTCTTCGTCAGCGGCGAAGTGCGAACCCCGGGACGGTTTCTCTTCGAGCCAGGACTGACCATCCAGAAAGCGGTCTCCATGGCCGGGGGCATGACGGAACGGGCCGATAAGTCCGAGATCCGTGTCAATCGAATGAAAGACGGGCAAGTGACGGCGGTCGTTCTTGAGGCCCATGAGCCGATCCTCCCGAACGATGTGGTGGTCGTGGCCCAGGCGCAGAAAATCTTTGTGGAGGGTGAAGTCAAGCATCCCGGACATTTCCCATTCGAAAAGGGGATGACCGTACACATGGCGATCGCGATGGCCGGCGGGTTTACCGACAAAGCCTCGCAGGGTAGCACCAAGGTGCTGCGGAAGGTCGACGGGCAAGAACAGTCGGAGCGGGCCAAGCTCGATGGGCCTGTGCAGCCCAATGATATTATCGTCGTGCCGCAACGGTTCTTCTGAGGCGCCACGGATTGTCCCGTCTCATGATCGGCGATATTGGACGATCATCACAGGCCTCAGCGCGACAGGTAGAGGGGCGCTCATCGTGATGTGGTTCAAGCGCGGATTACCGGCGGTAGCGTTGATCGGCGCGCTGACGAGTGGAGCAGCGGCGGACATGCCCGCGCCGGACGTCTATCGTCTCGGTCAGAACGACGTGGTGCGGATCCAGGTGTTCGGTGAGGAGGATCTGACCGTCGAGACGAAGGTGGGAGGGGACGGGACCATCAACTATCCCCTGCTGGGAAGTTTGGACGTGGCCGGTAAGACGGTCAAAGAGATTCAAGACTTTCTGACGAAGCGACTGTCCGAGGGGTATGTCCGCTCGCCCAAGGTGACGGTTCTCATGGTCCGTTACCGGAATTTTTACTTGAGCGGTGAGGTCCGGAACCCGGGCGCGTACTCCTTTGAAGCAGGGATGACGGTGCAAAAGGCCGTCAGCCTGGCCGGCGGCTTTACGGACAAGGCGGAAATGCGATCTGTCTCGATCACCCGACGGGGGCCGTCGCGAACCGAGGTGGCGACGTCGGGGATGGAGGCGTCGGTGCTGCCGGATGACATCATCGTCGTGGGCCAACTTCAAAAATTCTATGTGACGGGGGAGGTGCGGACCCCGGGACGGTTGTTGTTTGAGCCGGGGATGACGGTCCAGAAGGCGATCGGTCTGTCCGGAGGGCTTACGGAGAAGGGCGATCCCGATGGAGTGAGGTTGACGAGATTGGGCGCGGTGGTCAAGACGGTTGCAGCCGGCGGGGATACGCCGGTGCAGCCGGACGATATTATTGTGGTGGAGGGGCAGATCCACAAGATTTATGTCAGCGGGGAGGTGCGGACGCCGGGCGGCTATTCGTACAAGGAAGGGTTGAACGTGCAGAAGGCCCTTGCGCTGGCCGGCGGCCTCACCGAAAAGGCGGAGAAGAGCAGCGTGCGGGTGATCCGGCGCGTGAACGGGAAAGAGGAAGCGCTGGCCGTTGACATGGGGGCGAGTCTGGCGCCGGAAGATACGATCGTGGTGCCGGAGGGGCAGCGCGTCTACATCAGCGGCGAGGTGAAGACCCCAGGGCGGTATGTCTATGAGCGAGGGCTGACGGTCCAGAAAGCGGTGTCCATGGCCGGCGGCATGACGGAGCGGGCGGACCCGGCCGGCATCAAAGTGACGCGGTTGAAGGAGACCGGGATCGAAACAGGCGCAGCGGCGCCGGAGACGGCGGTGCAGCCGGACGATATTATTGTGGTGGAGGGGCAGATCCACAAGATTTATGTCAGCGGGGAGGTGCGGACGCCGGGCGGCTATTCGTACAAGGAAGGGTTGAACGTGCAGAAGGCCCTTGCGCTGGCCGGCGGCCTCACCGAAAAGGCGGAGAGGAATGGGTTGAAGGTGGTACGTCAGGTCGGCGGCCGCGAAGAAAGCCATCCCGTCACGCTGGCGACGACTGTCCAGCCGGAAGATACGATCGTGGTGCCGGAGGGGCAAAAGTTTTTTGTGAGCGGGGAAATCCGAACTCCAGGGCGGTACCTCTACGAACCGGGCCTCACCGTGCAAAAGGCGCTCTCGATGGCCGGCGGACTGACGGACAAGGCGGACAAGGCGGATATTAAGATTACTCGAATCGAAGCCGGGACGATCCAAACAGTTGTGCTGGATCCTCAAGATGTGATTCTCCCGAACGATGTGGTGGTTGTTCCTCAAGCCCAAAAGATCTATGTCGAAGGTGAAGTCAAGCATCCCGGACATTTCCCATTCGAAAAGGGGATGACCGTACACATGGCGATCGCGATGGCCGGCGGGTTTACCGACAAAGCCTCGCAGGGTAGCACCAAGGTGCTGCGGAAGGTCGACGGGCAAGAACAGTCGGAGCGGGCCAAGCTCGATGGGCCTGTGCAGCCCAATGATATTATCGTCGTGCCGCAACGTTTCTTCTAACGGGGCTCCGGCGCCGCGGGCCTGGCGATTGCTGACAAGCGCCGAGACCCTATGGTACAAATTCGTCCTCCTGATATTTGTCTTCGCGGGGGCCTTACGGATGACTCCGCACCACGGATGGCGCGCCGGTCTCATCGTGCTTTTGCTGGCTGTATCGGCCGCAGCTGAGCAGACCCCGCCTGCCCATGCCACCTACCGCATTGGGCCGAACGATATCATCCGAGTCCAGGTGTTCGGAGAAGACGATCTAACCGTCGAACGGAAGGTCGGGGGAGACGGGAGGATCGACTACCCTCTCCTCGGCACGATTCCGGTGGAAGGCCGAACCGTTGAGGAACTTCAAAAAACGTTGACGTCCGAACTGGCGTCGGGCTACCTCCGGCATCCCAAAGTTGCCGTCTCGATCGTCCGACATCGCAATTTTTACGTCGGTGGGGAGGTTCGCACGCCGGGCGGATTCCCGTATGAAGAGGGGTTGACCATTCACAAGGCCTTGGCCATGGCCGGGGGCTTCACGCAGAAGTCGGATCGAACTGGAATTACGGTGACGCGTCAGAGCGCTCATGGGCTCGAATCGGTCTTGGTGGAGCCGGATGCCGTCGTCCAGCCTGATGACCTGATCGTGGTCCCCGAAGTGCAGAAGTTCTATGTGAACGGGGAAGTTCGGACCCCGGGAAACTATTCGTATGAGCGCGGATTGACGGTCCACAAGGCCATCACGATGGCCGGCGGATTTACCGACAAGGCGGCCAAGAAGAGTACCAAGGTCATGCGCGTGGTCAATGGGAAGGAGCAAACCTTCGAGGTGACGCTGGACAGCCTGGTCCAGCCTGAGGACATCATCGTCGTCCCTCAGCGGTTTTTCTAATCTCGTTTCGCGTGAAGGGAGTGAGATCGGTCTTCAAACCGGACCCGTCCGGTTGGAGCGGGTCCACTCCCTTTTGTTTTTTTTGGCTCTAGGGTCGGCGTGTGGAGTAGCGAGAAAGGCCAAGGCCCGTCGATCGATAATCGACGGGCCTTGGCCCTGAGGGTCGGGCCGATCAGACTGTGGGTTTCTGTACGGCGAACATGATGCCGCCGCGTTTCCGGACAATGGACTGTTGGAGCCAGTTCGGCAACCAAGACAACAGCCACGCCCGGGCTTCGAGGCGCTGGCTGAGCCAATAGACTTCGATGTGTTTCAAGTCAGTGAAGTACTTGTTGTAGGCCTGGTGAATCACAGGGAGGGGGCGGTAATAACACCACTTGTCGACCCATTCGCAGAAGTCGCGACTCCACTGCATGATGCCCTTGCCGGCGGTGTTGGCACCCATACCGAGGCTCCGCAGCAACGCGGCATAGTAGACGCGAGGCTGACTGCCTTTCGGGAACCAGTGCAAGAAGGGGATGCCGCAGTGACCTTCGGTCCACACCGTATCATCGGCGAACAGGCTGAGCACCCCGCCTCCCGGCTTGAGCACCCGGTCGATTTCCTTGAGGGCCTTGTCCAGGTCAGGCACGTGCTCCATGACCTGGTTGTTAATAACGTAATCAAAGCTGTGATCCGGGAACGGAATCTTCTCCTCATCCATACGAAAGATGCGTGTGCCCCACAGGGACCGGTCGACGAACTGAGAGGCGTCACCTCCGCCGAAGAACACGTCGCATCCATAGGCGTCATATCCGCGCTTCTTGAGTTCTTCGACGATTTGGCCGGCCCCGCAGCCGTAGTCGAGAATGCGGACGTCCTTTCGGGGAAAGCGCTGCTCGATCCACTGCGCGCAGAATTGATAGTTGTTCATGGAGAGTCCCCCTTACGGAAATTCACGTGAGTCTCGGACGTCCCGGAATGCGATACGGCGGTCTCAACTCTAGGCTAAATGAGAGGATTCACGCAATACCGCCGATGTGGGGAGAGGAGAATCTGGCTGAAATCGGCCAGTGGAAGAGCCCCGGGCCTATTGGTTGTGGTGGGATTGTAGCGGTTCTTTCTTGTGGTGACGTTGAGAGAATCATGGCAGAACGCCCGCTTCAGCCTCGGTGGGAAGCGCTCCGAATAATAAGAGAAATCAGTCAGCCTGGGAGGAGCTACTGTGCTCTGTAGGTCTCGACCTACGAAGCGCAATTATTGTCAACAGAGATGAGTCAGGACGGTGTCCGAAATCGAACAATCTGCTTGATTATTCAGTAAGTAACCGCATAAGACCGACGGGCATCGCTGTTGCAGAGTACCCTGCGGGACAGGTTCGATTGCAGGAGGCTTGATTCGAGAAAGGAAATCGAAGTGGGCTGTCCTGCTCGAGCGGTGCGTGTGATGGATCTGGATGTCGAGGAACACTATGAAGACTCCTTCATGGAACGATCATAAGCTAGGATCTCTTGCGACCGTCAGCAAGGCCGGCGTCGCGCTGGCGGCCACGGTCATCGGGGCATGGCTCTCCATCGTCGGGGCGGCCGAGGTCTCTGCTCAAACCTACTATGTGTCTCCGAGTGGGTCCGACTCCAACAGTGGACTGTCGACGACCACGCCGTTCCGGACGGTTGCGCGCGCTGCTTCTGTAGCCCAAGCGGGAGCGACGGTCTATCTCCGAGCAGGAACCTATCAGGAATACTTGGCCTTCGGGAACTCTGGAACCAGCAGCGCCCGCATTACTTTCGAAGGGTATCCCGGAGAGACCCCGGTCATCGACGGGTCCCATATCGCGACGAACGTCGCGGGTGTGTGGAGCCAGCCGCCGCTGATCCGCATCACCGGCAGCTATGTGACCTTGCGCAGGATCGAGGTCAAGAATGCGGCTGCCGACGGCATCTATGTGACGGGCAGCAATGTGATCATGGATGCCTTGCACATCCATCACACCTATCTCTCTGGCATCCGCCTGTTCAGTGCCTGGGACGGGACCGTTAGCAATTCAACGATCCATGACGTTTATGACTGGGGTTCCGGCGGAAACGATGCGGACTGTATCTCGGCGTCATGGTACGTCCCACACGGTCGACACACGATCCGCAACAATCACATCTACAATTGTTCGGATGACGGAATCGACATGTGGACCTCCACGGACAACCTCTTGGAAGGCAATGTGATCCACCATGCTGGATACCCGGGCAACGGCAACGGAACCGGATTTAAGCTGGGGTCAGCGGCATCACCCTATGGCGGTCGGAACATCGTCAGAAACAACATCATCTATGACTGCAGAAGCTGGGGAATCGGGAGCGCCGAAGGCCCCGACAACCAGGTGTATAACAACACGGCTTTTCGGAACGGTTCGGGGAATTATGCCAATTGGGGGAAACCCGGTGTCTTTCGAAACAATATCGGGTATCAGGGCGGGAATAGTCTGTCGCTGGTCACCGGCGGAAACAATTCCTGGGACCTCGGCATTACTGATCCTCAGTTCATGAGCACCGAGCCGACCTCGCCGGACTTTCTTCATCTTCGAGCCGGAAGCCCAGCCATCGATCGTGGTGCGATCACCGGGATGGCGTACGTGGGCACAGCCCCGGACCTGGGCGCCTATGAATTCGGCAGCACGGGTAGTGGCGGAGGTGGATCAACGCCTCCCCCGACCACTGATACGACGGCGCCTTCCGTCCCCAGCGGTTTGACGGGCACAGCCGTATCCTCGACGCAGATCAATCTGTCCTGGACGGCCTCGACCGACAACGTCGGTGTTGTGGGGTATCAGGTCTATCAAAATGGTGCCCAAGTCGGGACGGCCTCAG
Source organism: uncultured Nitrospira sp. (assembly GCA_964481215.1). Lineage (GTDB taxonomy): Bacteria > Nitrospirota > Nitrospiria > Nitrospirales > Nitrospiraceae > RSF151. The sequence continues at coordinate 17,522 of CAYZTJ010000001.1, read as the reverse complement.
GCACGACCTATACGAGGACCGGCCTCTCGGCGAGCACGACGTACAGCTTCACAGTCGTGGCCTATGATGCCTCAGGAAACGTGTCCGGTCAGTCGGCGGCCGCTTCTGTCACAACTCAGGCGGCGGCGCCTCCGCCGCCGTCGGGAGGCGCGAGCTGCCCCTCGCTCACTCCGCTGAATGTGGCCGGAGCTTGGTCCGACGGCGGAGTTGCCTGGGCGATCAACGGGACCTACGGGACTCCGGCGGACGTCACGCCGACCGCGTCGACGTCACTTTTGCGCCTCTATGAGAACAGTACGGCGTTGGGACCGGCGCATACGCTGCATGCGGAGATCCGATCGACCGGCCAAGGGCGGTATAGCCACTACAGCGCGTCTGATGGATCGGGCGAATCGATTCGATTTGCCGCAAGCGACAACAGCGATCCCCGGAGCAATGGCCGCGCCTATGCCTACTGCGTGGCGAGCGCAGGGGGGAGCGGTGGAGGGGGGACGACGACACCGCCTGCTGACACGGCGGCCCCGTCGGTCCCGTCGGGGCTCTCGGCGACGGCGACCTCGCAGACGCAGATCAACCTGGCCTGGAGCGCCTCGACGGACAACGTGGGTGTGGTGGGCTATCGCGTGTACCGGGGAGGTAGTCAAGTGGCCACCACGACAACTCCCGCATACAGCAACACCGGCTTGACAGCTGGGACGAGCTACAGCTTCACGGTGGCGGCCTACGACGCGGCGGGGAACGTGTCGAGCCAGTCAGGGGCGGCGAGTGCGACGACGCAGGCGGCGCCGGACACGGCGGCGCCGAGCGTGCCGGGTGGCGTGAGCGCGACGGTGGTGTCGCAGACGCAGGTCAACCTGGCGTGGACGGCGGCGACCGACAACGTGAGCGTCTCGGGCTATCGGGTCTATCAGAGTGGGACGCAGATCGGGACGAGTCCCACGCCGAGCTACAGCGTGACGGGGCTGACGGCGGGGACGAGCTACAGCTTCACGGTGGCGGCCTACGACGCGGCGGGGAACGTGTCGAGCCAGTCAGGGGCGGCGAGTGCGACGACGCAGGCGGCGCCGGACACGGCGGCGCCCACGGTCCCCGGCAGCTTGAGCGCCACGGCTGTCTCCCAGACACAGATCAATCTGGCGTGGAACGTCTCCACCGATAACGTGGGGGTGGTTGGTTACAAGGTATTCCAGAACGGCAGCCAGGTCGCCACGACGACTACCGCGGGGTATAGTCAGACCGGTTTGACCGCCGGCACGAGCTATAGCTTCACGGTATCGGCCTACGATGCGGCGGGGAATACCTCAGGCGTGAGTGCCGTGGCGAACGCCACAACGCAGAGTCCGCCGGCCCCGCCTGCGCCGAGCCCCACGGCGGCACGGACGATCGAACTCTCACCGTCCAATGCGGATACCACGTGCAGCGAGGAATTTGAGATCACCGCCAACACCCTACGAGCCGGCGATACGCTGGTGCTGCACGGCGGGACCTATTCGCAGAGCTGCGCGCGGGTGCTGAGCAATCTCCATGGGACCGCCCAGCAGCCGATTGTGATCCGCGCGGCCACCGGCGAGACTCCCGTACTGACGAGGCCGGTCCGTCCGAACGGAGACTACGACCAAAACAATCTGGAAATCGCGGACTCCTCCTACGTCACGATCCAGGGGCTTGTCTTCCGCGGTGGAGAGATCGGTGTCCGTCTGACGGGTACGAATCACCACCTGACGATCGAGAACAGCGAGATTGCGGACACCGGGAATGCCGGGTTCACCGCGAACAGCGGCGATACTGACGCCTTGATCCTGCGACACAATCAGATCCACCGCACCGGCCGGTTCACGCTCGCCGTGACGGAAGGCGAGGGAATCTATCTGGGGTGCAACGGCGCCACCTGCAGAGTGACCAACAGCGTGATCGAGCAGAATTATATCCACGATCTGCGCGGCACGAGCAGCGGTGGCAACGACGGCATCGAGGTCAAGGTCGGTTCGGGTGGGAACATCGTGCGGCACAATGTGATCCATACGACGACGGTCGGTACGGCCTACCCCTGTATCCTAGTCTATGGGGGCGGCGCCAATCCGAACACCGTGGAAGGGAACGTGGTCTGGCAGTGCGGCGAGGCGATTGTCGCGGTCGCCGATGCGACCGTGCGAAACAATATCGTGCTGCAATCCAATACAGGATTGGCATCTTATCCGCATGAACAAGTCGCCGTGTTGCAGAACGTCAGCTTTATCAACAACACGGTCTATGGCCATGCGGAATGCGCCTCTTTACGATGGACGGGCGCTATCAATATGGTCCTGGCCAACAACGCGCTCTATTGCGCTGGGCAGGTAGCGATCTACGCCCCAGGGCTGGTCGCTCCGGGCGCGCAGGCCACGAGTAATTATGTGGAAGGCGCGCTGGTCGGAGTCGGGATCGACGACACGCGCTTCTTGGCGGGCGGTACTGCGGCGGGCACGTTTGCCAATCCTGCAGCGCTCGACTTCTGGCCGCAGGCGGGGTCGCTCTTGCGGAATACCGCGAATCTCGCCTATCTCCCCAGCGCGGACTTTAATGGGCTGCCGCGGTCGCCGTCGCGGGATGTGGGCGCCTATGCGACGAAGGGGTTCGCGCAAAATGTGGGTTGGCGGATTACACCGGGCTTCAAGGTGCTGAGCGGCGACAGCACCGCGCCGACCAAACCCCGAGGGCTGCGCGTCCGGTAGGCACACCCGCGCAAGCCTCTGTCAGTCGAAACAGGAGAGCCCCGGTGTCTTCAGACGCCGGGGCTCTTTTCGTTTGACCGCGTAAGCCCTAAAGGAAGCATCGACGCGAGTGGTCATCGAGTGGGGGCGTTGCAACAGGCGGGCTGTTTGATCAGCGACCGGCAGGCAGGGGAGCCGTTCTGGCCAGGATGGTGGCGGCCTTGCTTGAGGCCCCGAGAGAAGGGACGGCCTGAGGTTTCTGTTCCTGGTTATAGTCCGAGCGGGCGACTTCGGCGACGGACTCCGAGGCGTAGGCGCTCAGTTCGCCGAACGTTACGTCACCATCGCGGTTGCTGTCCGCTTCGCCTCGCAGGCCCTTCAGGAGGTAGTAGGTAAAGAGGCCGTGCCCGAGCTGCTCGGGTTCCAGGCCGCTCCCGAGCCCGCTCGTTCCGATCAAGCGGCTGAGCGACGCTCCGCCGGAGTCCCATTGGGGAGACTTGAACTTCGTCTTGCTGTCGCCGCCGATCTTCATCACGGATGGGTCGACGATCAGCAGCACCGTGCGGGCCCTCAGCTTGGTCAGGGACGATTGAAAGTCTTTGAGGGGGTACGACTTGGCAATCGTCCGGCCTCCGTCGTAGGGGACCAGGGCGACTTCACCGGACGGCGCGACGAGGACTTGGCCTGAATAGTAGACGATGAGAAGGGATTCCGGCGTCACGCGGCCGGGCAACCAATCGAGGATCGCCTCCTCGATATCGGGGCGAGTCGCCCCCTTGTCCTTGAGCACACGGAGGTTGGCGCTCGGGACGCCGCCGATCGCACCGAGGTATCCGGCCACCAGGTCGGCATCGGTTGCGGCGAACTTCCGAACCGCGGCCTTCTGGTCGCGGACGATCCCGGCTCCGATCGACAGGACATAGGTCTGCGCCCGATGAAATCCGGCGATGGCAGCGGGAGCTTGATCGATGGAGGGCTGGCTGGCGCCTCGCTTGAGGTCCGAACTGGGCGAGGCTCGGACGGCCAACTCGATGGTTCGCCGCGGTGGGAGCGACACACCTCCGGTCTCCGACAGGGCCACAATGAGTTCGGCCTGCGCCTCAGGGAACGACTGGGGCACCGTCGCGGCAAACTCCACGGACTTGGACTCGCCCGGCTGCATGGTCCCCACAGGGAGCGTGGTGGCCGGGAATTGATTGACGAGGCTTGGCGTGCCGGTGAGCGTCACCGCCACCTCGCGGGCCACGAGCATTCCGGCATTCACGACTTCGACGCGCAACTTCACGCGTTCACCGCCTTCCAGCACCAAGTTGGCATTGTCGTCGAGGACCGTGGTCTTGAACGAGAGCCCACCGGTACCTGGTCGGATGTCCGAGGGCCCAGGCGCTCCGCCTGGCGAAGGCCCTGTCTGGGGTGCGGCTGCCGTGGCGGCGCCGGGGCCGGCGGCTTGCGGTTGCGCTCCGGGCGCCAGCGCCGCGCGCACTTCGTTGGTGTACTTGATGGCAAATTCGACCGCGGTATCTTTCATGAAGGGATCGAGGATGTAATTGCAGTTCTTCTGCAGGGGCTCGACACGCACCCGTTCCTGCCGTGTCACTTGAATATCCGGTTCGCGCAGCACCTTTCCGGCCTTATCTTGGATTTTTGCGGTCCCGCTCAGGGTCAATTCAGCCGGGACGCGGTCGTACAGGTTGTCGTTCTTCAGCGCGAACTTGGAGTAGGTCAAATCGACGTTGACCACATAGTCTGCCGCCTGGTCCTTGGCGCCACCGCCCTCGAGCGTGACCGTTTTGAAGAGCCGATGCGTGGCTTCGATCAGGGCGTCTTCGAGCACCATGCCATAGTGGGCATCGAAGATGTGCCCGCAGGAGTCGGTGTATTGAGAGGAAGCCGCAGCGATAGCGGGAGCCAAGTTGAGGCGAGCGGAGTAGGGAAGCTGTGGCCCGACGTCAGGGAGGTCCATGCGCTGGGCGCAGGCAACCAGGAGACAGGAGAGTCCGGCAAGGAGCACAGGGGCCGCACGACCTGTGATTCGATCTTTCACCCGTCGACGATGCTGAAACATCCTCAACCGCGTCTCCGTCCTGTCAGAGCCAGAAGTGGGGGGCTGGAGGCAAGGGGCCACGGTACCGAAATTGAGGCCGGAATGCAACCAACCCCCGCGGCGCTCCTTGCCACCCCTCAAAGACTGGGGGTATCCTGACGCCTCGCTCGAACGTGAGCCGGGGTGGGATTCCGGGGGCTGGTCGATGGTTATCTTGGGACTTCACAATATGCACGATGCGGCGGCCGCCCTCGTGGCCGACGGGCGGGTGCTGGCCGCGGCCGAAGAGGAGCGATTTCTCCGGCGCAAGCACGTCACCGCTCTGCCGGTTCAGGCCATCCGCGCCTGCCTGAAAGAGGCGGGCGTGGCCTGGCAGGATCTCGACCACGTCGCGGTTCCCTGGAAATACTGGCAGGTCGGCCGTCGCGCCAGGTTGGCGCTCGGGGCCATGGTTCGCTCTCGTGCTCTCTGCGGCGTCAAGGCTCGCCGAAGCGCCGAACGGGCGCAAGAATGGACCGAACTCCTCTTTCTCGCCGGACGGCTTGAACGTGAATTCGGCGCCGGCGGGCCCAAGCCGGTCTTCCTCGACCACCACCTCTGCCATGCGGCCAGCACCTTCCTGGTCTCGCCGTTCGAACGCGCCGCCATCTTGGTCGTAGACGGCGCCTCCGAATCCCACACCACGATGCTGGCGGCCGGAGAGGGCGCGGAGCTTCGCCCGCTCATGCGCGTCCCCTTGCCGCATTCCTTGGGCCAGTTCTACGCGGCCATGACGGCCTACCTGGGCTTTGTGCCCGATCAGGACGAGTATGTGGTGATGGGCCTGGCCGCCTACGGGGAACCGCGGTATGCCGCCTGGCTCAGGGAGCATGTCCTCGTCTTGCAACCGGAAGGGCAGTTTGTCCTGCGCACCGAGGTCTTGGATTTTCACCTGGCTCGCGTCGGACAGTTCTCGGCTGTGCTTCTCGAGGGGTTGGGCCCCAATCGTCCGGCTGAGATCGAGCCGGATCAGCGGCACCGGGATATCGCCGCCAGCGTGCAAGTGGTGCTCGAGGAGACCTTGCTGCATCTGGGGCGGGAGCTCCGGCGGAGGACCGATCACGAGGATCTCTGTCTGGCAGGCGGGGTCGCCTTTAATTGCGTCGCCAATCGCCGGCTTCGTGAGGAGCTGGGATTCCGTCGGATCTTCGTGCAGCCCGCCGCGGGCGACGCCGGCGCCGCCTTGGGCGCCGCGCTCTGGCTGGCGACTCGCCGAGGCGAGCCACGTCCGACGGAGATGCGATCTTCATTCTTGGGACCGGGCTATGCGGAGGAAGCCTGCCGGGCCGCGCTGGAGCGCGACGGCCTGATCTTCGAGCGGCTGCCGGAAGAGACCCTCTGTACGCGAGTGGCGGCGGCGCTGGCCAATGGACAACTCGTCTGTTGGTTTCAAGGCCGCATGGAGTGGGGGCCTCGAGCTCTCGGCAACCGCAGCCTCCTGGCGGATCCTCGGCGGGAGGACATGCGGGCCTTGATCAACAGCAAGGTCAAGCACCGCCATCCCTTTCGGCCCTTTGCCCCGTCGGTGCTGGAGGAGCGGGCCTCGGAGTATTTTGATCTGCCGAGCCCTTCGCCATTCATGCAGTTCACCGCGCCGACGCGCCCCTCTGCGAAGGGCGTCATTCCGGCCGTGACGCACGTGGATGGGACCGCGCGCGTGCAGACCGTGGACCGTGACTCCAATCCCACGTTCCGACGCCTCCTCGAAGCCTTCGGCCGCCTCACCGGTGTTCCGGTTTTGCTCAACACCTCGTTCAATGTCAATGAGCCCATCGTCTGCAGTCCTGAAGACGCCATCCGAAGTTTTCTGCGGACGCAGGTCGAATGGCTGGTGCTCGAGAACCTGTTGGTTCGCCGACCGGCGGGCCGGACTCCGAGCTGAGTGAGCCTCATGCCCACATCCCCGGATACGCGGCGTCGTGAGCCGGGGGAGCCGGCGGTGGGCTCCTCTGCCGAGGCGCGACCGATCATCTGGCTGCTCCTGCTCTTCATCAGTGTGCTCGTGCTCCAGCCTCCCGTCGACCCGGATTTTGGATGGCACCTTCGGACGGGACTGGATCTGGTGCATCAAGGCCGCATTCCGGAGACCGATCCCTATTCCCATACCATGCCGGATTGGCCCTGGGTGGAGCATGCCTGGCTGACGGATGTCGTCATGGGGGCGCTCTACGCGGCGATGGGCGGCTGGGGATTGAGCGCCATCATCGTCCTGTTCGGCGCAGTGACGATGTGGGCCTGTTTCTGGTCGGCGTCTCTGGCGCCGGTGGGCGCCGTTCCGCGACTCATGGCCGTGTCCGCCGCTCTCTGGGTGGCCTGGCCCTTTCTCGGAGTGCGCACCCAGATGATCACCCTGTTCGGACTGGCCATCGTCAGCTGGGTCTGGACGCGCGTCCATCATGGCCATCTGGAGGTGTCATGGACCTTGCCGCTGATCTTCCTCATCTGGTGCAACCTGCATGGGGGATTCACGGCCGGGTTCTTCTATTTGGGCCTCTCCATCGCGCTGGCGCTGGTGGTAGAACTGGCCGCCCAGGGTGCGATTCCGATCTTGTCCGACCGACTGCGCCGATCCGGCGAACCGATCCTCTCGCGCGGAATGCTGGGACGGGTGACGCTCATCGTCGTCATCTCCGCCCTCGCAACGGTGCTGAATCCCTACGGCTGGCACTTACACCGCGAGATCTATCAGTCGCTGACCGATCGGTTCATGCTGGAGGTGCTCCATGAGTGGCAGCCTCCGTCGATCGAAACGCGGGCGGGCCGCTGGTTTGTCGGCTATGTGGGGCTGCTCGGGTTCCTCATGGCCGGTTGGTATCGACGCGTCGAGCCGATCCGGCTGGCGACGCTCGCCGTCTTCTTGGGGCTCGCCTTCCGCCACTTCCGGAATATTCCGTTCTTCCTCCTCCTCAGCCTCCCGCTCTTGGCCGAACTGCTGCATCAGCTCGGACGCCAACTTTCGGGATGGCTTCAGCGGGGGCCGATTCTCGTGCGGGGCGCCTCCTTGGCGGTGCTTGTGGGCGCCGCGGGGCTGCTGCTGTGGCTCGGCCCCGATCACATCAGGGATGTGGCGCGCGCGGCGCGGAACCCGGCCGCCTATTTTCAAGGGACGGCCTATCCGATCGAGGCGGCGCAGTGGGTGCAGCGCCATCGGGAGCGGGTCGGGAGCCGGATGTTCAACGAATACGGCGACGGCGGGTTTCTGTCATGGTGGCTGCCGGAGCACAAGGTCTTCATCGACGGCCGCATGCCGGCCTGGCGGATCGGCGACCGGTGGATTTTTTACGACTATGTGGCGCTGACGATGAATGATCCGCCGACCGTACGTATCTTGGAGAAATATGGAGTGGACTGGGGGCTGATCAAGAAGGATTCGCCGCTCGAGAGGGCGCTGCGAAGCCGCGCAGATTGGGAATCCGTCTACGAGGACTCGAAGGTGTCTATTTTGGTGAAGCGGGGGACATGAACGGATTGGCCGCCAAAGGCGCCGGAGCATCTATGCGATACGCCCCGCGCTGATAGGATCGGCGAATGCGGAACAGGTCGCCGATCATATGCATCCCGTCGCGAAGCACCCTCACCTTGGAGCCGGGCTGGTCGCACCAGTGGATCGGCACTTCCTCCACGCGGTACCCGCGCCGCTGCGCCAGGTAGAGCAGCTCGAGATCGAACCCGAAGCCGTCGATCCGCATCACGGAAAAAAGGTCCAGGGTGACGGCTCTGGTGAGGAGCTTGAAGCCGCACTGGGTGTCGGTGATGCCGTCGATCCCCAATCGGCGGACGACGCGATTGAACAGGTTGCCCAAGATCGTGCGGTGCCACCGGGCGATCACTTGGAACTTCGGATCGCGCGACGCCAGATAGCGGGACCCGATCGCCACATCCGCGCCTCGATCCAAGGCCGCCTCCAGCCTGGCCAACTCCGGGAACGGCGTGGCGCCATCCGCGTCGGCGATCAATTGTCGAAGGCCCCTGGTGGCCAGCATCCCGGCGCGCACCGCCCCGCCCTTGCCCACATGACAGGGCAGCGCCAGGACACGGACGCAGGGATGACGGAGACGAAAGGCTTCGACCGCGGAAACGGTCTTGTCGGTGCTGCCGTCGTCGACGACGAGGACTTCATAGGGAAGATCGCGCCGATCGAGCGCGGCGCAGATCGACTGGAGGGTGGGGATGATGCGGAAGGCCTCGTTATGCGCAGGTATGACGACAGACAGGGCGATCACGCGGCCACCCCACTCCTCGGAGAGAGGCCTTCAGAGTAGCCAAAGCCTAGGCGGGTTTGCAAGCGCGAAGAGAGGCATCGGGTTCCCTCCGGTCCTCGTAGGGTATAATAGGCACGGGACCCCGAAAGGAGGTGCGCGATGAGAGGTGACGCGGGCTGGCTTCGTGGCCTCATAGCAGGGATCGGGATCTTGTTGATGACGGCCTGCGCGGCCGGGGTGCCGCCGAGTCGTCTCGGTATGTATCTCGGCCCGACCGCAAGGGAGACCGGCGCGTCCTCGCCGACCATACCCTCGAGTTCTATGCGTGCGGGATTGGTTGTCATCTCGGACACCGGCGCCCCCGATGCGGCCCCGGCCCTGCCCGATGAAGCCGTGAATCGGGTGGCTGAATCGCTCCAACAGGACCTCAACCGATTTCTGCCCATTGTGAAAATCGATGCGATTCTCTCGGCGGACGGCATCGGTCCGGGAGAGCTTGGCAAGATTCGCGACCTGGGAGCCAAGCAGGGCTTCGACTACGTGGCAGTTGCGCTGCTCTCCAGCACGGAGCAGGAATATCCCATGACCCTGTTCCTGGGGTGGACCAGCCATGCCCAACCGGGCTACCGGCGAGACAACTGGTCGCTCGCGGAGTTGGCCGTGGTCGAGGTGAAAACTGGGCAGACCGTACTGCGGGCGGAGGGGCGAGGGATGGCCACACTCGATTGGCCGGCCGCCCCGGGGATCAATCAGTGGTATCCGGTCATCTACCTGCGGCCGCAAGACCCCGAGCGGCGCTGGTGGCCGCCCACCTATGTCGGCGCGCCGAATACCCTGCGGGTCGTGGCGATGAACCAAGCGGTGAAGCGGCTGGTCCTGGGACTTCAGGATGCCTGGATTCAGAAGCGGCAGGCGGAACTGGCCCAGGCTGGCGGGTGAGCCGGTCCACCGCGTCCGAATTCTCGACTGGTTCGAAAGCCTCCTTCGGAAGTCCGCTCGGCGCCGGAGGGGGCTTTTCTGCTTTGAAGGTGCAGGGAGAGATAGTGTAAAATTGACCGCTTACGTCGGACTGGCCCTCGTGACGAAAGGGAGAAAAGGGACACAATGATGCACACTCAAGGGAGCGCTTCGTCGAATTGGTCAGGGAAAGGCCTCGTGGTCGGTCTCCTTCTGCTCGGGTTCGCGCTCGCGCCGATGACACTCGTGGCGCCGGCGGCAGGCGCCGCGGTGCCGCCGGCCTTGGCGCAGGGATTCTCGGACATCGTCCGCTCGGTCACGCCGGCGGTGGTGAACATCGCCGTGTCGGGCGGTGAAGGGGGGCGTCGAGGCCGACGGCAACTGCCGCCCGGTCCGTTCGGAGGCCCTCCCGGAGGCGGCGAGGCGCCTCCCGGTGAAGAGCCGCCCGGCGGCGAGCCCATCCCGCCCATGCCGGGACCGCCCGGCGGCGGCCCCGGCCGTCCCGAGCAGAGCGCCGGCTCCGGTGTGATCATCGATCCGGCCGGCTACATCGTGACGAACAATCACGTAGTGGAAAACGCCACGCAAATCACCGTGACCCTGAGCGACAAGCGGGAGTTCCCGGGCAAGCTCGTGGGGGCCGATCCGAAGACCGATCTCGCCGTAGTGAAGATCGAGGTCGCCAACTTGCCGGCGTTGAAGTGGGCGCAGACGGAGCGTCTCCAGGTCGGCGACTTGGTCTTGGCGGTCGGCAGCCCCTTCGGGTTGAGCTCGACCGTGACCCTGGGCATCATCAGCGCCCTGGGCCGGGGGAACGTGGGCATCGCGGACTATGAGGATTTCATCCAGACGGACGCCGCGATCAATCCCGGCAATTCCGGCGGGGCCTTGGTCAACATGAACGGCGAATTGATCGGCATCAACACCGCGATCTTCTCCCGCACCGGCGGGTCCGAAGGCATCGGCTTCGCCATTCCCAGCAGCATCGCCGTCGATATCGTGAACAGCCTCACCAAGACGGGCAAGGTGGTCCGGGGCTGGATGGGGATTGCGATTCAAGAGGTCACGCCCGCGTTGGCGAAGTCGTTCAAGCTGCCGGATCAGAAGCGCGGCGGCGTGCTGGTCAGCGACGTCAACGAAGACGGGCCCTCCGCGCCGGCCGGTCTCAAGCGCGGCGATGTGATCATCGCCTTCGACGATCGGGACGTGGCCAACGTCAGCCAGCTCCGGAACCTCGTCGCGCGGACTCTCGTAGGCCACGTCGCCAAGGTGAAAGTGCTGCGGGACGGGAAAGAGCAAGTCTTGTCGGTGAAAGTGGCGGAACGGCCGACGGACGAGCAGTTGGCCAAGAAGAGCGGACCGAGTACCCCGGCGCCGGCGCAACCGGAGGCGCCCAAACCGCCGGACAACGTGCTGGCTTCGCTGAAAGTGCAGGGCCTGGACCCCACGACCCTGAGCCAGCTCAACCTGCCGTCGAAGACGACGGGCGTGGTCGTCAATCATGTGGAGGGCGGCAGTCCGGCCGAGGCCGCCGGCATTCAGCGCGGTGACGTGATCCAAGAGATCAACCGCGAATCGATCAAGACCTTGGATGACTACAAGACCACCGCGGCGAAGATTAAGAAAGACGAGATGGTCGTTCTCTTGCTGAGCCGGCAGGGGAATAATCTCTTCGTGGCGGTGAATCCGAAGTAGGAGCGATCGGCTCTCGGCTTTCAGCTCTTGGCTTTGGGCTGAGAGCTGAGAGCTGAGAGCTGAAGACCATCATGTCCGACACCCTGACCCGGTTCAACCAGTGGCTGCAAGACAGCGTCTTTAAGCCGCTGGAAGACAAGAAGATGCCGGTCATGGAGCACCTCGTGGAGCTCCAGGTCCGGCTCACGCGCGCCGTTATCGCCACGGCGATCGTCTTCATCGGCACGTTCTTCTATGCCGATACGCTCGTGCAGTGGCTCCGGGTCCCGCTCCAGAACATGTTCGTGCCGGGCCAACTGGCCTGGGTGCCGACCGAATTGCCCGCCGTGCCATTCGTGTTTTTGGCGCCGGCGGAAGCTCTCTGGCAGAATGTGAAGGTAGCCGGCCTCTTTGCGCTGGTCTTGGCTACGCCCTACGTGCTCTGGGAAACCTGGCAGTTCGTCGTCCCCGGATTGCACACGCATGAGCGGCGATTCGTGGGTCCTTTCGTGATTCTGAGTACGCTGGCCTTCTACCTGGGCGTGCTCTTCTCGTTCTTTTTCGTCCTGCCCTTCGCGTTGAACTTCTTGATCTCCTACGGCGTCAACGCGGGCTTCATCCCGCAATTGTCGATTGCGCAATACGTCGGCTTTGCGCTCTGGTTTCTGCTGGTGTTCGGCTTGATCTTCGAGGTGCCGTTGGCGATCACCTTGATGGCCAAGCTCGGTTGGGTGGATGCGCCGATCCTGAAGCGTTATCGCAAATGGGCCTTCCTCGGCGCCTTCCTGGTCGCTGCCGTGCTGACCCCTACGCCCGACCCGTTCAACCAATGTCTCATGGCGCTGCCGATGTATGTCTTCTACGAGGTGGGGATCATCAGCGCCGGCGTGTTCGGAAAGAAAAAGACGGCCGAGCCGGCGTCCGCGACGGCGCCGGTGGGCGGCCTCGCCGCGGTCAAGGCGCCGAGTCCGGCCTTGGCCGGGGGCGGTGACTATGTCGGCGTGCCGCGAGGGCGATCGTAGCCGTTCGTCGACGACCACACGACTCGCTGCTGTTCGCGAGCGTCTGAGCGACATGGAACAGAGGAAAGGGTAAGGCGTCATCCATGGGCAAAGAACTCAACATCATTCAGCCGCCGAGCTCGGGCAACGGCGATGCCTGCACCTATCTGTGGGCCTGCGCCATCTGCGACGAGACGGAGCGCTGTCAGAAGGATAAAGAAGGCCACAGCCGCTGGCTGGTGGCCAAGCGCATGGAGCGCGTCGAGCACAAAGTCCTCGTGATGAGCAACAAGGGCGGGGTGGGCAAGAGCACGGTGACGACCAATCTGGCCGTGAGCCTCGCGCTGAAGGGCTGGCACGTCGGCATCTGCGATCTCGATATCCACGGCCCGAACATTCCGAAGATGGTCGGCGCCGAAGGGCAAAAGCTCAAGATCAGCACCTCCGGCGGCATCATCCCGTTCCAGGCCTACAATCTCAAGATCGCCTCGATGTCGTTCTTATTGCAGAACTCGGACGATCCGATCATCTGGCGCGACGCCTACAAGTACGAGTTCATCAATCAATTGCTGGGCGGCGTGGAATGGCAGGATCTGAATTTTCTGCTCGTCGACTTGCCGCCGGGGACGGGCAACGAGTCGGTCACGACCATCGACTTGCTCGGCCAGGTCACCGGCGCGGTGATCGTCACGACGCCGCAGGAAGTCGCGCTCTTGGACTCCCGCAAGTCCGTGACCTTCTGCCGCGACAGCGAAGTGCCGATCGTCGGCATCGTCGAGAATATGAGCGGCTTGGACTGCCCGCAGTGCGGCCATCATATCGAGGTCTTCCGGAAGGGCGGGGGCGAAGCCTCGGCCAACGACATGGGCGTGCCGTTCCTGGGGCGGATTCCGCTCGATCCCGACGTGGTGACCCAGAGCGATGCCGGCGAGCCCTATGCCCTGTTCAACTCGGATACGCCCACGGCGGCGGTCTATCATGAGATCGCCAACAAGGTCGAATCGTTTTGCAAGAAGAGCGCGTCGTTGATCCGCATGCCGTCGCTCAAGAAGAGCTGAGAGCAGATAGCGAATAGCTGATAGCGAGAAACTGAGACTGCCATGCAAGGACTGACACCGCTTCAAGACGCCCAGCGCATCGTGCTCGATGCCGCGGGTTCGCTGGGCCTGGAGAAAATCAGCATTCTAGAGGCATTGGGCCGCGTGCTGGGCGAGGACATCGTGGCCGAGCGCGACAATCCGCCCTGGGACAATTCGGCCATGGACGGGTTTGCCGTCCGCGCTGAAGATATCCGATCCGAGCATACCATCGGCAAGCCGGTCACGCTGACCATCATCGAGGATGTGCCCGCGGGCAAGATGCCGACCAAGACCGTCGGCCCGGGTCAGGCCATTCGCATCATGACCGGGGCGCCGTTGCCGAATGGCGCGGACACGGTGCTGAAGGTCGAAGAGACCGAACCCAGCCAAACCAACGTGAAGGTGTTCAAGGCGGAGCCGCGGGGCGCCAACATCCGGCCGCAGGGCGAAGATGTCAAGAAGGGCGAGTGCATCATCGCCAAGGGGACGCAGATCCGCCCCGGCGAGGCGGGGATGCTGGCGATCTTGGCCAAGTCCTTCGTCCTGGCCTATCAGCAGCCTCGTGTGGCGATTCTCTCGACCGGCGACGAACTGGCGGATTTGGACGAGCGCTTCAGCGAAGAAAAGATCATCAACTCCAACAGCTATGGCATCGCCGCGGCCGTGAAGGAAGCCGGCGGGATTCCGATCCTGCTCGGTATCGCGCGCGATAATCCGGCGGCGCTCAAAGAAAAAATCACGCACGGGCTGGCGGCGGACATCATCGTGCTCTCCGGCGGCGTGTCGATGGGCGACTACGACTTTACCAAGGCGGTCTTCAAAGACCTGGGCGCCGAAATGCACTTTTGGAAGCTGGCCATCCGCCCCGGCCAGCCGTTGGCCTTCGGGAAGATCCAAGGCAAGCTGGCCTTCGGCCTGCCGGGCAATCCGGTCTCCTCGATGGTCACGTTCGAACAATTGGTGCGGCCGGCCATGTTGAAGATGGGCGGGCACCGCAGCTATGGCCGTCCGGTGGTGCAGGCGCTCTTTCAGGAGAAGTTCACCAAGAAGAACGACCGGCGGCATTTCCTCCGCGGTATCCTGACCAGCGAAGACGGCGTGTTCAAGGTGCGAACGACCGGCGATCAGGGGTCCGGCATTCTCACGTCGATGGTGAAGGCCAATTGCTTGATCGATATCCCGGAGGACGTGGAACGGGTGAATCCCGGCGATGCCGTCACGGTCCAGCTGTTGAGCGGGCAGGGTTTCGCGGGGAAGTCCGACCAGCCGTCCCATCCAGGCCATCGGCTCTCCTGCTGCTGAACACCATGGCGCCACACATCATCAGCTTCGTCGGCCGGTCCAACAGCGGGAAAACCACGCTGATCGAGCGATTGATTCCCGAACTGGTCAGAGCCGGGTACCGGGTCGCCACCGTCAAACATGCGGGGCACGGCTTCGATCTCGACACCGAAGGTAAGGATAGCTGGCGGCACAAGCGCGCCGGAGCCAGCGCCGTGCTGGTCCTCTCGAAGGGCAGTCTGGCCATGTTCAAGGACGTGCCCGAGGAAACGAAGCTCACCGAGCTTCGGGACCGCTACCTCGACAACTCCATCGATCTCATCATCGCCGAAGGGTGGAAGAGCGAAGGCTATCCCAAGATCGTGGTGATTCGAGACCAGGCCGGCGAAGTGCCGGTCTCACCCGATGGCCTGCTGGCGGTGGTGTCCAACAAGCCGATTCAGTACCACGTGCCGCTGTTCGATCCGGACGACATTCCCAAGATCGCGGACTTCATCATCCGGCGGTTCCCCAAGCACAATGGGATGGATTCCTAGGGGGAGCGTCATCATCGGGGTCGCCATCGGTGCGGCTCTTTTGGGCGGCATCGCCCTTCCGTTGACCGATCATCCCAAGTTCTGCGCCTCCTGCCACACCATCGCGCCCTCCTATGAGAGCTGGGTTAGGTCTTCCCACAAAGAGGTTACCTGCGTGGCCTGCCATGTCCGGCCAGATGTGAAAGGCTGGTTGCACGATAAGGCTTGGGCCGGCACGAAAGACGTCGCGATCTACCTGTTCGGGCATCCGACCGACCCGCACAATTTGCAGGCCCGCGTGTCGTCCGATGTTTGCTTGAGCTGCCATCGCAACATTCTCCGTGTGTCCGAAGTCGCCCCGCGCGATCTCCCGCCGCCGGTGAAGGACGTCGGGTTGATCATGAGCCACCGCAAGCACATGGAGGCCTTCGGCAAGCGTGGCCAGGGCGAGGGCTGCACCACCTGTCATGCGCGCGTGGTGCATGGGGAGCCGATCAAGGGCTATCCCATTGTGCTCCCGCGCGGACACGTCTCCGCCGACAGCCAGCCGCATTTGCCGACCCACCCGGAAGGCACGAAACTCCGCGCCTCCGCCCTCAACGATTGTTTCCGCTGCCACGACGGCAAGACCGAGTACGAGCACAAGGTTCTCAGCCGTAAGTGCGACACCTGTCATCTGCCGGAAAAGATCAGCCAGTCGCTCTTTGAATAGGAGTAGTCAGTTGTCAGTTTGCAGTGATCAGTGAGGGATGGTCGAGTCGTTTGTGAACCAACCAGGCCATGCAAGATTTCAGGAAGTTGAGAGTATGGGAGAAGTCTCATCATCTTACACTGGCTATCTATCGAGCGACGGCAACCTTCCCTAAAGATGAGCAGTTTGGCTTAGTGAGCCAAATCCGGAGGGCGGCCGTATCCGTCTCAGCCAACCTTGCTGAAGGGTGTGGGCGTTCTGGAAGGCTGGAGCTTGCCCGTTTCGTCCAGATCGCAATGGGTTCTGCTAGCGAGCTGCAGTATCATCTACTTCTGGTGCACGATCTTCGACTGGTTGGTCCGCAGGACTACAAGAGATTGTCCGCCCAGGTGACAGAGGTGAAGCAGATGCTGGCCGCTCTGGTCAGGAAACTGAGAACGGATGACTGACAACTGCCAACCCCCCACTTCCATCCTCCAAGTCCATGGCTTGGTGAAGCGCTTCGGTGACTTCGTGGCGGTGGACGGGGTGTCGTTCGATCTGAAGGCCGGCGAAATTCTCGGCCTCCTCGGTCCCAACGGGGCCGGGAAAACGACGACCATCCAAATGCTCCTGGGCTTGATTACTCCGACGGCCGGGCGCATCCAGATGTTCGGTCTGGACCTGGCAACCCACCGCGAGGCGATTCTCAATCAGGTGAATTTCTCGTCGACCTATCTGTCGATGCCGCAGTCCCTCACCGTGGAGGAGAACCTTCGCTTCATCGGCAATCTCTATGGGCTCAAGGACGTCTCGCACCGCATCGACGAGGTGGTGAAAACCTTCGAGATGGAGGAGTTTCGGGAGAAGGTGACGCGCAAGCTCTCCTCCGGGCAGTTGACCCGGCTGACGCTGGCCAAGGCCATTCTCACGGAGCCGAAGCTCCTGTTTCTCGACGAGCCGACGGCCAGCCTCGATCCGGATATCGCCCACAAGACGCGCACCTTGCTGAAGGACGTGCGGCGGGCGACGGGGTTGAGCATCCTCTATACCTCGCACAATATGAAAGAGATGGAAGAGATGACGGATCGGATCATCTTCCTGCAGCGGGGGAAGATCGTGGCGGAGGGCACCGCGGCCGAAATCACCGCCCGCTTCGGCGAACGGGATTTGGAGGAAGTGTTTCTGCGAATTGCGCGGGAGAGCGAGAGAGGGCAATAGGCGAGGGGCGATAGGCTAGAGGGGGAAATCTTTGCATTTCCCATCGCCCCTTGCCCATCGCCCCTAGCCTGAGTCATCATGAAACCTCATCGCATCACCGCGTTGATCGCCCGGCACTTGTATCTCTACAAGCGCAGCCCGCCGCGCAT